>NZ_JBWKDW010000011.1:5799-167791 GCF_056435735.1 Streptomyces sp. NPDC043878
CGGGAAACTGAACACCCCCCCCCCACCCCACCCCTCCCCCCCCCCCCCCCCCCCCCCCCCTCCCCGTCCCCCCCCCAACCACACCCCCCCCCACCCGGACCACGGTGTCCGCCTCGTGCCGGCGGAGCGTGCCTCAGTGCGGTACGGAAGCGGCTCGCGTTCCCGCGCCCTCGGCCGCGGGGACCGCTGCCCTGGGCGACAGGACTCGTTCCGCGAGTACTCCGAAGAGCAGGCCGAAGGAGGTCCACAGGGTCAGCTGGATGGCGAGGGCCGCGAGACGGAACTGCCACAGCAGCGTCGCCGAGAAGTCGTTCGGGACTTCGTTGACCGCCGGCAGGAACGCGTACGCGAGTCCGACGGTGAGGACGAAGAACGCCGCCGCGGACAGCGTGGCGTTCCAGTTGCCGAGTCGTGGTGCGAGCCGTTTGCCCAGGATGACGGTGGCGACGGCCAGCAGCACGCCGAGCAGCATCATCAGGAAGTACAGCGTGGTGCGCTTCCCGATGGTGTCCGGATCGCCGACGGACGGCGGGTTGGCCGGGTACTTGAGGAACGGCACGACGTAGACCGCGAGGAGCCCCGCGGCAGCCAGGAGCAGCGCGCTCGCGCGCGGCCCGAAGCGGCCGATCCGGCCGAGCGCGAAGCAGTACGCGAGGGCGGCGATACCGCCGAACGCGACGCCGTAGAGCAGTACTCCGGTGCTCAGGCCGCCGGTGGACTGCATGGTGCGGCTGACCGCCTCCATGCCGTGTTCGTGGGAGTGCGCCTCCTCGTAGGCGATGGCCGAGTCCACGCGGGGCTCGCCCAGGAAGTAGGCGACGACGAGGGCGAGCAGGCCGGCGGCGAGGCCCGCCAGCATGCCGCGGACCAGGAGCTGTCTGACGGTTGCCGAGTTCATGGGCTGATGCGCTCCGGCCCGGCCGTCAGTGGCAGGGGAAGCCGAGGAGGTGGCGGGCGTCGTGCACCCACTCGTGGACGTTCTCACCGCTCACCACGGAGGTGGCGCCCTGCTCGGCGCCGACGAAGTAGAGGAGCACCAGCATGAGGACGCCGAAGAAGACCGCCCAGGGTGCGATCGCGCCGATCGGCAGTTTGGCGGGGAGAGTGGTGGGGGCAGCGCTGGGCTGGACGGTGGACTGCGCCATGGCAGGACCTCCTGGGGAACTCGCGTCCCGTCTCGGTGGTGCACAGGACGACGGCCACGGGTCTGACTCGCCGGGCGTCCGCCACCCCGTGTCGGGGCGGCCGGTACCGGACTCACAGTGGCGCGACCGTGCCGGATTCCCACCGGCTTCCGCAGTACCGTCGTCGATATCGTCGAGAACGTACCGCGTCGCGGGGGGTGCGGCCAAGGGCGCGTGGGGCCACCAGGGGCGCGTCGGCCGCGTTCCGGGGCCCGCGATTCCCTGCGGTTACCGCTTCGTTGACCATGAGAGCAGGCACATGACAAGCCGAGTGACGTTGATCTCACCCGCCGTCAGCCGGTCGCTGCGCCAGGCGCGTTTCGAAGACGGCTGCCCGCTCGACGAGGCCGGGGTGGCGCGTGCCCGCTCGGCCGAGGGCACCTTCCGCCTGCCCGACCGCGCGCTGGCCTCCCCCACGGTGCGCTGCGGGCAGACGGCGTCGGCTCTCGGTCTCGACGCCTCTCCCGTGCCGGAACTGGCCGGGCTCCGCGTGGGCCGCTGGCAGGGTCGCACCCTCGACGAGGTCGGGGCGCAGGAGCCGGAAGCGCTCATGAGCTGGATGACCGACCCGTCCTCGGCCCCGCACGGCGGGGAGTCGGTGCGGGACTTGTGCGACCGTGTGACGGCGTGGCTGGAGTCCGCCGCGGAGGCCGCGGGCCGCACCGTCGCCGTGGTGGAGCCCGAGATCGTACGAGCGGTTGTGGTGCGGGTCCTGGGGGCGCCCGAGCCGGCGTTCTGGCGGATCGACGTACCACCGTTGGCGGCGGTCACCGTCAGCGGACGTTCGGGACGGTGGAACGTGCGGATCGGGGACCCCCTGGGCGGGGTGGAGGCCGGAGAGGTCGGGCGGGCGGACGCGCTGTAGCCGCCTGGAGCCGAGCCCGTGGCGGCGACGAACGCCGCCGCGAAGCGGTCCGGGCGCCTGCCGTTCCGGCCGAGCCCGGTCGGCGAGCGGTTGCGCTCAGGCCGCCGAGCGGGCGTCGCGGTGGGCCCGGGCCGCGGCCATCACGGCGTCGAGGGAGTCACGGGTGCGCAGCAGGTCCTCGATGTGCGCCGTGAGCCGGTCACGTTCCTCGGCCATCCGCTCGATCGCGGCGTCGGAGGTCTCGTCGCTGGGCGAGTCGACGCACGGCAGCAGTTCGGCGATGGTGCGACTGGACAGGCCGGCGGCGTAGAGCCGCTGGATGAAGGCCACCCGCTCGACCTCGCTGTCCGTGTAGTGCCGCTGGCCTCCGACGCTGCGGTCCGACGTGAGCAGCCCCTGCTCCTCGTAGTAGCGCAGCGACCGGACGCTGACACCGGTCCGCGCCGCGAGCTCCCCGATCCGCACATGTCCTCCTTGTGACGCGGCCCACACGGGCTTGCCTCTCACATCAATGTCAGGTTCTAGCGTACGTGTCGGGCCCCCACCAGGAGGGCTGCACCGACCAGTACCAAGGAGTTCCGGCATGACGTCGCTGTTCGATGGCCACCGCCTCGGAGACCTGAAGCTGCCCAACCGGGTCGTGATGGCGCCGATGACCCGCGTCCGGGCCGCGGCCGGGGGGCTCGCCACCGCGTCCATGGCCGTCTACTACGCCCAGCGGGCCACCGCCGGACTGATCATCACCGAAGGGGTCCAGCCGAACGTCGTCGGGCAGTCCAACCCGGGCACCCCGGGCCTGCACACCGACGAGCAGGTCGCGTCCTGGCGCCCGGTCACCGACGCCGTCCACACCAACGGCGGGCGGGTCTTCGCGCAGGTCATGCACGGTGGCCGCGTCTCGCACCCGTCCACCACCGGCGTCCGCCCCGTCGGGCCGTCCGCCGTCGCCGCCGTGGGCGAGGTGTTCACCCCGACCGGGCCGCAGCCGGCGCCCGTCCCCCGCGCGCTGGAGACCTCCGAGGTGCCCGAGCAGGCCCGCTCGTACGCCGAGGCCGCCCGCCGCGCGGTCGACGCCGGCTTCGACGGGGTCGAACTGCACGGCGCGAACGGCTATCTGATCTCGCAGTTCCTGTCGTCCAACGCGAACCTGCGCACCGACCTCTACGGCGGCTCCGTGACCCACCGGATCCGGTTCGCCGTCGAGGCGGTGGCCGCCACCGTGGACGCCGTGGGCGCGGCCCGCACCGGGATCAGGCTCTCCCCCGGCGGCACGTTCTGGGGCGTCGAGGAGACCGACGTACCCGAGCTGTACGCGGCCCTGCTGTCCGAACTGGCCCGCCTCGACCTCGCCTACGTCCATCTCGAGGCGACCACCGAGGAGGAGGTCCTGGTCGGGCTGCGCCACGCCTGGCCGGGCACCCTGATCGTCAACCCGGCGCTTCCCATGGGACCGAAGCAGGCCGACCGTGCCGCCGCCGACCACTGGCTCACCCTGGGCGCGGATCTGATCAGCTTCGGCCGTGCCTTCATCGCCAACCCGGACCTGGTCGAGCGGCTGCGCACCGGAGCGCCGATCGCGCCGGCCGACGAGGCCACGTACTACCAGGGCGGCGACGCGGGGTATCTGACCTACCCCGCCCACCAGTACGCCGCCTGATCGTCGAGCCGCCGGGGATCGCCCCTGTTCCCCCGGCGGCCGGGCGGGGCGGCGTGACGCACCCGGCGGACTCCGGATGATCTCCGCGTGGCAGGATGCCGAGGGGACTGTCGGCGCGTGAATCGGGGCTGGACGGAATGATCGGAACGGTGTTCCGAACTGCGGACGTACCTGCGGAGAACCGTTTCGACTACTGGTGGGAGCTGATAGGCCGGACCCGCTCCAGCGACATCGCCAGCGCGCACGCCGCCGACTTCTGGGCCGAGTACCGGCTGATGGAGCTGGGGCCGGTAGCCGTGTGGTCGGCCTCGTTCCTGCCGTCGCGTTACCGGCGGAACACACGCATGGTGCGCCAGTCCGACCCCGAGACGTATCACCTGACGCTCCTGCTCGAAGGCCGGCTGGCTCTCGACCACGCCGGGCGGACCGACACGTTCGGCCCGCGTGACCTGCACCTGGCCGAGAGCTCACAGCCGTACGACCTGCGCTCGACGGACTCCCGTGAACGCCGTCCGGTCAAGGGCGTGGCGGTCGACTTCCCCAAGGCGCTGCTTCCTCTGCCGCCGCACCGGGTACGGGAGTTGCTGGGCCGCGGGCTGCCGGGGCGGGACGGCGTCGGCGCGCTGCTGACGGACTTCCTCATCGGCCTGGACCGGCAGGCCGACACCCTCACCCCCGCCGACGCGCCCCGCCTGGGCACGGTCGTCCTCGACCTGCTGTCCGCCTGGTTCGGCCGGCTGCTGGACGCGGAGACCGCCCTGCCCCAGGAGACACGCCGGGTGGCCACGGTGGAAGGCGTACGGACGTTCATCCGGCGCCATCTGCACGATCCGGAGCTGTCGCCGCCCATGATCGCCGCGGCCCATCACATCTCCGTCAGCTACCTGCACCGCATCTTCCAGCAGGAGTCGCGCGGCGAGACGGTCGCGGCCTGCATCCGCGGTCAGCGCCTGGAGGGCGCCCGCCGCGACCTGGCCGACCCCTCGCTGCGCGCCACGCCCATCCACACCGTGGCGGCCCGCTGGGGCTTCGGCCACGCCTCCGACTTCACCCGCGCCTTCCGCACCGCGTACGGGCTCTCGCCCAGGGAGTACCGCGGCGAGGCGTTGTCCGAGCGGGAGTAGAGACCGGTCCGCCCGCGGTCCCAGCCGCGTCGCCGCCGGACGTGCGGGCAGACAGCGTCCTCACCGGGCCTCGGTGTCCATGGCCTGGTGAGGACGTCCGTCCCTCCCCCGACCCCCCTCCACCAGGGCGGAGGGGAGCAGTCGCGCGGCCGAAGCCGCCCCCCGTGTACGCAAGATCGAGAATGCCCGATCGCTGTCCGGCTGTCGTTGACAGTCGGTGCACAGTTCCTTGACGTTGCGTCTACACCGGAGCCGGGTCGCTCACGCGCTGCGCGGTCGGCGCCCCGGGGACTTCTTCGCGGTGGCCTTCTTCGCCGGCTGCTTCTTCGCCGCCGCCGTCTTCTTCGCCGCGGTGGTCTTCTTCGCCGCCGCCGGCTTCTTGGCCGCCGCCGTCTTCCCGGCCGCCGTCGTCTTCTTCTCGGTCGCCTTCTTCGCCGTCGACTTCTTCCTGGGCAGCTCGTGCACCTCGGCGTGCCTGCCCCCGGCGGGCTCGCCCTCGCCGCGGGAGGACCTGGCCTTCTCCACGGACTGCGTGAGGGCGGCCATGAGGTCCAGGACCTGGCCCGGCTTCTCCGGCTCCGCGACCGCGGGCAGTTCACGGTCCTCCCGCTTCGCCTCGATGATCTTCGCGACGGCCTCGGTGTACGCGTCCTGGAACTCCGGCCCGTCCAGGTCCTCACGGCTCATGCTGTCCATCAGCGCGAGGGCGCCGTCGATCTCCTCCTCGCTCAGCTCCACCGGCGGCGGCAGCAGCTCGGCGGGGTCGCGGATCTCGTCCGGCCAGCGCATCGCGTGCAGCACGATCGCGTCCTCGCGCACCCGCAGCAGTCCCAGCCGCTCGCGGCCCGACCATGCGTACTTGGCGATGGCGACCTTCGAGGAGCGCGCCAGCGCCTGGCGCAGCAGCTTGTACGGCTTCGCGGCGACCTGCCCGTCCGGCGCGAGGTAGTAGCCCTCCCCGATCCGGAGCGGGTCGATGGACCTCAGCGGCACGAACGCCTCGATCTCGATCGCCTTCGCCGTCGGCAGTGGCAGGTTGCTCAGGTCCTCGTCGCTGATCGGGATGACCAGGTCCTTGGAGTACTCGTACCCCTTGCCGATCTCCGCGTTCGACAGCTCACGGTCCTCCACCTCGCACACCTTCCGGGTGCGGACCCGGCCCATGTCGGCCAGGTGGTACTGGTGGAACCGGATCGAGTGGTCCTCCCGTGCCGACTGCACGTGGATGGGCACCGTGACCAGGCCGAAGCTGATGGCGCCGGACCAGACGGTTCGGGGCATGGCAGACCTCCGCGGTAGCCCCGAGCAGCACCAGACTATGAGCGCCACAGCGATCCCGCACGCCACTTGCGCCGTCCGCGTCGGCCGCCTGGCGTGACCCTCGCCGAGTGGTCCGCGTCCGCGCCCACCAGGTGCGGCCCCCGGGCTCCGGTGGTGGAATTGCCCTACGGGGGTGCCCAGGGGAGCCGCGAACACCAGAGGTGACACCGTGAGCGACGAAATCCAGGAAGTGGGCCCGATCGACTATCTCGTCGTCGAGTTCCCCGGTAACCGGATGACCGGCGAGGGCTTCCCCCTGCTGGTGGATCTCGTGGACCGAGGTCTGATCAGGATCCTCGACCTGCTGTTCGTCAGGAAAGAGGAAGACGGTTCCGTGAGCGGCATGGAGATCGCCGACCTCACCGGGGACGGCGAGCTCGACCTGGCGGTCTTCGAGGGCGCGTCCTCCGGCCTGCTCGACCAGGACGACATCGCCGAGGCCGGCACCGCGCTGCAGCCCGGCAGCTCCGCCGGCATCCTCGTCTACGAGAACCTGTGGGCCGCCCCGTTCGCCACCGCCCTGCGCCGCGGCGGCGCCAGGATGGTCGCCTCCGGGCGGATCCCCGTGCCCGCCGTACTCGACACTCTCGAGGCCCTCGACGCGGCCGAAGCCGCTCGCTGAGAGCGCCCGGACACGACTTCCCGTCCTCTGCGCGGCAGAAGGGAAACAGCACCATGCCAGGTCTACTCCGCGGCGTCGCGCGTACCGCCGTCGTCGCCGGCACCGCGACCGCCGTCTCGAACCGTGTGTCACGCCGCCAGCAGGGGCGATGGGCGGCTCAGTCGGGAGGCTACGACGAGCCCGCGCCGCAGCCGACGGCACCGGCCGCACCGGCCGCCCCCGACATGGGCGACAAGATCGAGCAGTTGAAGCAGCTCGGCGAACTCAAGGCACAGGGCGTCCTGACCGAGGCCGAGTTCGAGGAACAGAAGCACCGCATCCTCTACGCGTGACGAAGGGCGCGTAGTAGTGACGAACGGCGCGCGCCGCGCCGCGCTGCCGCTTCAATGTGCCTCCCCCGGGCATCGACGTCTTCGCGTCCCCGCTGCGCGGACTGGTCCTGGTGAAAGCCGAGTTCACCACCGCCGAGGAGGCGGGGACCTGCGTACCGCAAGAGGCGTACGTCGCGAGGTGGCCGACGACATCCGCTTCACGGGCGGCCGACCTGTCCGGTCGTCCCGCCCCCACGTACTCGCCTGGCCGGCCCGGTACGGCGTCTGGCCGTGAGCGTGGCGACCACCGGGCGTGCCCGACCCGCAGCGGCCACGCGTACCGCCGCCCCCGAACCGGCAGGTCCACCGAGCCCGGTCCGCGACGGCGGTCACCACCCCTGGTCGGCGCCTGACACGGTGTGCGGGTCAAGCAGGAACCCGGCAGCGGTGCCCGCGCGTCGTCCCGGGGTGGAGGGACCTTAGGGTTGACGGGGGACAGAGGTCGATCAAAGCGGGCAAGTCGCAGGTGGGGGCGCGGGCGTGACGGAACTGGTGGGCAGAGCGGCGGAACTCGTGCGGCTGGACACCCTGCTCGCCGACCTCGGAGGACCCGGGGTGCCGTCGGTCGTCGACATCGCCGGTGAACCCGGTATAGGGAAGAGCCGGTTGGTCGGCGAGGTGTGTGCCCGCGCCCGCCGGGCCGGTTTCACGGTGCTGCGCGGGCGGGCCACGGAGTACGAACAGCACGTTCCCCTGCAGGCTTTCACCGACGCGCTCGCCGATGCCGATCCCCGCTCCCCGGCGGCGGACCCGGTGCTCGGCGAGGCGGAGTCGGTGCTGCACGATGTCCGGCACGCGCCGGACGACGCCTCCGGGGCGGGAGCCGCCGCCCGCTTCGGACTGCACCGTGCGATCGCCGCGTTCTTCGCGCGCCTGGGCGAGCGCGGCCTGGTGCTCGCCATCGACGACCTCCACTGGGCGGATCCCGCGTCACGGGAACTCCTGGACCACCTCATCCGGCACCCGGCGCGCGGCCGGGTCCTGCTGGTCGTGGCACGGCGGGCCCGGCAGACCCCGACGCCGCTGACCGCGGCGCTGGCGCGCGGCGCCGACAGCGGCGTCGTACTGCACCTCGACCTGGGGCCGCTGCCGGAGGGCGAGTCGATCCGCACGCTGGCCGCCGACGTCCCCGAGGACCAGGCGAGACGGCTGTTCGCCGCCAGCGAGGGCAACCCCCTCTATCTGCTCGCGCTGGTGCACGCCTATCGGGGCGGGGCGCCCGTGCCGAGCATCACGGCGCACGCCGGCACGACGGATGCGGTCGGTGTGCCCAGCGGGCTCGCCGCGCTGCTGCTGGACGAGCTGACCACGCTGACGGAACCCCAGCGCCGGATCGCCGAGGCGGTGGCAGTGCTCGGCGACCATGCCACGCCCGTCATGCTGGGTGCGGCGACCGGGCTGTCGGTCGGGGACGTGGAGGAGCAGACGCGCGCGCTGGTGGCGCGGGACGTGCTGCGCACCGGGCCGGGCGGCCGGTGGGTGCTGCGCCATCCGCTCGTACGCGCCCTCGTCCACGAGAACACGGCGCCCGGACGGCGTGCCGAGCTCCATCGCCGGGTCGCGCGGGCGTTGGCCGCGAGTGGTGCTCCCGCCACCGAGCGGGCCCACCACATCGAGCGGTCGATGACCGGCTGGGACGCGAAGGCCGCGGCCGTGCTGGGTGAGGCGGCCGAGCAGTGCGCGTCGACGGCGCCGGCCACCGCCGCCCATCTGCTGGGCGTCGTCCTCGGGCACATGCCGACCACGTCCGAGTACGTGCGGCGGCGCGGCGAACTCGTCCTGGCGCGTGCCCGGGCCCTCGGTGTCAGCGGGAGCCTCCGCGAGAGCCGGGACCTGCTGCACGCCCTGATCGAGGCGTCGGGCAAGGACCATCCCGACCTGCGTACGCAGGCCGTCGCCCAGTGCGCCGTCATGGAGCGGCACCTCGGGCACTCCCCCGAGGCCACCGCTCTGCTGCGCCGGGAGCTGTCCCGGCATCCGAGCCCGCACCCCGGGCAGGTGGTGTCGCTGCGGCTCGCCCTCGGCATGTCCGCCCTGTTGACCGCGTCCTATCCCGAGGTCCGTGCGGAGGTCGCGGAGGCCGTAACCATCGCCCGCGCCGACGACGACCCGGCGGGTGAGGCGGCGGCCCTGGCGCTGGCGGCCCTCGGCGAGGCGTACGAAGGCGAGACGGATGCGGCCGCCGCGTTCGCCGACGACGCGGCCCGGCTGGTGGACGCGCTGACCGACCCCGGTCTCACCGACCTGTGCGAGTCGCTGGGCTGGCTGGCCTGGGCGGAAGCCCTGCTGGAGCGCTACACCGAAGCCGAACGGCACTTCACCAGGGGCCTGGACATCGCCCGCCGCGGGGGCCGGCTGCACGTCCTGCCGCATCTGCTGACCAGCAAGGCGTTCGTCCATCTCAGCACCTGCCGACTGCCGTCCGCGCTGGCGGCCGCCGAGGAGGCGGAGTCCCTCGCGCGGGCCGCGGGCAGCCGTGACCTTCTGGCCTTCACCCTCGCCATCAAGACGCTGGTGCTGCTGCTGGCCCGGCCCTTCGGGGACGACAGCGCCCTGCGAACCGGCGAGGAGGCCGTCGCGGCGACCAGCGGAAGTACGGGCTGGTGGTCCGCCCTGGCCTGGTGCATGCTCGGGCACGCGACGTACGTGAGCGGCGACCCGCACCGCGCCCAGGAAGCCATCGTGACGGCCGGCGGGGGACGTGAACTCCCGTTGCTGCAACCGTCGATCCGTCCCGGCCAGCTGGACACCCTGGTGGGCGCCGCGCTCGCCGCCGGAGACCTGGACCAGGCGGGACGCTGGGCCGCGCAGGCTGCGCGCGAGGCCAGGCGGCTCGGCCTCGGCGGTCAGCGGGCGGCCGCCCTGCGAGCCGAGGCCTCGCTGGCCGAGCAGCGCGGCGACACCGGCAAGGCCGTCCGTCTCCTCGACGCGGCCGCCGAGGAGTACGCCCGCTGCGGCCAGACCCTGTGGGAGGCGTACTCCCTGCTGCGCGTGGCACCCCTCGTGCGGCGCGCCGGGCAGGGTCCGCGCGCCGCCGCCCTGTGGCACCGCGCCCACCGGATCGCCGAGGGCGGCGGCGCCCGCCTGCTGGTGGACCTCGCGGAGCTGGTCCGCCCCCAGGTGATGGATCAAACCCCCTCGGTGCCACCCGAGTTGGCGGAACTGACGACCCGTGAGCTGGAGGTGGCGGGCCTGCTGGCGCAGGGCCTGAGCAACCAGGACATCGCCGGCCGGCTGCACCTGAGCCGCCGTACCGTCGAGACGCATCTGTCGTCGGTGTACCGCAAGCTGTCGCTGCCGTCCCGGTCGGCGCTGGCCGGTCTGATCACCCGCATCGGGCTCGGCGCGGGGGCGTGAGCGATCGGCACGAGGCGATCGCCCCACGCCGCCGACCCTGGCCGGCCGAGTGCCTGGCAGGGCTGACATCAGCGGTTCGCGGGCTCGGCCGCGGTGACGCGGTGCTTGTCGTGCCGGCGCCGACCGCGGCCGGAGAGTCGGCGTGGGCGTGCGGAGGAGGGTGCGGCTCGCGTCGAGCGTCAGGCCGTACGGCATGGGGGCCCCGCACCCAGGCGACCGGTGGCGCCCGCGGATCACGGTGATCCGCAGGTCTGGGCGGAGTGCGGTGGCGGGACCGGCGTCGCGACGACGGTGACGGTGACCGCGGTGAGCCACACCGTGCACAGCACTCCCGCGTGTGCCATCGCGGCCGCAGCGTGCGCCGGTCCCCGGGCGCGGGGCGCGGGGCGTGCCCGGGAAGGACGCGGGCCGGAGGACCCCGTTCAGCGGGGCGTGCGCGCGTGGACGGACGGCACGCGAGGAACGCCCGCCGGTCACCGGCCGCACAGAACACCCCCTCGTGGTCCGCGGGGCCCGGGCACGCGCGCAGCGCGCCGCCCGGGCGGATGTCCCCAACCTGCCGTGGCATCGGCCCGGAGACATCCGTGAAACCACGTAGCCCGTACCGCCACGGCGCGGGAATGCGTGCCCGGTTACGTGTTTCCACCGAGGCCGCTTCCCTCGCGGCCGTCTAGGTTCGGGAGCCGGACGACACGAGCGGCTCTGAGGGGACCGGGTGAAGAGCAACACCGGAGGTGTGGTGGGCAGTTGTGTGTCCTTCCTGGTGGCAGGAGGTCTGCTGGCCGGCTGTGCGGGCGGTGCCCGTCACCCGGCCGAGGCGACGCACTACGGGGGCTCCCGGCAGAGCGGTTCGCCCTCCGCCAGTGCCTCACCGGAGAGAACGGGCGCCCCCTCGGGCGGCTCGGGCACCGCTGCCGCCTTCACCCCCGACGCCGCCCTCGTGCCCAAAACGGCCGGCGACGGGCGGAGACTCGCCGACTCCGTCGTGCTCGCCCCCGCGGACTGGGGCCGCGGCTTCACCGCCCAGGATCCGGCCGCGAGCCCGTCGGGCACCTGGCCCGTGCTGGACGGCGACTGCCGCTGGGAACGGGAGAAACTCCCGCACGGGGTCCTGGCCAGCACGTCCCGGTACAGCCGACTGCCCGCCGACGGCGGCAAGGGCACCGTGGACGTCACGGCCGCGGTCACCACGCACTCCTCCGTCATCGGTGCCGACGACCAGTTGGGCACCACCCTGGAGAACGTCCTGCGCTGCGCGCGACAGCAGTTGCGGACCGACGAGCGGATCACGGGACTGATGTCACTCGGCACCCCCTTCGGCGCCCGCGAGCAGCAGTACGCCGACGACTCCGTCCTCGAAGCCGGCACGTACACCGGCGCGTCCGGCGGCCCCCAGCCGTACCGGTGGATGGTCGCCCGCATCGGCACGGTCGTCGCGGCCGTCTCCGTGACGGGCGCGAAGGGGTGGACCCAGCCGGAACTCGACCGACTGGGCACCACGGCCCTGGCCCAGATGCTGACCCGCGTCCAGCAGCAGTTGAAGGAGAAGTGATGGACCCGCTGCGCACGTCCGACCCGGCCAGACTGGCGGACTACCGGCTGCTCGGGCGCCTCGGGGCGGGTGGCATGGGCGTGGTGTACCTGGCCCGTTCGGCCGGCGGGTCGCTCGTCGCGCTGAAGGTGATCCGGGAGGAGTACGCCGAGGACGCCGGCTTCCGCGAGCGGTTCAGGCGGGAGGCGGACACCGCCCGCCGGATGACCAGCCCGTGGGTGGCCTCCCTCGTGGACGCCGACCCGGAGGCGACGGCCCCCTGGCTGGCCACCGACTTCGTGCCCGGGCCCTCGCTCGGTGAGGCCGTCACCACGCACGGGCCGCTGCCCGCGCGGACCGTCCGGATCCTGGGAGCCCGGCTCGCCCAGGCGCTCGGGGACCTGCACGCCGCAGGGCTCGTGCACCGGGACGTCAAGCCGGGCAACGTGCTCCTGGCGCTCGACGGACCCCGGCTGATCGACTTCGGTGTCACCCGCGATCCGCGGGACACCGCGCTCACGTCGACCGGCGTGGTGGTCGGCACCCCCGGCTTCCTGTCTCCCGAACAGGCACAGGGCGGGCGGGAGTTGGGCCCGGCCGGGGACATCTTCTCACTGGGCTGCGTGCTGGCCTACGCCGCCAGCGGCCGCCCTCCGTTCGGCACGGGCCCGCTCGACGCACTGCTGTTCCGGGCTGTGCACGACGAACCCGACCTGGAGGGCGTTCCGCGCGCGCTCGCCGAGGTGGTGGGCGGCTGCCTGGAGAAGGACCCTCGGCTACGGCCCGCGGCCGGGGCGCTGGCGGAGTCGTTGTCGCTGGCGCCGGCACCTGGCTCCGGCGACCCGGCCGCCTCCCGTGCCTCCCGTGCCTCCCGCGAGGCGGCCGGTGCATCCACGTCCGCCACCGTTGCCTCCGGTCAGGAAAGCGCGGGAGGAACCGGCTCGGAGCCGGATCAGGACGGCACCCCGCGGGACGGCGCGCCGAAGGCCGACCCGGCCACCACCCCCCTGCGCCCCGGGCCGAACGGCGTACCGCCCGACCCCCGGGAGGCCCTCCGGACGCCCGCTGACACCCCGGACGGGGACGACGTGCCCCGCCCGAGGTCCGAGGACGCGGCCGGCCAAGGGCCCGAGGGGCGGATCCCCGGGGACACCGCTGACGCGTACGCCTGGTTGCCCGAGCCGTTGATCCGGCTGATCGCCGAGCGTTCGGCCGCCGGACTGGCGCTGCCCGGCATCGAGGACACCGAGGTCGACTCCCCGGTCGGCGGCCTCGCCGGGCCGGGCGACGCGTCCACACCCGCGCCCGCATCCGCATCCGCCGCGGAGCCCGCCGTCCCGCGGAGCCGCACACTCGGCAGACGTCGTCTCCTGCTGATGGCCGGTGGCGCGGTGGCCGTGACGGCCGGCGGCGGTCTGGCCGCGTGGGCGGCCCTCTCCGGTGCCGGCGGGAGCGGGGGCGGGAGCTCCGCCTCGGTCTCGACTGCCGCCCGGCCCGTGCACACCCTCGGACTGCACGCCGACCTGACGGGCGACCAGAAGGCGGTCGGCCGGGCCCAGGAGAGGGGACTGCGGCTCGCCGTCGCCGAGTTCAACTCCCGTGCGGACAGGCCCTTCAGCCTCGCCGTGAAGACCGTGGACGATGGCGGCGACCCAACCAGATCGCCGGCGGCGGCGAAGCGGTTGGTCGCCGACCGTTCCGTCCTCGCTGTCATCGGTCCCACCACGGACGCCACCACGCAGGCCGCGCTGGCGACGTACGACGCGGCGCTGCTGCCCGTCATTCCGGTGTCGCCCGGAGCCACCGTGCTGACGGTGATGGGCAGCAGGACCGTCCTGCACGCCCGCGCGAAGGACACGATCCTGCCGTTCTACCTCGACGCCTATCTGCGCGGCACTGCCAGGTCCCGCACGGTCGGGATCATCGACGACCGGGCCGCCGACGCCTACGCCTGGGAGATCAGCAGCACGCTCAGCCAGGTCCTGCGCAAGAACCGGCAGCCCGCCGTGCCCAAGGTGGTCAGCGCGCTGCGGACGGACTTCGGACCGACCCTCGACGCGCTTCGCGACGGCGGCGCGGACTCCGTGGTCTTCGCCGGCCACCACGACCGGGCCGCACTGCTGGCCAGGGCACTCAAGGCACGCGGCTTCCCCGGAGCGCGGACCGCCGCCCAGGCGGTGCTCGACGACCGGTTCCTGTCCGCCGCCCGGGACGCGGCCGAGGGCTGGGTGATCGTCGCGCCCGTCATGGACGCCGCCGCGGCTCCCCGGGCCGCGGCGTTCGCGGCCGCCCACCGGAAGCGTTTCGGCGCGGAACCCGAGCGGTACTCGGTCGAGGCCTACGACGTCGCGAACCTGGTGACGGCGACCCTGAAGACCCTGTCCACCGCGCACGTCGCCCGCCAGGCGCTCACGACCGCCCTGCGCTCGGCGACGTACAAGGGCATCACGAAGAACTTCGCGTTCGACAAGGAGACCGGCGCCCTGGTCATCGACGGCGGCGGGGTCTTCCTGTGGAAGGTGACCGGCGGCCGGTTCCACTACCAGGGCCCGGCGCCCTTCCAGGTGTCCGCCTGAACGGACGCCGCCGAGACATCGACGGTGGCACCACGGCGGGGCACCACGGCGGGCACGGTGCGGCGCCGACCGGACGTTGATCACCACTGACCGAGCGATGGTGGAACCTTGATGGAACCGTTGCGCGGCTCCGACCCGGCGCGGATCGCGGGGTACCGGCTGCTGCGCCGGCTGGGCGCGGGCGGCATGGGTGTGGTGTATCTGGCCCGCTCCACCGGTGGTTCACTCGCCGCGGTCAAGGTGATCCGTGGCGGCTACGCGGACGAGACCGGCTTCCGCGCGCGTTTCCGCCGTGAGGTGGAGACCGCGGGACGCGTCTCCAGCCCGTGGGTGGTGCCGCTGCTCGACGCGGACCCGGACGCGGAATCACCGTGGCTGGTCACGGAGTTCGTGCCGGGCCCCTCGCTGGCGGAGGCGGTCGAGGAGTGCGGGCCCCTGCCGCCCGCCTCGGTCGGGTTCCTCGGAGCCCGGCTTGCCGAGGCACTGGCCGCCGTGCACGGGGCGGGTCTGGTGCACCGGGACGTCAAGCCCGGCAACGTGCTCCTGGCGGTCGACGGCCCGCGGATGATCGACTTCGGGATCGCCCGGATGCCGGAGGACACGGCCCTCACGGCCAGCGGGATGGTGGTCGGCTCCCCCGGGTTCCTCTCCCCCGAGCAGGCCCAGGGAAGGGGCCGGGAGATCGGACCGGCCAGTGACGTCTTCTCCCTCGGCTGCCTCCTGGTGTACGCGGTGACGGGCGAACGCCCCTTCGGCGGGGGCGCGGTGGCCGAGGTGCTGATGCGTACGGTTCGCGCCGAGCCGTACCTCGACGGCGTGCCGGCGGCGTTGCTGCCCCTGGTGCGGGACTGTCTGGAGAAGGATCCCGCCGCCCGCCCCGGTGTGACCGAGGTGCGGCGGACCCTGGACCGGGCGAAGGACACAGGCGCGGGTGTGGACGGGAGCTGGTCGCCGGAGACGCTCACCCGGCTGATCGCACGCCGCTCGGCCGCCGTCCTCGCGCTGCCCGCCGTCGAGGCGACGGAGATCTCCGCGGTCTCCGCGGCTGCCGCGCCGGCGACCGGCGGCAAGCCGGTTCCTCGCGTCCCGCGCCCGGAGGAGCCTGCTCCGGGTTCCACGCGGCGCCGCTTCCTGGTGCTGGGTTCGGGGGCCGGGGTGGTGGCCGCGGGGGGAACGGCCGCCTGGTGGTCCGCGAAGCGCCCCGGGCACGCCTCACCCCAGGCGTCCGGCACGGCGGTTCCGCGGCTCGTCATCGCCCTCCACGCCGACCTGAGCGGGAGCGACCGGACGGCGGGCCGGGCTCAGGAGAACGGCGTGCGGCTCGCCGTCGACCACTTCAACTCCCGTGCCGGCCGCGCCTTCGAGCTGGCGGTGGAGGTCCACGACGACGCGGGCAGCACAGCCCGGGCGCGCGCGATCGCGCGACGACTGGCGGCCGACGACCGGGTCCGGGCGGTGATCGGGCCCACCACCGACGCGTGCGCGACCGCCGTCCTCGACCGGTATCAGAAGGCGCTGCTTCCGCTGGTCTCGGTGTCCGTCGGACTCGACTCCGTGTCCACGACCACCTACCGGGTGTACGCCGCCACCCGTCCCTCCGACTCCTACCTGCCGGCTCCGATCGTGGCGTACCTGACCCGCACCGCCCGGGCACACGAGACCGTACTGATCGACGACGCGGCGGAAGGCGACTTCGGCTGGAAGATCTGCACCCGCGTCAGCGAGGCACTGCGCTCCGGGCCGGCCACCAGCCGGCGCACCCTCGCCGCCGGGGACGACACGGCCGACGCTTTCGTCGCCCTCGCCAGGACGGTGACCCGGTCGGGGGCGGACTCGGTGGTGTTCACCGGCGGGGCCGCCCGTGCGGCGAAGTTCGCCCGTGCCCTGCGGGCCGCCGGCTTCAGGGGGACGCGACTGGCCACCCAGCGCGCCATGGGCCCGGGTTTCCTCACCTCGGCCGGGGACGCCGCCGGGGGCTGGGTCTTCTCCACCGCCTTCGTCGATCCGGCCCGGGTGAGTGCCGCGACGTCCTTCGCCGCCGCCTACCGCGCGCGGTTCCAGGGGGCCGCCCCGCCCTGGTACGCCGCCGAGTCCTACGACGCGACACTCTTCGTCGCCCGCGCGATGACGACGCTGGGCTCCCTGCGCACCGACCGGGGCGCGCTCGTGGACCGGTTGCGCGACACCGACTACCGGGGCATCACCAAGCGGCTGAACTGGACGGCGTCGAGCGCCGGTTACTCCACGGACGGGCTGTACCTGTTCCGGGCGGCCGGTGACCGCTTCGGATACCTCGGCCAGTACCGGGCCGCCACCGCCTGAGCCCGGCGGCGCCGCCTGGTCCGCGGTGAAGGCGGGCCAGGCGGCACACGGCGCATCCCACCGATCACCTGACGTCGACGAAGTCCCCGGTGGCCTTGGCCGCGTCGGTGGCCTTGGTCCCCGCGTACACGAAGCGGTAGTACCCGTCGTCCTTGGCCACGGTGGTGGCCGTCAGAGCGCCGCCGGTGCCGCTCGTGGCGCTCCTGAGGGTGCTGTAGACGCTGCTGCCCTTCTTGCGGAACTGCAGTTGCGCCGACTGGCCCTTGTAGCCCTGGTAGGTGCCGGTGTCCCAGTTGGCCCGGGTCAGCTTGCCCCTGACCGTGATGGTTCTGCCCTTCTTCACCGGTTCCGGCGAGGCGTCGGCGGTCAGCTTCGACGCGCGCTTGATCAGCGTCCTGGTGACGTCGTCGTCGGTGCTGACGTTGGCGTACAGGTCGTAGACGCCCAGAAGCAGCTTCCAGGTGCCGGCGACGCCGTTCCCGGCCAGGTCGTGCCTCGGGTCCACGGTGAAGGTGGCCTTGCAGCTGTAGAAGCCGGTCCTGGTGGTCGACTCCGTGCAGTCGGCCACGTCGTCCGCCTCCAGAGCGCCGGTGATGGTGTCGACGTCGGAGCTGTCGGTGCCCTGCCACAGGAAGACCTGGGAGAGGACCACACCGTTCTCGTCGTAGACGTCGTACGTCACCTTGAAGCTCTTCTTGGCGGTCGCCCCGATGACGACGCTCTTCCCGCCGTTGATGACGGCGTTGCTGAACTTGGCGTTGCCGATCACCGTGTTCGGCCGCACGGTGAGGGCACGCAGTCCGGCCGTCGCGCCGGGCTGAGGCTGCGCCTGGGCGGCGGTGGGAAGGGCGAGCGCGGCGAGAACGGCGGCGCCGGAAGCGAGGGCGGACACGGCGCGTAGGCGCATAGGAGTTCCCCACGTAGTACGAGACGGACCGGCCGAAGTTCCCCCCGGCCGGGCCGCGTTGACGGCTCGCAGCATGTCATCCCGGAGCATGCGCGGGCATCCGTGGAACTACGTAACCGGCCCCCGACCTGCGAACTGGAGCCTTTGGGTGTTGTCGGAACATTCGCTTCTCCTGATCGTGTCCGCCGGGCGTGGAGCGCCGGTGGTGGATCGCGGACCCGTCGCAGGCCCCGTCGGCTGGTCTCGGGGTCGTCGGCTGGTCTCGGGGTCGTCGGCTGGTCTCGGGGTCGTCGGCTGTCTCGTCCGGGGCCGGTGCGGTGCGGGCCGTCGGGGGACGGTTTCCGCGTCGGTCTTCCCCACCCTGGGCGGAACGTGTCGCGAGGCTCGGGTCCGCGCCACGGGCGCGCTGTGGCGCCCGGCAGCTCACCACGTGGACCTGCGGGGTTTTCGCCGCAGGGGCGGGGCTACTCGGCTGGTACGAGTGAGGCCCACGAGATACGCCGGGAGACGCGATGACACAGCAGGGTCCTGGACGGGTGCTGTCGGCGCTGGACCGCCTGGAGCGGTTCGACGGCGCCGACCGGCTGATCGACGTCCTTCAGCGAGCGGTGCGGTCCGTGCCTCTGGGCCGCGGCCGGGACGTCCTGCACGGACGATGGCTCGGCCATCCCGTGCATCCGGTGCTGGTGCAGGTGCCGGTCGGCACCTGGCTGTCGGCGTCCGTGTGCGACCTGCTGCCCGGAACGGGACGGCGGACAGCGCGGGTGCTGATCGGCGTGGGCCTGGCGGCCGCCGCTCCGGCCGCCGCGTCGGGCTGGGCCGACTGGGCCGAGCTGCACCGCGAGCAGCAGCGGGTCGGCGTCGTGCACGCCGTCGCGAACACGGCGGCGGTGTACCTCCTCGCCGGCTCGCTCGTGGCACGCCTGCGGGGCCGGGAGGGCGTCGGCAAGGCTTTGACCCTCGCCGGCCTGTCGGCCGTGGGTGTGGGCGGCGCGCTGGGCGGTCACATGGCGTACCGCCAGGCGTCGGGTGCCAACCACGCCGAAGAGGTGCCGCACCTCGTCGGCGAGGGGTGGCACCGGGTCGGCCCGGTCGACGGGTTCCCGGTCGGCAGGCCCGTCCGACGCAGCGTGGACGACGTGCCGGTGCTCGTCCTCCGTGAACCGGGGGGGTCCGTTCACGCCCTCGCCGACCGGTGCAGTCATCTCGCGGGGCCGCTGTCGGAGGGCACGGTCAGCGACGGATGTGTGCGCTGCCCCTGGCACGGCAGTGTGTTCCGGCTCTCGGACGGGTGGAACGTACACGGTCCTGCCACCGCGCCGCAGCCGGCCTTCGACACCCGGATCACCGACGGCCACATCGAGGTGCGCCTGCGCCGGCAGACGGGCGAGGACGGCCAGGCAGATGACCAGGAAGCGGAGACGCGGCCGGCCGGAGCGGAAGCGGACAAGCGACACGAGCAGCGCGACACGGCCTGACCGATTCGCCAGCACTCCGATGACTTTCCCGCCGTCAACCGTCACAGCACCTTCATCGCGCACCGATACAGTGCAAGGAAGCACATAAGCGTCGACAGAGTCGACACCTCCTCGACCCGCCTTCACTTTTCATCGGATGTCTGGCGCGTTTTGTGGTGCACGAGGTCTTCCGGTCCGGTGGTCGCCCCCAGCACTATGCAGAGGGCCACTCATTCAGGCAGCGGAACAGCTGCCATGTATGAGAACCACCGCCAGGCATTCACCTGCCGCCGTTCGACCGGCGTGCCACCGACCGGAGGTCCTTAAGTGACCGAGCTGTCCCGCAGACGCTTCATGGGCACCACCGCGGCCACGGGGTCCGCCGCGCTGTGGTCGGCCTCGTCCGCCACCGCCTGGGCCCGCCCGGAGAGGGCAGCCGGCGCGTTCCCCACGCCCGGGCCGGTTGACGCGCGCGGGGACCGGGACCCGTACGAGAGGACGGTCCGAGCCGCCTCCCCGGTCTGGCGCCGGCTCCCGACAGGCTGGCAGGACGGTCCCTTCCTCGCCAACGGGTTCCTCGGCGCGCAGCTGTACGCAGGCGGGCAGGCCAACTCGCTGAAGCTGATGCTGAGTCACAGCCAGGTGCAGGACCAGCGCGGGCAGTGGCGCGGCGGCATCGGCTACTCGCGGCTGCCCATCGGGTACTTCACGCTCACGCTCGCCGGGGACATCACCTCCGTCGACTGGACGCTGGACCTGTACGACGCCGAACTGCGCGGCACCGTCACGACCACGCGGGGGAGCCTCGCGTTCAGGGCGCTGGTCCACAACGACAGCGGCGCACTGCTCGTCTCCACCAGGCCGAGCCCCGGCGAGGAGGGCGCCGCCTGGACGTTCACCTGGCTGCCCGCGGCGACCACCCGCACCTCGGGGAAACCCCCCGAGTACACCCCCAACCCCGACCCCGAAACCTCCTCGACGTCCGGCGAGGGCCATGTCGCGCAGCCCCTGCTCGCCGGGGGCGGCTGGACCACGGCCTGGCGCGAACTGCGCCGGGGCACGGGCAGGTTGCTGGCCGCCCACCTGGTCTACCGCCATCCCGGCGACCTGGACGCGACGACCCGCGACGCCCGCCGGGCCGTCGACCGCACCCTCACCACCGGCCTCGACACCCTGGTCGCCCGCCACCGCGACTGGTGGCACCGCTACCACCGGCGCAGCTTCCTGTCGGTACCGGACAAGCGACTTCAGGCCTTCTACCTGATCCAGCTGTACAAGCTGGCGTCCGCGACGCGCTCCGGCGGCCCGACCATCTCCGAGTGGGGGCCCTGGTACCCCGAGGTCGGCAACAACTGGACCGCCGTGTGGTGGAACCTCAACGTGCAGATCGGCATGGCCCCGGTCCTCGGCTCCAACCACCTCGAACTCGACTCCGTCACCAGCACGTTCGCGCGTTTCGAGAAGAACCTGCCGACGTCCGTCCCGGTCGCCTACCGCGACGGCGGGAGCTACGCCCTCGGCCACCCCTCCGACTGGCAGTTGCGCGCCGGCGACCTCTACGACGTCGGCGCACCCGGCAGCGATCACGTCTCCGACAACTTCGGCAACCTCACCTGGGCGCTGCACAACGTCTGGCAGGCCTACCGCCACACCATGGACCTCTCCGTCCTGCGGGACGTGGTGTTCCCCGTCCTCGCCAAGGCGATCAACTTCTACGGCCACTTCCTGCACGAGGGCTCAGACGGCAGGCTGCATCTGCTCACCACCCGCTCCCCCGAGTACGCCGACGCGGCCGACTGCACCTACGACCTCTCCCTGATCCGCTGGGGCGCACGCACGCTTCTCGACTCCGCGCGGTTGCTGCGTGTGGACGACCCGCGCGCCGGCGGCTGGCGGGACATCGCCGAGCGCCTCACGCCGTACGCCGAGGACCCCGCTGCGGGCGTGATGATCGGCCAGGACGTGCCGCTCGCCGACTCGCACCGCCACCCTTCGCACCTGCTGTGGCTGTACCCCCTGCGCGAGCGCGTCTGGGACCGGCCGGCGGACCGTGACGTGATGCGGCGCAGTGTCGAGCACTGGGTCTCGATGCGGGACGCCTGGCACGGCTACAGCCACGCGACGGCCTCGTCCATGTACTCGGTGATGGACCAGCCCGAGAAGGCCCTCGACCACCTGACCTTCTTCACCGATCTCAACGTCGTCGCGGACTGCGCGATGACGCCCAACACCATGTACCGCGAGGGCCGCAACTTCGCGCTGGAGAGCCCGCTGTGCGCCGCCCAGTCCCTGCTCGACATGGCGGTCCAGGGCCACGACGGCGTTTTGAAGGTCTTCCCCTCGGTGTCCTCGCGCTGGCCCGACGCCTCCTTCGCGTCCCTGCGCACGCAGGGCGCGTTCCTCGTCGACGCGGACCGCTCGGGCGGTACGACGCGGTGGGTCCGGGTGCACAGCGAGGCGGGCGCTCCGCTGACGCTCCAGCACGGCATACCGGGTGAGATCCGGGTGCGCGACCGGCGCGGACGGCCCCTGCCGTGGAAGGAGACGGCTCCCGGCCGCGTCGAGATACGGCTCCCCCGGGGCCACACCGCGCTGATCACCCCACGCGAGGGCTCGGCCGCCCAGGGCCCGAGGGACGTGCCGTCCCTGGGGTCCTGGACGCCCTGGGGTCTGCCGGCCTGACCCGGGCGGCGGCCTGTTGGGACGGGGGTCGGACCGCGCCGGCGAGGAGCGTGGGAGGGCATCGCCGTACTCCCCGACGTGGCCGCCGCGTCGGTCCCCGCCGGCGTCCGCACGGTCCGGGTGACGACCCGCCGGCGTCCGCACGGTCCGGGTGGACGACCCCGCCTGGCACGGCCGGACCGTCGTCGCCTCGGAGCCTCGGGCTGAGAGCTCGGGGCTCGGAGCTCGGGCTCGGAGCTCGGGCTCAGAGCTCGGGCTCGGAGCTTCAGCGGTGCCGCCCTGGTCAGGACGGCACCGGTCGTGCGGTGCTCTCCCTGATCACCAGTTCCGTCGCCACCTCCACGCGGGTCGTCTCCGGCTGTTCGCCGGACAGCAGGCGCAGCACCATCCGGGCGGCGAGTGCGGTCATGTCGGCCAGAGGGGTGCGGATCGTCGTGAGACGCGGGGTGACCCAGTCGGCGAAGGGCAGGTCGTCGAAGCCGACCACGCTGACGTCGGACGGGATGCGCAGGCCCAGTTCGGCGGCGGCCCGGTAGGTGCCGAGGGCCTGGTGGTCGCTGCCCGCGAAGATCGCCGTCGGACGGTCGGGCAACGCGAGGAGCTGCAGGGCGTGTTGGTGCGCGAGGCCGTGGGTGAAGTCGCCGTAGCGCACGAGTTCCGGGTCGAAGGGCAGGCCGGCCTCGGTCAGTGCCGAGCGGTAGCCGTCGACCCGTGCCCGTGAGGTGAGCCGGCGCTCCGGACCACTGATGATCGCGATGCGGCGGTGGCCCAGCTCGACGAGGTGGCGGGTCGCGGCCAGTCCGCCGGGCCAGTTGGTCGCGCCCACCCAGGGCGTGCCGGGCGCGGGCTCGTCGATCGGTGTGACCAGCGCGTACGGGATGCCGAGCCGGCCCAGCTCCTCGTGCTGTCCGGGTGTCAGTTCGGGCACCACGAGGATCGCTCCGCGGGTGGGGCGGGTGGCCAGGGAGTCCAGCCACTGCCGGGCGCGTCTGGTGCGGCCGTGCGTGGAGGAGACGACCATGCCCATGCCGGCGTCGTGCAGCACGTCCTCCGCGCCCCGGATGAGTTCCACCGCCCAGGGGCTGTCGAGTTCGTTGATGACGAAGTCGATCAGTCCGCCGGGCGGGGCCGCGGTGGCCGACGGGCGGTGTTTCGCCAGGTAGCCGTGCTGTTCGAGCAGCCGCTGGACCTTGGCCCGCGTCTCCGCCGATACATCGGATCTGTTGTGCAGCACTTTGGAGACCGTGGACACCGATACGCCCGCCTGTTGGGCGATTTCGGCCAGCGTGCGCCGCCTTCCCGGGTCGGATCTTGTCCCAACCGTTGACGTCATCGGATGAATCTCCTACGTTTCCGGGGCGATCGCGTTTTGCGAAACTTATCGCAATCCCCGTTCCCGGAGTACAGCTCCCCGGTGAAAAGGTGGTCCCCCATGAAGAGATGGCGCGCGGCTTCCCTGGCCGCGGCCGTGGCTCTGGTGCTCTGCGGATGCGGAGGAACCGGTGGCCACGCCGGCGACGGTTCGGGCGGCGGCAGAGGGGAGTTACTGGTCTGGGTGGACAACACCCGCATGCCCGCGGCCCAGCAGTACAAGAAGGCCCACCCCGACCTGAGGATGCGGATCGTGACGATCCCGCCGGACGCGGGCTACGTACCCACCAAGATCTCCCTCGCCAACCGGACCGGCGGCGGCTGGCCCGACGTCGTCTTCCTCGCCAACCCCGCCGAGGCGGCCACGCTCGCCGGCCGGAAGTTCGGCTACGCGGCCCCGCTCGACACCCTGGTGCCGAAGTCCGTCCGCGACGGCTTCACCCCGGGCTCCCTCGACACCTGCACCTTCGGCGGCAGGACGTACTGCCTGCGCAACGACATCTCCCCCACCGTCCTGTGGTATGACACGACCCTCATGCGGCGGTACGGCTACTCCGTCCCCACCACCTGGGCCGCGTACCAGCGGACCGGCCTCAGGGCGGCGAAGGAGCACCCCGGCACCATTGCCGGGGCCGTCAACGGCAAGTACGGCGCCGGTATCTACTTCGGCAGCAGCGGCTGCCCCACCCGCGACACCCTCAGCCTCACCAAGGTCCACATCGACCTGACCCGTCCCGAGTGCACCCGGGTCGCCGACCTGCTGCAGCCCCTCGCCCGGGAGAGGGCCGTCACCACGGTGGTGCCCATCGACCCCGCCTTCTCCAAGTTCGGCAAGAGCGAGAAGATCCTCATGCTGCCGGCCCCCGCCTGGTTCGGCGACTTCATGTTCGGCCCCGCCTTCAAGGTGCCCAAGGGCAGGATCGCGGCCGCCCCCATGCCGACCTGGCCCGGCGAGAGCAAGCCGTACGCCGGACAGGTCGGCGGCGGTGCCCTCCTCGTCTCCGCGCACGCCGGCGAACGCACCAAGGACGCGGCGGACCTGGTGCGCTGGATGACCACCGACGTGAACCTCCAGGCCAGGCAGCCCACTTACCCGGCCTTCGCGGCAGCGGCGAAGAAGTGGGGCGAGGCCAAGTCGAAGGACCCGTACTACGCCTCCGACCCGATGCCCGCCCTCTCCGCGGCGGCGAACGCGCTGCGCCCCGGCTTCGGCGCGGTCCGCTACGAGGCCGACTGGCAGAGCAGCTTCAACGACACGCTCGTCAAGGCCTTCGACACCGGCGGCAACGCCCGTACCGCCCTGCGGAGTTGGCAGGACAAACTGGAAGCGGCGGCCAGGACCAGCGGATACACGGCCGAATGAAGACGCTCACCGCACCCCGTCGCCCCGCGGCCCCCGCCGCGGTGCCGGCGGCACCCCGCCGCCGGCGCCGCCCCGGCCGTGGAGCGGCGGTCTGGATCCTCGTCGGCCCCTACACGTTGTTCCTCGCGGTCTTCGGACTGGCGCCCGCCGGGTACGCCCTGTGGACCTCCTTCGTCCACGACGGCTCCTTCTCCGGCGGGCAGGACTGGGCGGCCGTGTTCCGCGACTACCGGCTCGGCGACGCGGCCGCCCACGTGACGACGTATCTGCTGCTGTGGCTGCCGATCCTGCTGCTGACCGTCCTGTCCCTCACCTTCACCCTGCACGCCCGCCCCGGTCGCACCACGAGCGCCCTGCAACTCGTCTACTACCTGCCCGGCGCGGTCACCGGCTCGGCCGCGGCCCTGCTGTGGCTGTTCATGGTCAGCCCGGACAGCAGCCCCTTCTCGCCCCTGCTCAAGCTGATGGACGTCGGGAGCGCCACGGACGCCCTGTCCGGCGGCAGCCTCCTCGCCGTCCTCACCGTGATGGGCGTCGCGGTGCACGCGGGCGGCTGGATCGTGGTCCTGTACGGGGCGCTCAACGCGCTCCCGCGGGACGTCCTGGAGGCGGCGCAGGTCGACGGCGCCTCGGCGTGGCGCACCATGTGGCACGTCAAGCTGCCGATGGTCCGCACCTACGTCGCGTTCGTGCTGATCTCCAGTTTCGCCTCCGGCAGCCAGGTGTTCGTCGAGCCGACCGTGCTGTCCACCGGCGCCCCCGGCCAGATCAGCCCCACCTGGTCGGTCAACCAGCTCGCCTACGTCTACGCCACCCAGGACGGTGACTTCGGCAAGGCCGCCGCACTGTCCCTGGCCATGCTCGCGGTCGGTGTACTGGCCGCCTGGATCGTGATCACCCGTACGCACATGTACGCCACCGACTCCTCCGACTCCCGGTGAGACGATGACCGTTCTGTCACGCGGTACCCGCGCCCTGTTCCTGTGCGGCGCGGCCGCCTTCTTCGGACTGCCCCTGCTCTGGCTGCTGCTGGCGCCCACCCGCACCGCCGACGACCTGATGACCGGCTCGCCGCTCGGTTTCGGCTCGCTGGGGAACGTCGGCGACGCCTGGTCGCACCTGACGTCGTACAACGACGGCGAGATCACCCTGTGGATCGGCAACTCGATCATCTACGCGGCGGGCAGCGTGGCCCTCGCCCTGCTGCTGTGTGTGCCCGCGGGCTATGTGCTCGCCAAACACGACTTCGCCGGCCGCCGTGTGCTGCTCACCCTGTCGGTGGTGACGATGATCCTGCCTCCCGCCGCACTGGTGCTCCCGCTGTACCTGGAGATGTCGGCGCTGGACCTCACCGGCACCGTCTGGTCGGTCATCCTGCCCCTGTCCTTCTACCCGTTCGGCGTCTACCTGGCCTTCCTGCACTTCCGGGCGAACCTGCCCGACAGCCTGCTGGACGCCGGACGGGTCGACGGGGCGAGCGAACTGCGGCTGTTCCGGTCGGTCGCGGTGCCCCTGGCCCGGCCCGCCATCGCGCTGATCGCCTTCTTCGGCTTCACGCGCTGCTGGACCGACTTCTTCCTGCCGTTCGTGATGCTCTCCGACGACCGCACCTTCACCCTCCAGCTCGGCCTCATGTCCCTGCTCCAGTCGACGGGCGCGGTCAACAACTCCAGCGGTTTCGCCGACCTCGACATCCACCAGCCGGAGGCGGCCCTGGCGGGGCTGGTGGCCTGCGCGCCGCTGCTGATCGGATTCGTGCTCGCGCAGCGCTTCCTGCGCACCGGGCTGCTGGCCGGGGCGGAGAAGGGCTGATGGCCGACATACGCACCGAACTCGCTGATCACGTCCGGGACTTGGTGGCGCCCGTCGTGCCCCGCTTCAGCGCGGGCCGGGCACGGGTCAGGCTCGGCGTGAACACCGCGATCCATGACGACACGGCCGCCGAACTGGAGGCGTTCGCCCGCCCCCTGTGGGGCCTGGCCCCCCTCGCGGCGGGCGACCAGGCCGTACCGCACGCCGAGTTGTGGGCCCGGGGACTGGCACACGGCAGTGATCCCGCCCATCCCGAGTACTGGGGTGAGCCGGCCGACCACGACCAGCGCATCGTCGAGATGGCCGCCGTCGGCTTCGCGCTCGCGCTCGCCCCCGAGAAGTGGTGGGACCCGCTCAGCGGCCCCGAACGCGACCGGCTGGCCCGGTGGTTGACCAGCGCACTGCACCGCGAGGTCTCCGACAACAACTGGCACTTCTTCCCGGTGCTCGTCGGCCTCGGCCTCGACCGGGTCGGGGTGTCCTACGACCACTCGCTGACCACCGCACGCCTCGACCGCCTGGAGGCCTTCTGGCTCGGCGACGGCTGGTACGCGGACGGCCCCACCGAACGGCGCGACTACTACGTGCCCTGGGCGATGCACTACTACGGGCTGCTGCACGACACCCTCACCGGCGGCGACCGCTTCAGGGAACGGGCCGCCCGTTTCGCCCTCGACTTCCGGCACTGGTTCGCCGACGACGGCGCCGCCGTCCCCTACGGCCGCAGCCTCACCTACCGCTGGGCGCAGGCCGCCTTCTGGGGCGCGTTGCCGTACGCGGGTGTCGACGCCCTGCCGTGGGGCGTCGTCAAGGGCTACCTGCTGCGGCACCTGCGCTGGTGGCGCGGGCGGCCGGTGACCGGACCAGACGGCCTGCTGTCCATCGGCTACGGCTATCCGCAGCCGGCGCTGGCCGAGCAGTACAACGCGCCGGGTTCGCCGTACTGGTCACTGAAGGCGTTCCTGCCGCTGGCCCTGCCGGCGGGGCACGCGTTCTGGACGGCGGCGGAGGAGCCGCCGGCCGTGCTGCCAGCCGTCAGTGCCCAACCGCACGCAGGCGCGGTACTGATGCGCGCCTCGGGCGACGTCACCCTGCTCGCCGGCCGCCAACACCACCCGTGGGTACGGCACGGGGCGGAGAAGTACGCCAAGTTCGCCTACTCGACCCGCTTCGGCTTCAGTCTGCCCAGTGGCAGCCTCGGCCTCCGACAGGGCGCCCACGACTCGATGCTGGCGCTGAGCGACGACGGCGGGGCGCACTACCGGGTGCGTGAGGAGCCGGCCGCGTCCTACGTCACCGCGGACACGGTCCTCAGTACCTGGCACCCGTGGCCCGACGTGGAGATCACCACGTGGCTGACCGCCGCCCCGCCCTGGCACGTACGCACCCACCGCGTCCGCACCGGCCGCACCCTGCACGGCGCCGAGGGCGGATTCGCCGTCGACCGGGACGCGGGCACCGATCGCGGCGCCGGGCCCGGGCGGGCCCGGGTGTCGGCCGCCGCGGGACTCACCGGACTGCAGGATCTCGACGGCCGCCGGCAGGGCGAGGTCGTCGACTGCCTGCCCGGCACGAACGTCCTCGCGCGCCGCACCGCGATGCCCGTGCTGGTCGGTCGACTCCCGCCCGGCGAGCACTGGTTGCGCTGCGCCGTGCTCGGCGCCCCGGCCGGACCCGAGGCCGAGGTCGCCTGGCGACATCCTCCGACCACCGCACATCCGACCACTGGAGACGGGACATGAGACTCAGACACCTGTCCGTGCTGGCCGTGACCGCGCTCCTGGCCCTACCGGTCCAGGCGCACGCGGCGACCCCCGGCCAGACCTACCACGTGACCACCAAGGGCAGCGATCACGCGTCCGGCTCGCAGGACCATCCGCTGCGCACGATCGGCGCGTGCCTGGACCGGGTCCGGCCCGGTGACACCTGCCTGATCCACCACGGCACCTACCGTGAACAACTCACCCCGCCCTCGGGCACCGAGAGCGCCCGGATCACCCTCGCCGCGTACGGCGACGGCGCGGTGACCGTCGACGGGACCCAGCCGGTGACCGGCTGGAAGAACGCCGGCGGCGGACTGGTGGCCACCGACACCCGGCTGCCGCTCGACCCGGACTTCAACGCGCTGTTCCTCGACAACACGCGTGCGGCCGAGGGGCGTTGGCCCAACTCCGGCGCCGATCCGCTGAACGCCACCTGGGCCGAGGCCGACGCCACCTCCACCGACCAGCACATCGACGACACCGACCTGCCCGACGCCGACTGGACCGGCGCCACCGTCCACCTGTGGGCGGGCTCCAACCCCTGGGCCCAGCAGACCGGCACGGTCACCGCCACAGCACCCGGCAAGCTGGACTTCAAGGGCGGCAACTACCGCTGCCCACCCCTGTGCATGGGCAACCAGACCTACCGCAACTACTACCTCGTCGGCTCGAAGGCGGCCCTCGACCAGCCTGGAGAGTGGTACTACGACAAGACCGCGCACCGCCTGTACCTCGTCCCCCCGAAAGGCGGCCTCGCCGGACACACGGTGACCGCCAAGCACCGGCTCTGGGGCGTCGACCTGAGCAACAGCTCCCACGTCACCGTGCGCGGCCTGGACCTGTGGGGCACCTCCCTGCGAACGGGCAAGTCCAGTACGGGAGTCGTCGTCGACGGGCTGCGCGCCACGTATGTCTCCGAGTTCTCCACCCTGCCCATGCCGCCGGACAGCGATCTCGCGGTCGACCCGTTCGAGGGCAACATCGTCGCCTCCCGCATCCTCGACTCCGGCGTGCAGATCCTCGGCACCGGCAACACCTTGGAGCACAGCGAGATCACGCGGTCCGCAGGTGACGGCGTCCTGGTCCGCGGCACGGGCAACACCGTCACCGACAACTACATCCACGACGTCGGCTGGATGGGCAGCTACACCCCCGGCATCGAGATCAACGGCAACGGCCACACGGTCACCCACAACACGATCCGGCGCACCGGACGGGCCGCCATCGACACCGCCTGGCAGCTCAACGGCACCGAGTTCCACGACAACCGCATCGCCTACAACGACCTCTCCGAGGCGATGCGCACCTCCCGCGACGGTTCACCCTTCTACGTCTGCTGCAGCTTGAACGGTTCCGGCACCTCCCTCGACCACAACACCGCGCACGACGCCGACGGCCAGAACGGCTACTACGTCGACAACTACTCCCATCACTTCCGGCTGCATCACAACGTCGCCTGGAACACCGGCAGTCGGGGCGTGTACTTCAACGGCCACACCGGCCCCAGCATCGCCAACGAGGACCACAACTCCAGCTACGGCGTGGGCATCAACGTCGCCTCGACCGCCCTCGGCGGCGCGACGGACGCGTCCGGCTCGTACTTCAGCAACATCGTCGGACCCAAGCCGGTCACCGCGACGAAGGCCGGCGATCCGCTGCCGGTCGTCCGCTCCAACCTGATCACCGACAGGCCCGGTTACACGGACGCCGTCAACGGCGAGCTGTGGCTGACCCCCGGCTCACCCGCCATCGACGCGGGCGAGACGATCGACGGCATCACCACCGACGCCCTGGGCACGGCACCCGACCAGGGCGCCTACGAGTACGGGGCGCCCGTCTGGTCGACCGGCTGCGACCTGCCCGGCTGCCAGCAGCGGGTGCGCCACGGGAACTGGACAGCCACCGCCGGCGACGGCACGGACGCCTCCGCCACCGTCGACGGCGACATCGACACCCGCTGGACGGGCGCCGCCCCTCAGGCCGCGGGGCAGTCGCTGACCGTCGACCTCGGCGAGAGCAAGTCCTTCCGCCGGCTCTCCCTCGACGCGGGCCGCGACACCAGCGGACAGCCGTACGGCTGGACGCTGTCCGTAAGCGGCGACGGCACGCACTTCGGTGACCCGCTCGCCCGCGTCTCCGGCCGCTCCTTCACCCAGGACGCGGTCCTCCCCCGCCAGACCACGGCCCGCTACCTGCGCCTCACCCTGACCGCGAGCGGACCGGCCCCCTGGGTCGTCAACGACATCCGCCTCTACGGCGACGGGCCCGACACCGCCTCGACGCTCCAGGCGGAACAGGCCACCTCGGTGCGGGGAACGGAACGCGGCACGGCGGCCACCGGCGTCCTGGGCTCCGGTGACCGGCTGGGCTTCCGTACGGCGAGCGTCCGCGGCCGGCACCTCACCGTGCGCCTCGCGCCCGCCTGCGCCGACGGCTGCTCGCTCCAGGTACGCCTCGACGCACCGGACGGCCCGGTGGCGGCGGTCGTACCCGTCACGGGCACCGGCGGCTGGCAGGAACAGCCGGTGACCCTGCGGCGCGAGGTCACCGGCACGCACGACCTCTATGTGGTGGCGAGGGGCGGTGGCCCGGTCGCCGCGCTCGACTGGCTGACACTCCGCCCCTGACGGCGCCCCTCACGGACCGGGCGGCGGACCGGCAACCCGCCGCCCGGTCCCGGCGGTCGACGTCGTGTCCGCGTTTCCCGAGCGGCTCCAGGGCGAGATCTCCGGCCCCTCGCGCAGCGTCTCCAGCCTCCCGCCCACGGCCTTTCCACCGCACCGGACCGGATCGGTTCAGAAGGCACACCTCCTGGTCAGTCGACCAGCCGCGGCGGTCGCAGCCGTCGGCGGCGGATCGCGGGGGCGGCTGCCGACAGGGCCAGGCCGAGCAGGGAGACGGCCCCGACGGCCGACCCGAGACGCAACCCCGGCGGACGGAACGTGCAGGTGAGGCTGGTGGCGGAGCCGTCGAGGGGCACGGCGACGAGTCCGTGGAAGCTTCCGGCGGGTACGGCGGAGGCGTCCCCCGTGGCGCAGCGCCAGCCGGCGATACGGGGTGCCGCGAGGACCGCGACACCCGTGCTGCCGGCCGGGAGGTGCGCGCGGACCGTACCGTCCGAGACACTCACGTCGGTGGCACCGGTCTTCGCCAGCCGTGCGGCGACGCCCCGAAGGCGGGCGGTGTCCAGGCAGCCGACCGCACCTTCGGGAACGACGCTGGGAACATTCGGGAACAGTTCGACCCGCAGACGCCCGGTGTCCGCCACGGTGCCGAGCCGCTGCATGGCGGCGATCTTGGTGAGGGGGTCGGAGCGGAACCGCCCGGTCAGGCCGTGCGCGGCGGAGCCGCCGAGCCGTGCGGTCCCCGCGAAGTGCGGAGCCCATAGATAGACCTCGCTGCCGGCCCGGCAGCGCGCGGTGATCGTCGGCACGCGGTCGGCCCCGGCGGGCAGCGCGTCCAGACGCCGTCCCGGACCCCACTTCCCCGCACGGCCCGCCGGCTTCCCGTCGCCGGTGCGCACCGTGAGGCGGGGCACGGTGTAGACCCGGCTGCCCAGCAGCAGTTCCTGGTTGCGGTACGGCGACGCGCCGAAGCCCGCGTGCTCCGCGGCGCCGGAGGGCCGTACCGTGACCAGGGGCGGGACCTGCCGGCGGGAGACCGTCACCCCGCTGCCGTCCTGGGGGAACCAGTTCTGGTGCGGGTCGGGCGGGGAGTGCACCCGGGCCCCGACCGAGAAGACGACGTCCGTGACCGCGTTGTCCAGGCTCTGCGGGCTGCGGCCGCCCGAGGTCCAGCCGCCTCCCAGCGCGGTCAGCGTGCTGCTGAGGACGGCGGAGGTGTGACTGCTGTAGTACTGGGCGCCCTGGCCGCCGACCATCATCGGGTCGTTGCCGACGGTCTGCTCCCGGCCCGGGTCGGTGCGGTACCGGGGCCACCCGTCGGCGTCCGAGACAGCCGCCCGCTGACTCTCCTGGCGCGTGCCCCAGGGCGCGTAGTCGTCCATGCTCACCAGCCGCAGCCGGGCGGCCACGGCCGAGGTGGCGGTCGCCTCGCCGCACTGGGCGGCGACGAGCAGCGTCGCCGCCCCTGCCACGAGCAGCGTCCGGCGCGGGCTGCCGTCCGCCCGCCGGCCGGCCGCGCGCAGCAGGACCAGGCCGGCCAGCGCGGCCAGGGCGCCGGCCAGCAGCACCGGCCAGACGAACCACCGCACCAGGCCGCTGCGACTGGCGACGGCGGCGAGCAGGACCAGCAGCGCGCCCGCCGCACCCAGTGCGCGCAGGTCCGGAGGGCCGTACGACAGCGTGTGCCAGGCGGCGATGACCAGCAGCGCGCACACGACGAACGCCTCGCGGTAGGAGCTGCCCTGCGGGGTGGTGAAGGCGTGCCAGGCCAGATGGGTCGGCTCCCACTGCATCGACACGGTCACCGCGACCAGCAGCAGCGTCCAGCCGGCCCGGACCCCGCGCGGCGCCGCCCGGTGGAACGGCAGTGCGAGAGCGAGCAGCAGGGCCGTGGTGCCCGCGAACACGGCGGGCGATCCGAAGCTGTACGTCGCCGGCAGCAGCCGGGCCAGCACGTCCTCCCCCGACACCGGGGCGAAGTGGGTGAACCGGCCCGGCGAGGCGTGCCGGGTGCCGAAGTAGACCACCGTCACGAGCGGCGCCGCCAGCCCCACCCCGAGGCCGAACCGCACGCCGGCCCGGCCCGCCGCCGCGAGCCTCCGACGGCGTGACAGGTCCGCCAGGAGCAGCCGCAGCGCCAGCACCAGACAGGCGGCGAGGGTGGCCATGTACGCGGTGTAGAAGTTCGCGATCCAGGCCAGGGCCACCACCAGCACGCTCAGGACGCGGCGCCGGTCACGGAGCGTCCACTCGCCGACCAGGCACAGCAGCGGCAGCGCGATCAGCCCGTCGAGCCACATCGGGTTGTATGCCGCGTCCGCCACACTCCACCCGCACAGGGCGTACGAGGCCCCCAGCAGTCCCGCCGCCCACCAGCGGCCCGGCCGCACGGAGAGCAGCAGCGAGGCCATCACCGCGCCCGCGCAGGCGGACTTCAGCAGCGTGATCACATAGAGGGCGAGGTCGATCTCGTCCCGCGGGAACACGCCCACGAGCAGGGCGAACGGACTGCTGAGATAGGTGCCGAAATCCGGCAGGAAACTGGCGCCGAATCCCGACTGCCAGTTGACCAGGAGACCGCCGTCGGCGCGTCCGTGCAGCAGATCCCACAGGTGGGCGTGGAAAGGGAGGTACTGGTTGCCCAGGTCGTTGACACTGCGGGTGCGCGGCCCGAAGGGATAACTGCGGGCGACGGTACTGGCCGCGCACAGCACCGTGACGGTGAGGGCCGCCGCGAGAAGCCCGGCGGCCCGCCGCGCCCTGGACGGATGCAGCAGCCGCGTCAGCAGCGGTGCGCGCTGGTCGTCCGGGTGGTCGTTCCGGCCGGACGGCCGACCGGCGGGCCGCTCCGGGCGGAGGGCCGGGATCCGCCCGCCAGTGCCGGCCGTCGCGCTCCCCCGCCCCTGCCCGCCCCCGGATGTCACGCGATACCCCCGGTACGCGCACGGTACCGAGACGCGTCACAGCGCGGATCGAACCCACCAGGCACAGCAGCCCCCCACATCCACCGTCAATTCGCCGAATTAGACGGGGAACCCCGCCGCATGGTTGTGCGACTGGGGAAAGCGAAGTCGCAATTAAGTGCCACTGGGCGGGCATTGCGTGCGGAACTGCGAGGAGAAAAAGAGAGATGAGGAAATACGGAATGAAGAAGAGCTGTCACACACATGAATAGCGGGTGACGTCACCGACGTCGCCGTCGACCCCGACAGTCCGCCGAATGCCGGACGGCGAGAGATGGGCGGGTCGGCCGGGGGCACCCTGGCGGCGGCCGTCTCCCGCGGCGGCGGCCTGGGACTGCCGGGCGGCGGGGGTGACGACCAGGAGTAGCCGGCAGGCAACTGTCCCGTGCCGGCCGACGAAGGCGCCGGCAATGCGTGGGGCGTCGGGTGTTCGGCGTCGGCGATCGACGACTGCGTACTCGCGCGAGCGCTGGAGCACGAACCGGCGGCGGTGATGCTGCCCTTCGGTGACCCCGGTCCGTTCGCACCGCGGGTCCGCGGCTCCGGCGCGGCACTGACCGTCCAGGTCACGGACCTGGTGGCTGCCTCCCTGACCAACCAGGCCCCGTACTGCTGACGCGACCGAAGACCGCCGACCGATACCCGCTGCCCGCTGCCGTGAGGTTCGCCCCCGCCACGGCAACATCGCGGCCTCCTTCGGCCGGGGCCCGCCGAGTCGCCACGCTCAGGCGTCGCCTCCGCGTGAGCCTCCGCCGGCGGGCGCCCCCTGGCGGCCCGCCGTGACGGCCTTGAACTCGGCCAGCGACTCCCGTACCACCTGCACCATGGGGCGTTCCTCGGCCGCGCCGATCCAGCGCTCGAAGCCGACCTTGAAGACGGCGACTCCGGCCTCCGCGGTCAGGCTCGCGGCCGGTTCGGCGACACCGCGCCGGCGCAGGGCGTCGGCGAGCGCGGCCGAGACGGAGGCGAGCTTGATCAGCTCGCGCTCCCGGAGTTCCGCGTTCGCCGTGATCACGGCCTGTCGCTTCCGCGCGTGCGCGTGCCGGTCGGCGAACATCTCGCAGACCGCGTCGAGGCCCACCGCCATCGCGTCGATCGGCGACGCGGACTCCGGGGCCCCGGCGACCGCCTGCACGAACCGCTCCTCCAACTCGCCGGAGCCGAAAAGGACTTCACGCTTGTCGGCGTAGTGCCGGAAGAAGGTCCGTTCCGTGAGCCCGGCCCGTCTGGCGATCTCCGCCACGGTGGTCTGCTCGAACCCGCGCTCACCGTAGAGCTGCAGCGCCGCCTCGGCCAGGCGCCCGCGCGCGTTCGGCTCCCATCTACCCATGCGCGCATCCTACGTGATGACAGTCACTGACATCAGGTGATACCGTCGATGACAGTTACTGACATCAACAGTTGGGGACCTCCCATGCGTATCTTCGTGACCGGCGCGTCCGGCTGGCTCGGCTCCGCCGTCGTACCCGAGCTCCTCGACGCGGGGCACCAGGTGGTCGGACTCGCCCGTTCCGGCACCTCCGCCGCCGCGCTCACCGCGGCCGGGGCCGAGGTGGTCCGCGGCACCGTCGACGACCTCGGCGTCCTGCGGGACGCGGCCGCCGCTTCGGACGGGGTGATCCACCTCGCCTTCAAGCACGACATCGCCTTCAGCGGCGACTTCCAGGGTGCGGCCGACGCCGATCGCCGCGCTGTGGACACCTTCGGCGACGCCCTCGCCGGCAGCGACCGGCCCTTCGTCCTCGCCTCCGGCCTGGCCGGTCTCGCGCCGGGGCGGGTGGCCACCGAGGAGGACATGCCGTCGATCGACGGCTCACCGATGTCGACCCGCGCGGCGACCTCCCTGGCGACGCTCGACCTCGCCACGCGCGGCGTGCGCTCCTCCGTGGTGCGGCTCTCACCGACCTGCCACGGCGAGGGGGACAACGGCTTCATGGCCATGCTCGTCTCCGTGGCCCGCGCCAAGGGCGCCTCCGGCCACATCGGCGAGGACACCGGCCGCTGGCCCGCCGTACACCGTCTCGACGCGGCACGACTGTTCCGCCTCGCGGTCGAGAAGGCCCCGCCCGGGTCCGTCCTGCACGGCACCGCGGAGGAAGGGGTCGCGATCCGCGACGTCGCCGGAGTGATCGGCCGCCACCTCGGCGTGCCGGTGACCTCCGTGGCCCCCGAGGCCGCACAGGAGCACTTCGGCTGGCTGGGCGCCTTCATCGGCCTCGACTTCTCCGCGTCGAACACCCTCACCCGCAAACTGCTGGACTGGGAGCCCACCCACCCCGGCCTCCTCGCGGACCTCGACGAGGGCCACTACTTCCGCGCCCCGACCGCCACGGCCTGACCCCGCCACCCCGCCCGTCCACCGGCATGTCCGACGATTCCGGACAGTGATCGGTTCGGGCCGCGCGATGCGGGGGCACTCAGCGGGTGGAGAAAGGGGGGCCGGCCGGAAGGAGGACCCCCATGGCCAGGAGCGGCGACCGGAAGAAGAACCTCCGCACGGGCGACAAGGTGACCTGGAGCAGCCACGGCAGCCAGACGGAGGGCACCGTGGAGAGGAAGATCACCCAGAGGACCGAGTCCTCCGGACGGACGGTGGACGCCTCGCCCGACGACCCGCAGTACGAGGTGCGCAGCGACACGCCCGGCCGCTCGGCGGTCCACAAGCCCCCGGCCCTGAGGAAGAAGAAGTAGGCGCCGTGGAAACGGACGCCGGAAACCGGGGTCACGATCCCCTCGACAGCTGAACCGGGGGCCGCGCCCCCTCGATTGCGGGACATGACACTCCTGCGGCAACCCGGCCGTGGTACGCCTGTGCCGTCACCGCCCGGTCGGACGGTGACGGCACAGGGCTGCGGGCAGACCCGCGGTCTCACGGCTAGCCGCGCCGTCCCGAGGGATCGTGAGCGAGTGCGTCCCGGTCCCCGTCGGCGGCCGGTCCGGCACCGGCGGGTTCGGCTTCCGTGCCGGCCGGTGCTTCCCGGGCCCGGTCCGCGTGCCCCGGCCACCACGCCGCGTGGCCGATCAGCGCGGTGAGGCTCGGCGTGAAGAACATCGCCATCACGAAGGCGGCGACGGCGATACCGAAGGAGACGGCGAAACCCATCTCCGTGAGCAGCGCGTTGCCCGCCAGCATCATCGTGGCGAAGGTCGCCGCGAGGATGAAACCCGCCGCGGCCACGGTGGGCCCGGCATGCCTCAACGCCATACCGGCAGCCTCACGCGGACTCCGGCCCTCGCGGGCCTCCTCGCGAAGCCGGGCGATCATGAGGATGTTGTAGTCCGTGCCGATGGCGACCACGAACAGGTACATGATCACGGGCAGCATGAACATCAGGCCCGAGTGTCCCTGCCCGTCCTGGAAGATCCACACGGTGGCACCGAGGGTCGCGCCGAAGCCGAGCCCCACCGAGGCCATCAGGTAAAGGGGGGCGACCACGCTGCGCAGCAGGAGCCCCAGGATGACCATGATCAGGATCGCGGCGACGGGGAAGACCGTCCGATAGTCGTGGTTGACCGCCGTGTCGATGTCCTTGTAGATCGAGGACATGCCGCCGACGAGGGCCTCGGTGCCCTTGGGTGCGTCGGAGTGCGCCACGTCCCGCACCCTGCCCACGGTGTCGATCGCCTGGTCCGTGGACGCCTCGTACTTGAGGGTGACGGTGAAGTCCGCGGTGGTGCCGTCCTTGTTCACCTGCGTCATGCGGGCGCTCGCCACACCGTCGACGGCGCCGAGCTTCTTCGCGTACGCGGCGAAGGCGGCCTTGTCCAGCGGGCCGGCGTCGGTGCTCGACAGGTAGACGTCGGTGGGTGCGGCGGCGCCCGCCGAGTACGCCTTCTGCATGTCGTCCTGGACGACCATCGACTCCTTGGTCTTGGGCATGGAGCCCGAGGCCAGGTCGAAGGTGGCGTTGTAGCCGAACACGCCGAGGGACAGCGCGACCAGCACCAGGCCGGAGACCGCGGTGGTCAGGGCCGGGCGGCGCTGCACTCCGCGGCCGAGGGCGGCGAAGCGGGCGTTCTCCGGCTCGCGCTGCCAGGTCCTGGAGGGCCAGAACACCTTCGGTCCGATGAGCGAGACCACGGCCGGGACCAGGGTCAGACCAGCCACCAGGGTGACGCCGACCGCGATGGCCAGGGCCGGGCCCATCTGCTTGAGGAAGCCCAGCGTGGACAGGATGAGGGCCAGGAAGGCGATGATGACGGCTCCGGCCGCCGAGGCGATGGCCTCACCGACCCGGCCGACCGCGTTGATCATCGCCTGCTTCGACTCGTCCCCCGCCCGCAGACGTTCGCGGTAGCGGAACATCAGGAAGAGGAAGTAGTCCGTGCCCACGCCGAACAGCACGACGATGAGGATCGAGGAGACCGAGCTGTTGGCCTGGAGGTCGAAGAGTTCGGTGGCGTAGGCGATCAGCCCGTTGGCGATGGCGGCCACCACACCGATCAGGACCAGCGGCAGTACGGCCAAGATCGGCGCCCGGAAAATGATCAGCATGGTCACCAGGATGATCAGGAAGGTGCCGATCCCGATCAGTGCCTGACCGCGTTTGGACGAGTCCTGTTGGTCGAGGGCCTGCGCGGCGGAGCCGCCGAGTTTGACGTCGAGGTTCGTGCCCCTGGCGAGCTGCTTGACGTCCTCCCGCAACACCTTGGCCGCGTCCGCCTGTTCGGGCTGACCGGCGTTCCTGTTGTCCATCTGGACCAGGGTGAGGGCGTACCTGCCGTCCTCGGACGGCTGGCCGGGGACGACCTTCTGCACCTGGTCGATGTTCTTCTCGCCCAGCTCCGTGGTGATCCGGGCGACGTCCTTCTTGTCGGCGGCGGTGAGCCTGCCGCCGTCGGTGCGCTGGTACAGCGCGATCGCGGACGGGGTGAAGGCGCTGGGGAACGCCCTCTCCTGGAGTTCCGCCGCCTTGATGGACTCGTAGCTCTTGGGCAGGAAACTGCTCTCGTCGCTGTTCGAGGGCAGGCTCGGGGCGGTGGCGACGATCGCCACCGCCGCGATGAGCCACGCCACGATCGTCCAGACGGGATGTCGGACGACGGTGTTCCCAATACGTCGAAACATGCGGGGGGTCCTCCTGGGCAGGAAGATCACCACAGCCCGGGGAGCGGACCCCGGCATCGGCGACCCCGACCGGCCCTCCCATTGAGCCGGTCGAATGGTTGTCTTGGGCTCCGATCGTAGTGACCGCGCCACTCGCTCGCCGCACCGGGCCGCCACCGGTGTCGCCTTCGTGACCTCCCGGTTCAGGTCTTTCCAGGCAGGCCGGCCCAGGGCGGCGGCCGGCGCACCATGAAGACGTCGACCGGGTCCTGGGACTCCACGACGAATCCGTGACGCTCGTAGAGCCGGCGGGCAGCGCTGCCCCGCAGGACGTTCAGCCCGACGGTCAGTCCCCGCGCGTCGGTCCGCTCCAGCACGGCGCGCAGTACGGCGGAGCCGAGTCCGCGGCCCTGGTGGTGCGGAGCCAGGTAGAAGTGCTCCAGCCACTGCCGGTCTCCGGCGGGCCGGACGGTGACGCACCCCGCGAGTTGACCACCCACCAGCACGACAGACGTGTACCGCGGGGAGAAGGAGTCGCGCAGGCGTTGCCGCACCCGGTGTTCGTCGTAGCGTCCGAGTCGTTCCAGATCGGCGCGCATGACGGTGGCCCGCAACTCCGCGATCTCCTCGACGTCGGTCGCCGCAGCGGCGCGCAGCACCCATTCCGGGCCCTTCACCGGCCTGCCCCGCGCGGACCCCGCCGCCTCCGCTCGCGCCCCGTTCACGGTGTCCGCCGTACCCCCGGTGTCCATGATCGGATTGTCGCAGCCGCCTCTCGCGGCCGGGCCGCCCGCCCTCGGCGCACCACGCTCCCCGCCGCTGCCGCCGGCGTGTTCAGGTCGACGCGCCGATCAGCTCCTCGGCGACCCATCGGGCGACGCCGACCGGGTACGGCGAGGCCAGCCCGAGAACGATGTGGCCGAAGCCGGCGTCGGTCGCGGCCTCGATCGCGTCCCGGGTGAGGTCGGGCCGGTCGTAGGAGACGGCCAGGTGGATCGAGCGGGTGAGGGAGGCGGGGTCGCGGCCGATGTCGGCGCAGTAGCGGTCCAGGAGTGCGCTGCGGCTGATGACGTCGTCCATGTCGCCGCCCGGGATGTTCCACAGGTCAGCGTGTTCGGCGACCACGCGCAGTGTCGCGGAGGAGCGTCCGCCGATGAGGATGGGCGGGTGGGGGCGCTGGACGGGTTTGGGGTTGCCGAACGCCCCGGTGAGCTGGACGTGGGCGCCGTCGAAGTCGAACGGCTCGTCCTCCGTCCACAGCCGCCGGATCACCGTGCAGGCTTCGGCGAGGCTCTCCACGGCGTGCGCGGTGTCGTGGAAGGGCAGTCCGTGCGCCGGGTACTCCCGCCGGGCCTGCGGAGGGCTGGGGCGTGAGCCGACGCCGATGCCGAAGTCGAGCCGTCCGCCGGAGACGATGTCGACGGTGGTGGCGATCTTGGCCAGCATCGCGGGCGGCCGGAACCGGTTGCTGGTCACCAGCAGGCCGAGCCGGAGCCGGCGGGTCTGGGCGGCGAGCGCCGAGAGCAGCGTCCAGCCCTCGTGGACCGGGCCGTGCGGATCGCCTCCGATCGGCATCAGGTGGTCGAACAGCCACGCGTGCTCGATGGCGGGAATGTCGTCCGCCTCGCGCCAGACCCGCAGGATGTCGTGGTAGTCGACCTGCATGGGCGCGGTCATGATCCCGAATCGGGGCCGGGAGGTGTGGGGCATGGAGTCGTCGGTCCTTTCGGCACCGGCGGCGCCGACCGCGGCCGCGAGCCGAGAGCAGGCGCGGCCCGTGTGGTCGCGGTGGACCGCCGGGAGGGGAGGTGGTGGCCGTGGCCGGGACGGTCAGCGGCGGCGCAGGGACGGGTCGAGCAGCGCGGGCGGAGTGTCGAACTTCTCGTCGGCCGCCAGGTCGGTGCCGGGGGCGACGATCGCGTCGATCGCGTCGAGTACGTCGGCGGACAGCACGGTGTCGGCGGCGGTGAGCTGGGAGTGGAGGTGGTCGAGTGTGCGGGGGCCGATGAGCGCGCTGGTCACGGCGGGGTGCGCGGTCACGAAGCCGAGCGCGAGCTGGATCATCGTCAGGCCGGCCTCGTCGGCGACCCCGGCGAGCTGCTCCACGGCGTCGAGCCGGGCCCGGTTGGCGGGCAGGGCGGTGTCGAAGCGCTGGGGCATGAACGCCGAGCGGCTGGTGGTGATGTCCCGGCCCGCGCGGATCGCGCCCGACAGCCAGCCGGAGGCCAGGGGGCTCCAGGCCAGTACGCCGAGTCCGTACTCCTCGGTGACGGGCAGGGCGTGGGTCTCGATTCCGCGCTGCAGGATCGAGTAGCTGGGCTGTTCGGTGACGTAGCGGCTCAGGTGGTGCTCGCGGGCGGCCCACTGTGCCTGGACGATGCGGTACGCGGGGAAGGTCGAGGAGCCGAAGTAGCGGATCTTTCCGGCGCGTTGGAGGTCGGTCAGGGCCGACAGGGTTTCCTCGTCGCTGGTGGTGGGGTCCCAGCGGTGGATCTGGTAGAGATCGACGTGGTCGACGCCGAGTCGGCGGAGGCTGTTGTCCAGTTCGGTGACCAGCCAGCGGCGCGAGCTGCCCCGGTGGTTGCGCTCCTCCCCCATGGGCATGGTGGCCTTGGTGGCCAGCACGATGTCGTCGCGGCGGCCGGCGATGGCCTTGCCGACCATCTCCTCCGACTCGCCGGCGCTGTACACGTCGGCGGTGTCGATGAGGTTGACGCCGCCCTCCAGAGCGGCGTCGACGATGGCGGTGGCCTCGTCCTGGGTGGTGCGCCCGATCGCGCCGAAGTTCATCGCGCCGAGCGCGAGGGAGCTGACCTGCACACCGGTGCGGCCCAAGGTGCGGTACTGCATGACCGTGTTCCTCCAGCAAGGGTGAATCATGGGAAGTGCGTGGCTTGGTTGTCGGGCTTCCGTTCTGACATCATGGACAAACGGAACCTCGTTCCGTTAACAATACGGAACCGTGTTCCGTTTATCAACCCGGTGGCGGAAGGAGCGGAACGGTGAGCGACAGCGACGAGGGCGCGGGGCCCACGGCCCGGTCCCAGCGGAAGGACGCCCAGCGCAACAAGGAGTCACTGCTGGACGCGGCCGCCGCGGTCTTCGTGACGGCGGGCGTGGAGGCGCCGGTACGCGACATCGCGGCCAAGGCGGGCGTCGGGACGGGCACCATCTACCGCCACTTCCCCACCCGGGCGGATCTCATCGTCGCCGTCTACCGGCACCAGGTCGAAGCCTGCGCCGAGGCGGGTCCCGCCCTGCTGGCGAGCAGCCCGACCCCCTACACCGCACTCGGGCAGTGGATCAACCTCTTCGTCGACTTCCTGGTCACCAAGCACGGACTGGCCGCCGTCCTCCAGTCCGACAACGCCGGATTCGAGACGCTGCACGCCTACTTCCTCGACCGCCTGGTGCCCGTCTGCACCCGCCTCCTCGACGCGGCGGCCGAGTCCGGCGAGATCCGCGCCGACCTCAAGGCCCTCGAACTCATGCGCGGCGTCGGGAACCTGTGCATCGGCGCGGACAGCGACCCCCGCTACGACGCGCGCCGACTGGTCGAACTCCTCATCGCGGGGCTGCGCCGCCCGCGGTGACCCCCGCCGTCCGTCGCCGAACAGCGGCGGTCACCGTCTCAGACGGTCACAGCACGTCCGTCAGGCGGTCGACCTGGTGCGGGTCGAGGCCGTAGCAGTAGAGCATGACCTCGTCCGCGCCGAGGTCGCCGAAGGCCGTGATCGCGGCGCGGATCTCGGCGGGTGTGGTGAGTGTTCCGTCGACCATCCGCTCGGCCATGCCGGTGAAGGCGTAGTACGCGTGCGTCCGGGAGCGGGCGTCGTCGATCACCTGCCGCGGGCCGAGCGCGACGTTGACCTGCGCGACGAGACGCGGCTCGCCGTCACGGCCGTACTCCTTCCAGAACCCGCGGACCGTGTCGAACAGGCCGCCCGCCCAGGACGGTGCCGCGGCGGAGAGGAAGCCGTCCCCCCAGCGCGCGACGCGCTCCAGTGCGGCGGGCTTGAAGCCGCCGAACAGGACGTCGGGACCTCCGGGCCGGGCGGGGGCGGGGCCGATCGGGCCGGCCCCGCCGCCGTACGGCGCTCCGGACCACAGGCGGCGCAGCACCGCCATCTGCTCGTCGAGGCGACGGCCTCGCGTACGCCTGTCGACGGCCGTGACCTGGTGGTCGTCGTCGCGCCCGCCGATGCCCAGGCCGAGCACCAGACGGCCGCCGGTCATCCGGTCCAGGGTGGCGGCCTGCTTGGCGAGCAGGGCGGTGTCGCGCAGCGGGGCGAGCAGCACCTCGGTCTGGACACGGACGCGGGAGGTCGCACCGGCCAGTACGGCCAGCGCGACGAGGGGTTCCGGGTTGTCGTAGACCAACCGGTCGAGCAGGCCGAGCGTGCTGAAGGGCCCGGCGTCGGCGCGCTGGGCCCAGGTGAGCAGGGTGGTCGGGTCGCCGATGGGCAGACCGATACCGACGTTCATGGGAGAGACCTCCGGACGGAAGGGTCGACAAGGACACCTGCCGCCCCTCCGGCACCTCGGTGAGGTGGGACGCTCCCGCCCTGCGGCGTACTTCCGGGGAGCGTCTCGTCGAAGTGACCTCACCATAGGGCGGATCGCTCCGCCGGGACAACCGGATATCCCCGGCGAGGACGCCCCGCGGGCTCGCCCCGCTGCGACAACGGGCCGCGCCGGCGCGCCCGTTGTGCGCTCAGGCGCGGTCGGCGTCGTCCGTCACCGTCGCAAGGCGGTACACGGAGACATGGGACCCCGAGTCGGCGGTGAACGCCGCCCCGGACCAGTCCGCGTGCCGGCTCTCCAGCTCGAATCCCGCCAGCCGGCCCATGAGGTCGAGTTCGGCGGGCCATATGTAGCGGTGGGGACTGCGCGAGAGCCGTGTCTGTCCGGTGTCGCCGAACCGGAAGTGGTGCGAGACGACCCGCTGGTTCAGGACGTCGTAGGTGTCCAGGCCGATGTAGCCGGGATCGGACCGCCAGACGGTGGCCGTCTGCCCCGGCGGCAGTCTGCGCAGCTCGGGCACCCACAGTTCGACGACGAAACGACCACCGGGCGCGAGATGGCGGGCGGCGTTGCGGAAGCACGCGACCTGTTCGGCCTGGGTGAGCAGGTTGGAGATGGTGTTGAAGACGAGGTAGACCAGCGTGTACGTGCCGGGGGCGGTCGTCGTCGCCATGTCTCCGATGATCACCGGGATGGTCGTCTCGTCCGCCTTGGTGCGCAGTCGCTCCACCATCGGCCGTGACAGCTCGACGCCGGTGACGGGCACTCCCCGCGCCGCGAGCGGAACGGCCACCCGGCCGGTACCGACGGCGAACTCCAGCGCCGCCCCGGTCCCCGCGAGCTCGGCGAGACGGTCCACGGTCGGCCCGAGCACCTCGGGTGCGAACATGCCGGTCCCGGGTGTGTCGTAGTCCCGTGCGACCTCGGTGTTCCAGATGTCCTCCTGCTGCATTCCTCCCACGGTCGGCGCGCGCCCGTGAGAAGTCCAGCGAATATCCGGCGGGCGCGCTCCTGTTGGCGGGCCGGGGCCGCGCGGGCGGGCCGTGGGTGCGGGTGGTGGGTGCGGGCCGTGGCCGCGGGCGCGCGGTCAGGTGAGCGCGGCCCGTTCCTTCGCGGCTCGTACGGCCGCGGAGAGGCTGGCGATGTCGTACGCGCCGTGGTGGCGGCGCCCGTTGACGAAGAACGTCGGTGTTCCGGACACCTGGCTGAGGTCGGCGGACTCCACGTCCTCGGCGACGCGCGGGGCGCCGGTGTGCTCGCGCAGGGCCTTGCGGAACCGGTCGGTGTCGAGGCCGAGTCGACCGGCGTAACGGATCAGGTCGCCGGCCCTGAGGTCGCCCTGGTGGGTGATCAACAGGTCGTGCATGTCCCAGTAGTCGCCCTGGTCGGCTGCCGCTTCGGCTGCCTCGGCGGCGAGTTGGGCGTGCGGGTGGACGTCCTCCAGGGGCAGGTGCCGCCACACGTAGCGGACGTCGCCGTGGCCGGCGAGCAGTTCGCGGACGACCGGTTCCGCGAGCCCGCAGTAGGGGCATTCGAAGTCGCCGTACTCCACGACGGTCACGGGGGCGTCGAGCGGTCCGCGGATGTGGTCGCGGTCGTTGTCGACCGGCACCGCCAGGTCGATGATCCACTCGCCCGTTCCGAGCAGGGCGCGGCTGCGTGAGCGTGCCGGCAGGAACCCGATGACCCGGGTGACGACCCAGGTCAGGACGAACGAGCACAGCACCGCGCTCAGGATGCCCACCTTGGCCTGGGCGAGCTGTTGCCCGGAGAAGGCGAGGGTGCCGATGAGGAGGGAGACCGTGAAGCCGACGCCGGCGATGGACCCGCCGGCGAGGGTCGCACCCCAGCCGACCGGTGGGTGGAGGCGGCCGTGGCTGAGCCGCGAGGTCAGCCAGGAGACGCCGAAGACGCCCAGCGGCTTGCCCAGCACGTAGCCGAGGAGGATGCCCAGCGTGACGGGCGAGGCGAAGGCGTCGGCGAGCCGGCCGGCGCTGATGGTGATGCCGGCGTTGGCGAGGGCGAACAGCGGCACGATGACGAAACTCGTCCACGGGTGGAAGAGGCGTTGCAGCCGTTCGTTCGGGGAGAGCGTGGAGGCGAGTCCGAGGCGTACCTCACGTTCGAGTTCCGGGGTGGGCTGTTCGCGGAAGAGGCGGAACAGACCGCTCGCGCGTTCCAGGTCGCTGCGGCTGGCCGGGTAGGCGTAGGTGAGCAGGCCCATGGCCAGGCCGACGACCACCGGGTCGACGCCGGACTTCAGCAGGGCCACCCAGGTCGCCGTGGCCAGCAGCGCGTACACCGCGCCGCGCCGGATTCCGGCGGCCCGTATCAGGAGGATCACGCCGAACAGTCCGAGCGCCGCCAGGAGGGCCGGCCACTGGATGTGGCCGCTGTAGGCGACGGCGATGACGACCAGGGCCACGAAGTCGTCGACCACCGCCACGGTCAGGATGAAGATGCGCAGTCCGCCGGGGAGGCGGTCACCGAGCAGTGCCAGCATGCCCAGGGCGAAGGCGGTGTCGGTCGACATGGCCACGCCCCATCCGTGCAGGGAGGAGTGTCCGGCGTTGACGGCGAGGTAGATGGCGACGGGCACGGTCATTCCGCTGATGCCGGCGAGCAGCGGAAGGGTGACCCGGCTGCGTTCGCGCAGCTCGCCCATGTCGAACTCACGCCGGGCTTCGAGGCCGACGACGAGGAAGAACAGCGACATGAGCCCGCTGTTCACCCATTCCCGCAGGTCGAGGGAGACTCCGCCGGAGCCCAGGTGCACCGACAGGTGGGTGTGCCAGAACTCCTCGTAGGTGCCGGGACCGGTGTTCGCCCAGACCAGGGCGGTGATCGCGGCGAGCAGGAGGATGAGGGCGCTGCCGGTCTCGGTTCTGAGGAAGTCGCGCAGGGGGGTGCGCAACTCGTTGCCGCACTCGGTCCGACCGGACAGGTTGGGGGCCGCTGGCGACATGCTCATACCGTGATTCTCCCGCCCGTGGGGGCCGAGTGCCGAAAGGCCGTGGTGCGCGGCAGCGACGTGTCATGCCGCGGCACTCGGAACGTGGACCACCTGGTTCTACACCCATCCGCGGCGCGCCGCCTGCCACGCCGGTTGTCCAGCAACGGCCGGCATCGGCATCCCCCCACGGCAATTGCCAACGTAAGAGTCCGTTTCGACTGCCGGCGACCACGGCGGCATTGCGTGTGATCAGCAGCCCTCGTGCCATGGCAACCTGCGTGCCTACAGAGAATTTGGATCCGGAGGTACACCTCGCGTGGCGGCGAAGAGCAATCCCACTGTCAGGAGACGCCGTCTCGGGGCCGAGCTTCGCCGGCTCCGCGTGGCCAGTGGGCTGAAGAGCACCGAAGTGGCTGAGCGGCTCATGGTCTCCCAGCCCAAGATCAGTCATCTGGAGAACGGCAACCGCGCCGTCAGCCCCCGTGATGTGCGCGACCTGTGCGCGATCTACGACGTGACGGACCAGGAGGTCATCGACTCTCTGACGGAGATGGCCAGGGAATCCGGGCAGCCGGGCTGGTGGCACCCCTACGGCGGCCTCTGCGACAGCGTCTACATCGGCCTGGAGACTGACGCCGCTTCCCTGCACACCCACGCCCCCATGGTGGTGCCCGATCTGCTGCAGACCCCCGCCTACGCGCAGGCTGTCATCGAGGAAACGATCCCTCACCTCACTGCCGAACAGGCCGCCACGCGCCTCAAGGTGCGGCTACGCCGTCAGCACCGGATCTACGACCCGGCCTGCCCGCTGCGCCTGTGGGTCCTCCTCGACGAATCGGCTCTGCGCCGCGTCGTCGGCAGCCGGGACGTCATGCGTGAACAACTGGAGCACCTGAACGCCCTCAGTGCCGAGCCGCACATCACGGTGCAGGTCCTTCCCCACGCGGCGGGCGCGCACCCGGGGCTGTCAGGACAGTTCTCCATCCTGCGGTTCGCCGACGCTCTCGAGGCGGGGGTGGTGTACCTGGAACGGTTCACCAGCGATCTCTACCTGGAGAAGCCGTCCGACGTGCAGCACTACAGCGTGATGTACGACCACCTCCAGGCCCAGGCCCTCCCTCCGGACGGCAGCCGCGACTTCATCACCGACGCCACCAAGTCGTACACCGGCGTGGCGATCCGGCCGTGAGCGCCGGCCGCGGGAGTTGGTCCCTGCCGGGCCGCCGGTGAAGCACAGCGACCGGTCCCCGGGCGCCGCTTCCGCTCGCTGACCACCGGCTCCTCACTGCCGTAGCCGACCGGCGGAGGGCGGGCTCTCCAGCCGGTCCACCACTGCGCGGTCACGGATCTGGAGCGCAGCCAGGTGGCCGGCGTCGGTCCAGGGCCGAGACCCTCAAGGAGGACCTGGCCGATCCGTACCTGGAGTCTCCCGGACGCGGCCCCGGGAGGGGTACCGGGGTCGGGAGGCGTTTCCGTGACGACCGACCGGCGTCGTCCGGCGACCTGGCTTCACCCTGCCGATCGCGGAAAGCACCGCTTCAGCCGACTGCGGATACCCGGTCCGCCGCGAGGGGGCGTAGTGGCTTGGTTTCGACAGGTGTCTTCCGCGGAGGGTCGAACAGCTCACGGCGTCCGGTCACGTTTTCGCGATCACAGGGATCCCGATTCACACCGCACACGGACGGCAAGGGCCTCGCCCGCCGCCTTCAGCGGCGACTGCTCGCCAATCCGTCACGCCTCGCTCGGCGTGACGTCGGCGGAACAGTCAAACTCGTTTTTTGCGACGCCTGCCTGTCGTGGGGCTGACGGAGATCGGCCTGGTTCGTCGGCCGTCGGACCAGCGGCTTCGCCGGCCGCCGGGCCCCGTGGTGCGACGAGCCCGCATGTTTCCGCTCGGGCCCGGCCGCATGCGGTTTCCCACCCGGACGGGCTCGCCCACGAGAATCGCACCCGGCGGCTCGGCTGACGAACACCGCCCACGCGATGCCCATTCGAGGACCTGACGCATAGTCGGAATGGCGAATCTAACTATTTACGCAGCACTGTGCGCTGTTTGAATGAGCGGGAATTTCCCATGCCCAGTTTGCGCCGACTCAAGGATATTTCTGCGTAATATGCGGCGTCAGCGACAAGGCTTTCCGGGTGCCCGGTAGGGCCCGGAATGCCACGACCCCCACAGAAAATGGCCTCTTGATGAAGCTGAAGATCCCTCAAGCGACTGACCGCCGTACTTTGTCCGGCGTGATGGCTTCCGTCCTCGCCACGACCATTGCCGTCGTGTTGGTCGCCCTCACGCCGACTCAGGCGCTGGCCATCGCCACTCCGGTGCCGTTGGCCACGACCGCGAGTTTCTCCGTTCTGGCGGGTCAAGGAGTCACCAACACAGGCCCCTCGGTGATCAGCCACGACCTCGGCACGCACCCGAACCCGTCCATCACCGGATTCCCGCCCGGCCAGGTACTCGGTGCCGTGCACGCCGCGGACGCCGTCGCGCTTCAGGCCAAGGCCGACCTGGTCACGGCCTACAACAACGCGGCCGGCCAGGCCACGGACTTCGCGCTTCCGGCGGCAATCGGCAACGGACAGACACTGCTTCCGGGCGTCCACACCGCTGTCTCCGGTGTCGGTCTCACCGGTGACCTGACCCTGGACGCCGGGGGGGACCCGAACGCCGTCTGGGTGTTCCAGATCCCAGAAGCCCTGACGACGGCGACCTCAAGCCGAGTGCTCCTCACGAACGGGGCTTCGGCGTGCAACGTGTTCTGGCAGGTCGGGAGTTCCGCCACCCTCGGCACCACCTCCACCTTCGTGGGCACCATCATGGCTCTGACCTCGATCACCGTCACGACAGGGACGAACATCGAGGGGCGGGCGCTGGCCCGTAACGGCATCGTGACGCTCGACAACAACCGGATCTTCCTCGGCGGGTGCGCGACCTCCACCACTGGTGGAACGACCACCACGGGAACGACCACCGGCACCACGACCGGAACCACCGCGGGAACGACCACCACGGGAACGACCACCGGAACCACCGCGGGAACGACCACCACGGGAACGACCACCGGAACCACCGCGGGAACGACCACCGGCACCACCGCGGGAACGACCACCACGGGAACGACCACCGGCGGGGGGCTCCTTGGCGGTGGCCTCGTCAGCGGCGGTCTCGTCACGGGTGGCCTCCTGGGCGGACCGATCGTCGGGACCGGCGGCACCTCGGGCAACGTCGCCGGCAACACGTCCGGGAACACCGCGGGCAACACCGCCGGGAACACCCCCGGCGGACAGGGCAACGGCGAACACGACCATGCGCCGGGCGGACCGGGCACCGGCGGGCACGACCATGCGCCGGGCGGACCGGACCACGAGGGCAAGCCCGGCAAGCCGCACCACGGCGGCAAGCTGGACATGGAGGACTACATGCATCCCGGCAAGCCTGACCACGGCAAGCCCGACCACGGCCAGGACGAGCACGGCAAGCCCGACTACAGCCAGGAGGAGCACGGCAAGCCCGACCACAGCCAGGAGGAGCACGGCAAGCAGTCGGACGAGAACTACGGCTACGAGGGGGCGCCCGAGGGCTACCAGGGCGAGGACCACTCCGAGAGCCACGAGGGCTAGACGGCACACCGCGGTCGGTCCGCTCACCAAATGACGGCGCGCGGCGGGATTCTCATCGAGTCCGCCGCGCGCCGTCGGTGGCAGACGGCGAGAAATCCAGGCGCGAGCAGTTCACAGAGAAAGACAGGTAGGCGGTGTCGAGCGGAATCGACTCGGCGGACGTGGAGGAAATCCAGCAGTCCGTCTCCGGTGCGGCCACGCGAGAGTGTTCTGACCCCATGGCCGAGCCCCGCGGGCTGCACAGAAGCGCTCGCGTACTGAATGCAGGGCTGTACACCGCCGTGGCTTTGTGCCTGGCGACGAGTGTCGTCCACGTGTTTCTGGTGTTCCTCCACGTGGCGCCGGCCAACACCGTCTCCAGACGCTACACCCCACTGATCAACGCATGGGTGTACCCCTTCTTCGAACAGAACTGGCGGCTTTTCGCTCCGGACCCCGAATCCGTCAACCGGCAGATTCTGGCGCGAACCGCGCACACCCGCTCCGACGGATCAGCTCAGGTGAGTTCCTGGTTCGACCTGACCGCCGTGGACCGTTCGGCGGTCGAACACCAGCCGTTCCCGAGCCACACCGCACAGAACATGTTGCGCCGTGCCTGGGCCGGCTACGTCGACTCGCACGGAGCGGACGACGAGTCGCACACCGAACGTGCCCTGATGATGCAGAAGTACCTGAGCAACATCGCCGCGGACCGTGTCGCCGCCCGCCGGGACCGCCCGGGCCGCAGCTTCGACTTCATTCAACTCCGCGTCGTCACACGGCCGATCGCCGTGCCCGGCCCCACTGCCGGCAAACGCCCGCCGACACCGACAGAGAACCGGCTCCTGCCCTGGTGGAAGGTGACCCACGATGGAAAGTGAGACGCAGGGGACCGCGTCCGTCGGCATCGTCCGGTGGCCTGCCGACCGGATCACCACCGTGTGGAACCTGTTGACCGGCCGCCCGCTGTCCCTGTACGGGGCGTCGGTGCTGCGCATCGGCTACGGACTGCTCTATCTGGTCTTTCTGCTGCGGGAGTTCCCGCACCGTGACGAGATCTGGGGTCCCGGCTCTCCATGGACGCCCGCCCTGTCACGCCAGCTCTTCGAGCAGACGGGCTGGTTCAGCGTTCTCGTCCTGTCCGACAGTCGCGCCTACTTCGAACTCTGCTACGTGCTGGCACTGGTCACGGCCGCGTTGTTCATGCTGGGCTGGCGTACCCGTGTCCTGTCGGTCCTCTTCGCCGTCGTGGTGACCTCGTTCCACGGCCGGGCGATCTTCATGACGGACGGAGGCGACAACCTGGTCCTGCTGATGTCCCTCTACCTCGTCCTCACCGCGTGCGGCCGGCGCTGGTCCCTGGACGCGCGCAGGGACCGGCTGAAGACGGTTCGTGCGGCCGATGCGCCGGCCTCGGCCCAGAGCCCCTTCGCGTGGCAACTCCGCGATGCCCGAACCACGTTGGTCACGGTGGTCCACAACTGCGGCATGTTCCTGATCGCGGCACAGGTCTGTTTCCTCTACGGCTCAGCCGGTCTGTACAAGGTCCAGGGAGCTTTCTGGGGCGGCGGCACCGCGCTCCACTACGTCCTGAACCTCGACCTCTTCCGGCCCTGGCCCTTCCTCTCCCACTTCGTGGACGAGCACGCACTGGTGGTCGCCGTCGCCGGCTACCTGACCGTGCTCCTGCAGGTGGCCTTCCCGTTCGTGCTCTTCGGCAGGCTCAAGTACCCGGTCCTCGCCATGCTGCTGGGCATGCACGTCGGCATCGCCGTCCTGATGGGGCTGCCTCTCTTCTCCGGCGCGATGATCGTCGCGGACGCCGTGTTCCTTCCCGACCGCTTCTACACCTTCCTGCCTCGCCTCCGCAGACGCACGGTGCGGCGGACGGACGGCGGGCGCACGACGCCCGGACGAGCGGCGGGCCCCGGATCCGTACCTGCGCAAGGCGGACCGGGCGACACGAGGAGTCTGGACATCCACGGCGGCCGCCACCGCACTCCCCCGGCTTCCGGCTGACGGCCCGCGGGCCGTCAGCCGTGGGTGAGGTCCTGCCGCATGCGGTCGCGCAGGACCGGGAAGACCGTGTACCACTGGTCGCGGCGCTGCTGGTAGGCGCCCTCCGCGAAGACTGTGCCGTGCTCTATGGCGTCGCGGAAGTCACGGAGTTCGTGGAAGGCGGCCGTCGAGGCGCGCGTGACCGATTCGGGTGCGGTGAGGCCGAGTTGGTAGCGCAGTTCGTAGCAGCCGCTGGAGCGGAACGTCTCCCTGGCCGTCCGGGCCCTTTCCTGCTCCGGCATGTCGGGGCGCCGGGCGGTGTCGCGTAGCGCGTTGTCGGTGCGGGAGAGAGCGGCGAGGTATTCGGCGTACAACTGGCGTTTGACCTCCTGGTGTCTGGCCTGCTCGTCCCGCCGCCACCTCGCGTGGTCCGCGACGAGGTTCGACAGGACGGCGATCACCGCGCCAAGGGCGGTGGTGGCGATGAGTGCCCAGCTCATGGCGGAACCAACTCCAGTCGCGACGGGTGTGTTGCGCGCGTTCGGACGAGGACGCCGGGCCGGGCGACCGCCGGCCGTAGCCTGGGACGGGTCACGGTCGGGCGGGGCGTGCGGATGGGCTTCTTCAGCTACAACAGGGGATCGATCCACTACGAGAGTGTCGGCTCGGGCCCTCCCGTGGTGCTGATCCACGGGTTCACGCTCGACCACCGCATGTGGCGTCACCAAGTGCGGACGCTTCGGTATGACTTCAGGGTCGTCACCTACGACTGCCGTGGGTTCGGCCGCTCGTCAGCACCGGCCGGCCCGTACAGCCACCACGACGACCTGCGCCACCTGCTCCACCATCTCGGGATCGTCCGCCCCCACGTGGTCGGCTTGTCGATGGGCGGCCGGATCGCGCTGAACCACGTGCTGGCCCGGCCGGACGCGCCGCGATCGCTGGTACTGATCGGCAGTGACGTCGGCGGTTTCCCGTTCGGTTTCGACTGGGACGCGGGCCTGGCCGGGCTGAGTCCGGCAGCCGCGAAGACGATGTGGCTCCGGCACGGATTGTTCGACCCGGTCCGCGCCCGTCCGGAGGCGTGGCGGCTGGTACGGGCGATGGTCGCCCGCTATTCCGGGTGGCACTGGCGCAACCGGGACACGCGCGTACCCGCGGACAGCGATGCGCTCACGCGCCTGGCGGAGATCCGTACGCCGGTCGACGTCGCCGTCGGCGCCCTGGACCTGGCGGACTTCCACGAGATCGCCGGAGTCCTGGCGGCTCGCATTCCGCACGCCCGGCACACCGTGCTGCCCGGCGTGGGGCACCTGGCCCCCCTGGAGGACCCGGCGGCGGTGGACGCGCTGCTGCGGCGCGCGTTCACCGCCGGCTCCTGACGTACGGCGCGGCGGTGACGGCCTTCCACGCGTCTTCCTCGTACCACCGACGGTCGAACGCGGTGATCACCGGATACGGGGCAGCGGGCTCCCGGGCCGCGCCGGCGGCGATCGCCCGCCAGAAGGCGTCTATCAGGGCGCTGTAGCGGACCGCCCGCCACAGGTCGGCACGGAGGAACGGTTCGCCCCTCATCCGGACCACGCGCAGGTCGTGGCTGCCGCGGTAGCCGTTGCCCCCCACTGTCAGCGGCCCCTGCCACAGGTGCGCCGCGGGGGCCCGCAGCGAGTGGCGGACGCCGGCCGCGACATGGCCGCCGTGCCACAGGTCGGCCGACTCCGCCAGGTCGGGGAGGGTGGGCGGGAAGAAGTAGTGGCGCTTTGGGGGCACTTCGGCACGGTCGAAGTTGCCCGGTACGAAGTGCCAGCGGTTGTACTGCATGCGCTGGGCCACCCGCCACAGCAGCCGGCGCAGATCCACGTCCGGCATCGCGTGCAGCCGTTGGGGGTGGGGCAGCACGCAGCAGAAGAAGTCCGGCTTACGCAGGGCGAGCGGCCCTGTGGTGTGGTCGGCCACCGCTCCGCCCAGCCGCCGCAGGTCCCGCACGGCGCTGGTCATCCCGTAGTCGGCGTCAAGGTCGCGGACGGCGCTGTGCACGAGGGTGGCCAGCAGCTCCTCCAGCAGCCGGACGCGCCCTCCGGGCGGGCCGGCCATGACAGCGTCGACGGTCCGCGTGACCAGCTCCTCCCCCGGCAGCGGGCCGCCGTGCGGGCCGGGACCTACCGCGTCCGTCAGGCGTTCGGCGAGCGCGGCGAGCGCCGGCGGTGCCACGTCGTGGCGACGCTCGCGGCGGGGCAGCGCGACGACCACCTCCCGTTTGGCGAAGGTCGCCCCGATGACGCGGCGGAAACGTATCCAGTCGGAGCCGTCGACCGCCGCGGCGAGGTCGCCGACTTCTCCCGCCAGCGCCAGGAAGGCCCGTGCGGGCAGGTCCGCGGGGATCTCCCGGCCCAGGGCGTGGGCGTATCCGCACCAGGTGGACACCAGCCAGGCCCGCAGCGCGGTCGCGCTGAGCCGGCGGCCGTTGAACTCCTCGAAGCGGATCGAGCGGCCGGTGGCGAACAGTACGTGCACGGCCATGACGAACAGTCGTTCCTCGGGGCTCCAGCCCGACAGCGGCCGGTCGGCGAGGGCACCCAGCGGGCGGTCGCGGAGCAGAGTGCTGGTGCCGGCGTCGGAGCGGGAGAAGACCTGCCGCCCGACATACACCAGCACGGTTTCGACGTGGTCGGTCCAGTCGGCGGCCTGACGCACCCGGGCTGGGAGGCTGCCCGCCGCCTCCCAGCGGTGCAGGACGGTGTCCAGTTGCGCCTGCTGGTGGTCCTCGGCGATGCGCCAGGCGACGTACGCCTCCTCCGCGCGCTCCCACACGGGCGCGCGCACCGGCAGTCGGGCGATCACGTCGCCGCTGCCCGGGGACTCCTCGCGCAGGTCGAGCAGCGAGAGCCGGCCCTGCGACGAGTAGGTGACGAGCAGTTCCCGCCGGTACGGGTCGTCGGGGCGGGCGTACTCGTCCGCGGCCGGTGGGTGCAACCGCAGGGCCTCGTCGCCGATGATCTGCTCCAGGACGGAGCGTTCCATGACGGTGAGGCTCTCGACGGCGTCGCCGTACGGCACCCGCCCGCCCAGCGTGAGCAGCCCGATCAGCGTCACATAGGCCGGCCGGTCGGCGAGCACTCCCAGCCGCGCGCGGGCGAGGAGGTCGCGGGCTGACGTGCCGGGGCGTGCCGACGTGCCGGGGCAGCCGGCCGCGCGGAAGGAGGAGTCAGCGCACACGTGTCCTCCCCGCCGTCCGCGGGCGGCCGTTGACGTCGCCGGCCCGTACCGTCGTCTCCTGCGGGACCAGCGCCGCCGCATCCAGGGCCGGCCGTATCCGGGCACTCCAGGTCCGGCTCACTTCGGCCGAGGGCGCTTCGGCGCCGGATTCCACCGTGCCGACGCAGCAGTCGGCGGCGCAGCGGCACGGGAAGCTCCACGCGTCGTCGTACCGGAACGTCCGGTAGTCGCATGTCACTTCCTCACCGCGCCGGAGGTCCCGCACGGCGATGCCCACCGCGAGGTCCAGGTCGAGCACCGATGCCTCGCAGGAGTGGTTGAGCAGGTACGCGCCGCGGCAGGGCGCGATGAGGCTGCCGTCGGCCCGCCGGTAGCCGTACTCCGCGAGCCATTCGGTCACGGGGGCAGGTGTCTCCCGTTGCCGGCCGAAGGAGAGGACCGGGCACTTGGGGCAGGGCCACCACAGGGCGGTGCCCCTGGGGATGTCGCGCAGTGCGAAGACGCCGGCGCCGTCGATCGTGCTGAAACCGGGGTGCAGGGCGGAGTGGAGCACTCAGACCAGCTCCAGCAGTCCGGTGAGCTCTCGCTCGGCGTCGGCGACGGATTGGGCGTCGGTGCCCAGGACGAGGTAGCGCCACTTGCCGTCCGTCTGGAGGGTGTCCACCGGGAGCACGGCCCTGGCGTCGGCGGCCGGGTCGGCGAGGCCGGTCCGTTCGAGGGCGGCGACCGCGCCGGCGAAGTCCAGGCTCCGGGTGCCGCGCCGGACGTCTGCGCGCCAGTGCGTCGGGCGGTGGTCCGGTGCGGGTGATGGCCGCAGGCGGCGGGCGAGTTCTTCGAGGTAGGTTCCCCCGGTCCTGCGGACGTTGGCCTCGGTGACGACGTAACCGCCGTCGAAGACACCGCAGTCGACGTCGAAGACGCCTCGGTAGCCGCGGGCGTGCAGCCATCCGCCGATCCGCCGGGCGGCCTCGGTCAGCGTGCCCAGCAGCGGGCCGGGGACGGCCGGTGTGCTCATGCCCCTCCAGGCGTTGTCCACACTGCGCTGGTCGCAGCTGTAGAACTCGGCGACCCCGCTCTCCCCGACGCTCATCTCCACGCTGGGCATCCCGGTGAACGGCAGGAACTCCTCGTACGTCCAACCGCAGCGCGGTGTCCCGTGAGCCGTGACCTGCCGCCGTACCTGCTGCTCCACCGGCGTCCGGTCCCCGTCGGCGCGCACGATGAAGGTGCCGTGGCCGTTGGACGAGCGGTCGACCTTGACGATCGCGGCCCGGTGGCCGTCGAGGAAGCCTGTGAGGGCGGCCACCAGCGCCCGCGGGCTGTCCGCGTGGCCGCCGTCGGCGATGGGCAGGCCGAGACCGGCGGCGATCTGCCGGAAGCCGTGCTTGGTGTTGACGCGGCGCACGGCCGCCAGCGTCACGTCGTTCGGGACGGTGTCGTACGGCTCCAGACGCATGCCGGTGGCGCGGGCGAAGCGGGTCGTTCGTGCGTCCGCGACGAAGGGCGCGAGGACCGGAGACGCGGTGACCCGGGCGGTCGCGCCGAGTTCCGCGACGACGTCGAGGGCGTGGACGCCGCGGATCGTGTCCGGAGCGACGACGTCCACCCGGCCGGCGTCGACGCCGAGGGTGCGGGCGACGTAGTCGCGGAAGTGCGGCGCGCAGGGCGCCAGGGCCACGACGCAGTCGCCAGGGCACGCCAGCCACAGCTTGCGTGGGGTGACGGCAGCCATCGCCCGTGCGTAGGCGGGTGGTGCGGCGTCGATCATGACGTCGTTGACGACGTTGGCGAGAAGGGTCCGGCCGGGCGGCGGCGTCATCGGGCGCCCCCGTCCCGATGCCTGCCGGTCGCGGCGATCACCATGTGCCCCGCGAGTGCCCAGCACACGTCGGTGCCCTCGAAGCCGGCCCCGTCGAGCCAGCGCAGGTGCTGCGCCAGGGTGGCGGGCTTGTCGACCGGGTCGGGATGGCGGAAGGTGTTCCACCGGGAGTCGCGGAAGGCGTCGGCGGCGGCCGGGGCGCCGGGCGGTCCGGCCGCCTGCCGGTCGACCTCGTCGTCCCAACGGCACGCCGTCCACGCCGTCGCGGACGCGGTGGCGGGCCGAACCAGGTCGGCCAGGACCAGTCGGCCGCCCGGCAGCAACATGGTGTGCAGGTCGCTGTAGAGCTGCCGCTTGCCATCGTCGTCGAGGTGGTGAACGGTCAGCGACGACACGATCGCCGCGTACGTTCCGTGCCGCCAACTGCGGTCCTGCAGGGACGCCTTGACGAGTCGGGCCCGGTCGCCGAAGGGTGCGAGTCGTTCGGCGGCGGCGGCCAGCATCGTGTCGGAGCCGTCGAGGCCCGTCACGCGCGCCCCGGGGTGGCGCCGCAGCAGGGCGGCGGTCAGCCGGCCCTCGCCGCAGCCGAGATCGAGGAGGCGCGGGGCGTCACGGTCCGGGAGCGGTGCGACGAGGCCGCAGACGGTGTCGATCTGCTCGGCGCGACGCGGGACGAACACGTCGCCGTAGCGCAGGAAGAGCTGGTCGTCGGATTCGTCCCACCTCTGGGGTGCGGTGGTCATGCTTCCTCCGGTGAGTCGAGGATTTCCTGGCGGCGCAGCCAGGCGGCGAGGGCCCGGCAGGAGGCGGGCACGGCGTGGGCGGCGGGGCCGGGGCGGGTCGCCCGGGCGAGCCAGTCGCGGACGTCGGGTCCGTCGTGCGCGGTGGCCACCGCGCCGAGCGCGGCGACCAGCAGGTGCCCGCGGCCCACCGGCGTCCACAGCACCGGGGCCGCGGTACGGCAGGCGAGCGGGCCGGCCGGGCGGAGACGGGCGGCGGACGGCCGGGGCGGCGCCGGCGCCGGGCACATGCCGAGCGCGGACAGCCGGGCAAGCAGGCTGCCGGGACCGCCGTGGCCGCCTGTGTGGTGGCGGTACGCGGCGAGCCAGGGCGCGGGCACCTCGCCGTGCAGGTGCTCGCCCCACAGCCGCAGGGAGCCGGTCTGGCCCGTCCGCTCGTACGCGGCGAGGTTGAGGGCCAGGGCGGGTCCGTGCGTCTCGCCGACGTGCCAGGTGCCGGCCGGCCAGGCGAAGCCGCCGCCCGCACGGGCCGTGAGTGTCATCGCGTCGGCCCGGGCCGACGCCGGGTCGAGGGCGGGCAGGTATTCCTCGGCCGTGCCGGCGCCGGGGGCGGTGTCGGCGCGCACAGGGGTGGCTCCTGGCGGCCGGAGCGGGTCCGGCCACAGGTGCATGCTCTTGGACCCTGCCAGGACAAGGTGGACGTTGGCGCAGCGCTCGCGGTGGATGCCGCCGGGCGTGGAGGGGTAGTCGCCGAGGAAGACCTCGGCCTCGACAGGGCCGCCGGGCATGCCGAGCGCCGTGAGACGGGGGGCGAGTGCGCCCACCAGAGCCCGGAAGAGCGGGCGGTGGTGGCGCTGCACGTCCCGCGCGTAGGCGAGGCAGCCGCCGTCCGCGGCGGAGCGGCCGAGAGTGGTGAGCCAGTGCCACGGGCCGGTCTCGGCCGCGGCGTCGCGGTGCGGCCACCGCGCCGGGGACGTCTCGGGTGCGCCGGCGAGCAGGAGCTTCGCCTGCCGGCGGGGCGGGCCCGAGGCCTCGTCGGCGAAGGCGGCGCGGGCCGCCTGCCACGCCGCGGCGACGGTGAGGCCGGGGATCGTCCATTGAACCGGTGAGCAGTGCGGTCCCTCGCGCTCCACCAGCAGGCCGCCCACCTGGTCGGCCCGGGCCGGGGGCGCGCTCACACGACACCACCGGAGGGCCCGTCCCCGGTGGTGCGAGCTCCGGGGGACTCGGCGGTCGGCGGATAGCGGTGCCGACCTCCGCGCGGATCGGTCACCAGGTATCCGTCGGGGCGCTCGTCGAGGTAGCCGCGGCCGATCGGCACCTTGCCGTGCCCGCCGGGAATGTCCAGCACGTACGTCGGCTGGCACAGCCCGGACACCGCTCCCCGCAGGGCGCTCGTCAGCTCCTGGCCGGCCGCCACGGTGGTGCGGAAGTGGCCGGTCCCCGGGGCGAGGTCGGCGTGGTGCAGGTAGTACGGCTTGACCCGGTGCCGTACGAGGGTGCGGAAGAGGTCCTCCAGCGCTTCCGCCGTATCGTTGACGCCCTTGAGCAGGACGCTCTGGCTGAGCAGCGGAAAGCCCCGGTCGGCCAGGCGGTGGAGGGCAGACAGGGCGCCCTCCCCGAGTTCCTGGCGGTGGTTGCAGTGGACGACGGTCCATACCGGGGTCTCCGCGGTCAGGGCGTCCAACAGCTCGTCGGTGATGCGTTCCGGTGCGACCACCGGCACGCGGGTGTGGACGCGGACCACTCCGACGTGCGCGATGGCGTCGAGTTCGGAAACGATGCGGCGCAGCCGGGCCGGGGAGAGCATGAACGGGTCGCCGCCGGTGAGGATGACCTCCCAGATCGGCGGGTGGTCCCTGACGTACCCGAGCGCCCGGCTCAGGTCTTCTTCCCCGAGGACGCCATGCCCAGGACCGACCATCTCGCGCCGGAAGCAGAACCGGCAGTACACCGGGCACAGATGCAGCGGCTTGAGCAGCACCCGGTCGGGATAGCGGTGGGTGATCCCGGGCAGCGGCGTGAAGGGGCCATCGCCGATGGGATCGTCACTCTCGTGCGGTTCCGTCTCCAACTCCCGCGGGTCGGGCACGAACTGCCGGGCGACCGGGTCGTCCGCGCCGCCGCTGATCCGCTCCCGCACGGCCGCCGTCACGCTGATCGCGTACCGGCTCGCGACCCGCTCGATCCCGGCCCGTTCGTCCTGTGCCACCAACCCCTCCCGGACCAGGCCCTGGACGGTCCTCGTGGTACGTCGTTCGTCACGCATGGGATGGCCTCCTGGACGAAAGGAACGTCGAGCCGGTACGCCACGAGGCAACCCCACGGCGCCGGGGCACCGGAAGCGGTGCCGGTAAAGGCCGGACAAGGTCGGACACCCGCGTCGCACTCGGACGGCTAAGGTGAATCGGTGAGGAACGGGGGCTCATTGACCGGGAACGAAGGGGCGCGGACCGGTTCCGAAATGCGCCGGCGCGCACGTGAACTGGCCGCCGCCGCGATCCGCGAGCGGCAGGTCGAACCGCTGACGGAAGCCGCGGCGCTGCTGACGAAGGCCGCCGCGGCCGACCCCGAGCAGCGCGGACGCTACGTGTCCGACCTCGGGGTCGTGCTGACGTACCGCTTCGAGCTGACCGGTGACCTCGGCGCCCTGCAGGGGGCACTGGACGCGCATCGCGCGGCGGTCCGGGAAAGTCCCGACAGTACGGTCGCGCTGTCCAACCTCGGCCTGTGCCTGACCCGTTGGTTCGAGCAGACGGGCGAGGCCGACCAGCTCGACGAAGCGGTGGACGTGCTGCGCCTGGCGGCGGGCAGGATCGCCGAGGACAACGCCCACTACCCGGCGCACCAGTCCAACCTGGGCCTGGCGCTGACCCGCTGGAGCGAACGCAACCGGGACGCCGGCGCGGCGCTTCAGGCGGTGGCGGCGCTCACCGCGGCCATCAGAACTGGCCGCGGCACACCCGCGGACGCCGCGGCGCGGCTGGCGAACCTCGGCATGGCGCTGATGGTGCTCTACCGCGCCACCGGCGACCGGGCGCAGCTCACCGCGGCCGTGGAGGCGTACCGCAAGGCGGTCAGGACCGTGCCGCCGGGCGACGGCAACGCGCCGGGCTGCTACGCCGGTCTGGGCGACGCCCTGTCCGCCATGGCCGACGCGGACGGCGACATCGTGCTCTGCCTCGACGCGATCGACGAGCTGCGGGCGGTGGTCGAGGGGCTGGAGGACGACGACCCGGACGCGCCGCTGTTCCTCAACCAGTTCGCCACGGCGCTGCGGGCCATCTTCACCAGGACCGGCGACACGCGCGCGCTGGACGAGGCCATCCGATGGCGGCGCGCAGCGCTCACCCGTACCCCCATCGCCCATCCCCACCGGCTGTTCCTGGCGTCGAACCTGGCGACGACGCTGCGCGTCCGTTTCGAGTACACCAAGGACCTCGCGGTGCTGCGCGAGGCCGTCACGCTGCTGGAGGGGGTGCTGGAGGCCGCCGACGACGACCTTCCCGAACGGGTCAAGTGGGAGGCCGATCTCGGCAACTGCCTCTCCCGGCTCGGCGAGCACGAGCGGGACACCGACCTCCTGGACCGGGCCGCGGCGGCCCTGCGAAACGCCGCCGGAAGCGTTCCCGCGCCGCACCCGGACCTGGCGATGCACGAGGCGAACCAGGGCGCGGCGCTGATCGCCCGGATCGAGATCGGGTGGGACCCGCATCTGCAGAAGGAGGCCGTCGAAGTGCTGAACCGCTCGCTGAAGAGGCCCGGCGGTGAGGACAGCCTGCACGCGAACGTCCACTTCACCCTGGGGCTCGCCCACCGGGCGCGGTTCGTCCGCGAGGGGGCCGCCGACGCCTACCGCGACGCCGTACACGCCTTCACCGCCGCGCAGACGCCGGCGGCACCCGGACGCACCCGGGCCGACGCCGCCCAGCACCTCGGCCGCCTCCACATGCTGGCCCGTGACTTCGACGCGGGACTCACGGCGCTGTCCACGGCCCTGGAGCTGCTCGACCTGGTCGCCTGGCAGGGCTTGGAGCGAGACGACCAGGAAAGGCACCTGGTCCCTTTCACCGGGCTCGGCAGCGCCGCGGCGGCCTGCGCGCTCGAACTCGGCGACCAGGAGCGGGCGCTGGCGGTCCTGGAGCAGGGCCGCGGGGTCCTGCTCGGCCAGACGCTGGCGGTGCGCACAGACCATGACGAGCTGCGGGCGCTCGAACCCTCACTCGCCGCCGAACTCGCCGCGTCACACGCCGAGATCGAGTCGACGGCGCGGGAACGCCAGCGCCGGGCGGTGCGGCGGGACGCCCTGCTCGCCCGCATCCGCCGCCGCCCCCGCTTCGAGCGCTTCCTGCTCTCGCCCGACCCCGTCGCCCTGCGCCCGCCCGCCGGCTCGGGACCGGTGGTGACCGTGAACGTGTCCTCGCTGCGCTGCGACGCGCTGGTGACCACCGAACGGGGCACCGAGGCCGTTCCACTGCCCGGCCTGACCGCGGGAGACGCCGCCGAGCGCGCCGGCGCCTTCGTCAGCGCGGTCAACGCCAACGCGTGGGGCACCAACGACACCGTGCGGGACGTGCTGACCTGGCTGTGGGAGGCGGTGACCGAGCCGGTGTTCACGCACCTCGGCCTGCCTGCCTCGGACAGCCAGACGCTGCCGCATCTGTGGTGGGTACCGACCGGGCCGCTGAGTGTCCTGCCCGTGCACGCCGCCGGCCTGCACACCGCGCGGGACGGCGACCGGCACAGTGCCCTGCACCGGGTGGCCAGCTCGTACGCGCCCACGCTCGGCTTCCTTCGCCATGTGCGCGACCGGCCGGCCGACCCGGAGCAGGAATCCGCGCTCGTCGTTGCCGTGGGTGGCGACACCGCCCCGCTGGCCATGGCGGAGGTGGAGGCGGACCTGGTGGCTGCCAATCTGGCGGCGGTGCGCCACCCCGGCAGCGTGGTCCACCTGACCGGCGGACAAGCCACCCGGCAGGCGGTACTGGAGTGCCTGGCGTCGTCCGGCTGGGCACACTTCGCCTGCCACTGCGTCAGCGACGCCGAACGCCCCTCGGACAGCTGCCTGCGGCTGTCCGACGGCGATCTGCGGGTGCGGGACATCGCGGCACTGCGGCTGGCCGCCGGGGGCGTCGTGTACCTGTCGGCGTGCACGACGGCGCTGAGCGGCGGGCGGCTCCCGGACGAGACGATCCACATCTCCTCGGCGTTCCAGCTCGCCGGCTTCTCCACCGCCATCGGCACGCTCTGGCGCGTCCCCGACCTGGCCTCGCAGGAGACGGCACGGATCACGTACACCGCGCTGGCCCGCCACCCGCCGGCCCGCGCGGTCAACCTTGCCGCCCGCGAGATGAGGCGGAACTATCTGATGAATCCTTACGAATGGGCCGCGTTCGTCCACAGCGGGCCCGTCTGAGAGCCGTGCGCACTGCGGCACCCGGCCGCCACGAGGAGGCAGTCATGACCGACCGCCCCGGACCAGACGACCCGGCGCGCCCGGACCCGCGCCGCGTCGCGACCCGGCAGGACTTCGGCCGCGAACTGACTCTCGCCCGCCAGGCCTCCGGGCTGAGCGTACGGCAGGTGGCCAGGGCGGCGGGCGTCCCCGTGAGCACCCTCGGTGGGTACTTCGCGGGCACCCACCTGCCCGCGCTCCAACCGCCCGACCTGCTGGGCCGCATCCTGGTGGCGGCGAAGGTGACCGACCCCGCCGACCTGGAGAACTGGCGGCGGGCGTACTGGCGGGTCCGGCACGGAGCAGGCCGCGTCCCGGCGGCGGCCGAACCACCGGCCCCCGACCGCGCCCCGCTGTACACGGCCGCAGGTGTGGCGCCGGTGGCGGTGTCGATCCGGCCGCCGCTGGAGAGACTCGACGGCGAGCCGTCCGTGCGCGGCCGGGACCGGCTGCTGGACGCGCTGGCCCGGGCCGCCCTGAGGTCCGGCCACGCCCATGACGCGCCGCGGGTCCATGTGCTGCACGGGCTCGGCGGATGCGGCAAGAGCACGGTCGCCCTCGCCGCGGTCCGGCACGCCGCCGCGGCCGGGATCCGCACCTGGTGGATACCGGCGGATGACGCCGCCACGGTCACGGCGGGCATGCTCGCCCTCGCCGTCGAACTGGGCGCGGCGCCCGACCGCTTACGGGTGGGCAGCCTGCCTGACATCGTCTGGCGGCTGCTGGACGAGCTGGACAAGCCGTGGCTACTGGTGCTGGACGACGTGGACGACCCGGTCGCGGCGCTGGCTGTCACCGGCAGCGGACTCACCGACGGCGCCGGGTGGCTGCGGCCGGCCCGCCGCACCACCGGAACTCTCCTCCTGACCACCCGCGACGGCAGCGCAACCACATGGGGCAGGCGGCGACCGGACTGGCTGCGGCTGCACCGGGTGGGCGTCCTCGCCCCGGAGTACGGCGCCGACGTCCTGCTCGAACTCGCCGGCCCGCGCGCCGGCGACCCGGCCGAGGCCCGGGCGTTGTCGGCCCGGCTCGGCGGGCTCCCGCTGGCGCTCGCCTTCGCCGGCCGCTACCTCGCCGAGTCACAGGACATCCCGCCGGGCCTGGCCACGCCCGGCCTCCCCCGAGACTTCCACGGCTACCGCGAGGCCCTGGACCGCGGCATGCACGACGAGCTGTTCGCGCTGCCGCCCGACGGCGCCCCCGCGGCCCGACGCGCCCACGCCGCCGTCGGCCGCGCCTGGGAGCTGTCCCTCGATCTGCTGGCCGAGCGGGGTTTCGCGGGAGCGCGCCCGCTGCTGCAGACCCTCTCCTGCCTGGGACAGGCCCCCATCCCCTACGAACTGCTGCTGCGCGCCGACCTGCTGGCAGCCGCCCCGCCGTTCGCGGGGGTCCCGGCACCGGGCATCTGGGAATCGCTACGCGCTCTGGACGGTCTCGGGCTGGTCACCCTGTCGCGCTCCGGCACGGCGCAGACCCTCGCGCTGCACCCCCTCGTACGGGACATGTCGCGCCGCCACCCGCAGGTCCTGGGGCACCTCGACGACTACCTCGCGCTCACCACGGCGCTGCTGACCCCGGTGGTGGAGGGCGCCGACCCGAAGGCGCCGAGTACGTGGGAGCGGTGGCGGCTGCTGGCCGACCACTGCGCGGCGCCGCTGGACCTCATCGACCACCGGTACGGCGACCGTCCCGGCGAGACCCCCACGCCCTTCCCCGCCGCGCTGCGGCTGGCGAACCGCGCCGCGAACTACCTGCGAGCCGCAGGGCACTTGGGCCAGGCCGAGGCCGCCGGGCTGCGGTCACTCGCCGCGGCCCGGCACCGGCTGCCGGACAGCCACCCGCTGGTACTCGGCATCCGCCACGACCTGGCCAGGACGGCCTACGACCAGGGGCGGCCGGCGACAGCGGAAGCGCTCTTCCGCGAGGTGCTGGCCGGCCGGCTCGCCGCCCTGGGCCCGGAGCACCCCGACACCCTCACCACCCAGCACTACCTGGCCAGAACGCTACGCAACCGCGGTCTGCTCGACGAGGCGGAGGCTCTCTCCACGGCCACCCTGCGGGCCAGGACCGAGCTCCTGGGCGACCGCCACCCCGACACGCTGACCAGCAGCAACGGCGTGGCGGACATGCTGCGCGCCCGGAACCGCTTCGCCGAGGCGCTGACCGCGTACGAGAACGTCCTCGCCCTGCGCACGCAGGTGCTGGGCGAACGGCACCCGGCGACGCTGGTGACCGGACAGTATCTCGCCGAGGTGCGCCAGGAACTCGACCAGCCCGGCGCCGCCGAGGCGGAGCTGCGCCGACTGGCCGCCGTCAACCAGGAGGTGCGCGGCGCCGACCACCCCCGCACCCTGGCCGTACGGCAGTCCCTGGTGGAGGCCCTGCACGACACGGGCCGCACGTACGAGGCGCAGGAGCTGGCGCTTCCGCTCGTGTCCGCCTGCCGTCGGCTGCTCGGCGACGCGCACCCGGCGACGCTGCGCGCCCGCTACCGGCTGGCGCTCCTGCGCTCGGACCTCGGCGCGAGCGACGAAGCCGAGCGGGAGCTGCAGGCGGTGGTGATCGACCGCCAGCGCGTCCTCGGACCGCATCACCCGCACACCCGCATGTCCCAGGCCACCCTCGCCGCGGTCCGCCAGCAAGCGGACGGGCGAGCCTCGGCCGGGCCACGCGACCACCCTCACCCTCACAGCGATCGGCGGACCGACAGCACCCATGTATGACAACGTCGACGAAGGTCTCGCGCAGGGCATCGGCCCGGCAGCAGCCCAGGCTCTCAGCGACTACTCGGCGCTCCACAACCGCCACTACCTCCTCGTCCGCTGGCTGGTCAACGGCCGCAGCCGGGCGCCGGTGGCGGTGGCGCAAGAGATCGACCGGCATGAGGGCAAGACCACCAAGCTGATCCTGAAAGTGCCCGCGCAAGACGGTGAGGAGCTGCGCCTCAACGAGTTCGCCCGCCATCGCGCGGCCGTCAAGCAGGCCCCGGTCTTCGCCGCCGCGCACCTGTCAACGACGGCGCACACCCCGATCCGGGTCGGTGACGGGTCGTGGATCACGTTCCAACGGGTGGCCGGCCGCACCCTGGAGGACACCGAGGTGCTCACCGTCCTGCTCTACCGGATGCTGGAACGGCCAGGCACGACGGAGCCCGGCGCCGAGCCGGTGAGCTGCGACTCCCCCACATTCGCGAAGGCGTGCGCCACCGTCGTCGCCGGCGTCCTCGGCGAGTGGGCCGAACATCCCGACCTGGACGAGCACGCGCCGCCGATGTCGGTGTCGGCGTTCCTGACCCTGCACCTGGCAGGCCAGTTCGAGCCCGGCGGCCGGCTCCACCCGTACGCGCAGCTCCACCAGGGCGACATGCTGCACAGCGAGCCCGACGGACGCGCCCTGCCCAACCCCCTGGCCGTCGCAGAGGGCCGCTGCTTCTCCGACGCCGGCCTGATCCGGCCGCTGCTCGGCAAGACGCACGGCGACCTGCACACCGACAACGCGCTGCTACGGGTCCGGCCTGCGATCGACACCCGCGACTACCACCTGATCGACAACGCGCTGTACGAGGAGCGGGGCCCGCTCACCCGCGACCCGGTGCATCTGCTCCTCTACATCGTGGCCCGCACCATGGACGAGCTGTCTCCCTCCCAGCAGAACGCCCTCATCGACCTGCTGATCACCCCGGGCGCCGACCCCGGCCACCGGCTGCCCGGCTGGCTGGTCGACGTCGTCAAGGCGGTCGACGCCGCGTGTCTGGCATGGGTCGAGGACTCCGGGCTGACCGCCGAGTGGCGTGCGCAGACCCTGCTGTCACTGCTGGCGTGTGCGCTGATGTTCGTCGGGCGCAAGTCCATCCGCGAGGAGGATCGGGGGTGGTTCCTGCGGCTGGCCGGCCGCGCCGCGGAACGCTTCGAGCAGCTCCACCCGGCTGTCGGCCGCGCCGCGGCGCGGACCGCTCCAGACCCCGCCCCGGCCGCCGGGCGGACCGGCTGGATCGGCCGCATGTGCCGCGACCTGCCGGAGGTCGCGGAGGTCGTGTCGCGCGCGTCAGCCCCGGACCGGAGCCGCGACGACGGCGCCGTGGCGCTCGCCGACCGGGTCGAGGACCTGCGCACCGCCGCGCTGGGAGGCCTGGACCGCGCGGCGGACTACCGCGACCTCACCCGACGGATCGGCGGCCCCGACGACGACACCCGCTTCGGCACCGAGGGGCGGGACGGCACGCCGGTCACCGACGAGTGGTACGTGTGCCCGCTGGAACTGTGCGACCGGCGCGAGGGCCGCGAGCCCGGCGGATCCCCACCGATCTGTCACCTGTCCCGAACCCAGCCGCAGCAGCTGAAGCCCGAGCACCGGTGACCCGGGGATGCCCTTCTACGACCTCGACGACAATCGGTGGCCCGCGTTCCTCAGCTCGGGGGCGGCTTTGTGGGCGCTCGCCGCGGTGATCGCGGACCATGCGGGCCTGGGCGGCCGGTGGTTCGGTACCCAGCCGTGGACGGCGGGCGGCCGCGCCTGGCTCACGGCCGGGCTGCGGCTGACCGGGGCGGTGGCGCTGGCCGGTCTGGTGAGCGGGCCGCTGAGCGGGTGGTTGGGCGAGCTCTGGCTCGGCCGCCGGCTCCGCGCGGTGCTGGGGCCACTGCTGGAGCGCCGCCGCAGGCGTTGGGCCGCGGCGCACGCCGCCGGCAAGTCGGCCGGCAACCCCCAGGAGCGGCTGCGTCACATCGCCCTGCGCAACCGTGTCGCACTGGCCCCGCCGCAGTCCGCGACCTGGATGGGCGACCGATTCCGGGCGCTGGAGACCCGGGTGTCCAGCGAGTACGGGCTGGACTTTCCATCCGCCTGGCCGCGGCTGTGGCTGGTCGTCCCCGAGCCCTGCCGCGTCGAACTGCGCAGCGCGGCCACGGCATGGCGGCGGGCCACCGGCCAGGGCGCCTGGGCACTGCTCTACGGGGTGCTCGCGGTGGCGTGGTGGCCGCTGCTGCTGCTCGCGGGGGTGGCGCTGATGTCGGCGCTGCGCTCGGCCCGCGGGGCCGTGGAGGCGCTCACCGACCTCGCCGAGGCGGCCGTCGACCTCCACGCGCGCGACCTGGCGGCGCAGTTGGGCGTCGGCACGGCGGACGGGCGGGTCGACCCTTCGGCCGGGCGCCTTGTCACCGTGCGGCTGCGCAAGGGCGCGTGAGGCGTCCGCCCTCACCCCTGCGTGGGCACTCCGAGACGGGCCCGTGCCGCTTCGACGTACCGTTCCTGGTCGGACGTCAGGCCCAGCACGCCGAGGGACAGCGGCGCGAAGGCGATGCCCTCGCGGACGTGCTGTGCCAGCCCCGGCCAGCTGGGGCCGCCGTGCGCGGCGTACGCGGCGAGCAGGTCATCGAGCATCGGCGGCTCGAACTTCCTGGCAGCCTCGACGAACTCCGTGCCGGGGTCGCCGACTTCGGCGTCGCTCCAGTCGAGGACACCGACCAGGTTCCCGGTGTCGTCCACCAAGGTGTGCCCGGGGTGCAGGTCACCGTGGACCAGCACGCTGCGCGGCGACCACAGGGCGTCGTCGTCAAGCCACCGCCGACCGCGGTCCCACCAGGTGCCGTGCATGCCCAGTTCGGCGCGGCCGAGGGCCAGTTGCTCGCCGAAGCGGGCCCGTACGCCGTCAAGGCGGCGTACCGGGACGCCGGTCGCGGCAGCCTCCTCGACCGGTGTGGCGTGCAGGGCGGCCATGCACCGGCCGAGCGCCTCGACGTAGGACCGTGGCGGATTGTCCCGGTCGATGCGCCAGTGCAGCCGGTAGGTCACCACGTCCTCGCTCGCCGCGGGCTCACCCGCCAGCCGTGGGTAGGCGACGAGTTCACGGTCCGCGATACGCCAGTGCGGGACAGCGACGGGGAAGCGGTCGCGGACGAGGGCGAGCAGTCGCGCCTCGGCGTCCACCGCCGCGGCGACATCGGGGCGCCGCGGCACGCGCAGGATCCACCGGACGCCCTCGGTGTCGACGCCGTGCAGCACGCGGAAGTCCCAGCCCGTCTCGTCCAACACCGCGTATTCGCGCCGGAGGTCGAGGCCCCGGTCCCGTGCCGTCGTCAGCAGCGCGTCCACGAGGCGCGCGGTCGTATCGTCCACGGCACCGGATGCTAGGTGCGGCTGGCGCGTCCACCAAGGCCGCCGGGCAGGAACGCCCGTACGGGTCCTTCCGAGCACACCTCGTACGACGCCGGACAACTCCGGGCGGACGCCGGCCTGGTGCGCCCGGCTCACGACGGCGAGCATCAGGGGCATGCTTCCGGCCGACAATCACATTCATACGCAGTGGTCGTGGGACGCGCTTGCCGGCTGCATGGAGGCCACCTGCCGGCAGGCGCTGTCGCTCGGCCTGCGCTCGCTCTCCTTCACCGAGCACACCGACTTCACCACCTGGACCATCCCGGCGGCGGCCGTGGCGACCATGCCCGACGCCTTCCAGGCGATGGTCGGAGCGGACGGGCTCTTCCGAACGCCGCCTTTTGACGTCGAGGGCTATCTGGGCTCGATCGAGCGGTGCCGGGCACTCTTCCCCGGCCTGCACATCGTCACGGGTGTCGAACTCGGTGAGCCGCACTGGTACGCGGAGGCGGTGAGCGACCTGCTGTCCGCCGCGGACTTCGGACGTGTCATCGGGTCGCTGCACTCCCTGGAATCGGGCGGGCGGCTGCTGGCCGTGGACCGGCTCTTCGGGCTGCGCCCGCCCGCCGACATCGTCCGAGACTACCTCCGCGAGGTCACCCGCATGGTCCAGACGTCGGACGCGTTCGAGATCCTCGGGCACATCGACTACGCGCTGCGGTCCTGGCCTGCGGACGCCGGCCCCTGCCGGATCGGCATCTTCGAGGACGAGTTCCGCACGGCGCTGCGGGCGCTCGCCGCCGGCGGACGGGTCCTGGAAGTCAACACCAGCAGGATGCCCTACGGCGCCGTCGTCCGCTGGTGGTACGAATGCGGCGGTACGGCGCTGAGTTTCGGCAGCGACGCGCACGAGCCGGGCGAGGTCGCGCGGAACTTCCGGGAGGCGGCGGCGCTGGCGGAGGCCGCGGGCTTCCGGCCCGGGCGCACGGACCACGACTTCTGGACGCGGTGACCGATTCCTCGTAGGGCAGGGTCGGCCGAGTGACGCTCGGGAGCCGGCTGCGCGTTCTGATCATCCGGCGGTCCGCGCGGGCCCCCACCCGGGCCGCCTCCTCCTTCGGGGCGCCGCCCGTACCGCCTCGCTCGTCGGGGGCGGCGCCGTCGCGCCGGTCCCACGAGGCGAGCAGCGGCGCGGCGGTCACGGTGGTGACCACCGCCGGTACGACCAGCACCCTGACCACCGCGGGTGACACGGTCCCGTCACCCGGCCCGACCTCGACTGCCGACCCCTGACTTCTACCGCAGGTAGGCCAGGCCGTCGGTGGTGACGGTGGGGCGTCCGCTCGTCGCGGAGACGACGATCTTGAGAGTGTGCTTGCCCGCGGCAGACCACTTCTTGGTCCAGAGGGCGTTGCGGTACGCCGTGGTGCTCGACTTCAGGTCGACGGTGGCGGTCTTGGTTCCGTCGACGTAGACGACGGCCTGTCCCGAGGTGGCGGCGCGGGAGACGATCCAGGCCACCGAGCGGCCGGTGAACGTCCAACTGAGCGAGGCGTTCTTGGTGGCACTGCTCAGCGAGGCGCCGCCGAGGTAGCTGCTGGACGACTTCCTGGTCCAGGTGCCGGTCTTGGTGGCGGCCGTCTCCTGGAGGATCACCGGGGTGGCTGACGCGGTGGCGGCGGCGGTGTTGCCCGCCAGGTCCTGCGCGGTGAGGCTGAAGGCGGTGGCCGCGCCGGACTTGGCGGTCAGTTGGGCGCTGGTCGTGGTGGGGCCGTAGGTCTTCGCCGAGGGGGTGGTCAGGCGGACCTCCTTCAGGGCCGCGTTGTCGGTGGCCTTCCAGGTGAGGGTGACGGGGAGGGCGGTGGTGTCGACGGTTCCGGTACGCAGGGACAGCGTGGGCTTGGTGGTGAACACCGGCGGGGTGGTCTCCGCTGTCACCGTGATGCCCGGTGAGGTGCTGGTTTCGCCGGACTGGTGGGTCGCGCGGACCTGAACGGTGTGGCTGCCCGATGCGAGGGTGACAGCTGCGGAGGTCGCACCGCCGGTCTTGGTGGCGGCGCTCCTGCCGTCGACGAGGACCTCGTACGTGCTGATGAGGGAAGCCGGCGTGGTGGCGGTCCAGTTGACGGTGACCGCTCCCTTGGTCAGGTAGGTGCTCCCCGACAGGCTCGCTCCGGTGACCGACGTGATCGCGAGTCCGGCGACGGGGCCCGCAGCCCATGCGCGCAGGGTCGGCAGCTGGTTGTACAGGGCGGTACCTGGGCACTCGGTGGCGTAGGCGTCACGGTGGCCGGAGATCCGGTTGAAGACCGCGGACTGCCCGAGTGCGAACTTGCCGTTGGCCTTCCCTGCCGTCAGGGTCACCTTCCCCAGAGGATCCCTGTTGTACTGGCCGAGCTTCCAGGCCGCGAGCCGGGCGACGGCGGTCTTCGCGGCGACCGGTGCGTCCTCGCTCGTGAACGTACCGATCACGGCGATACCCGTGGTGTTGGTGTTGAACCCCTCGGCCTGCGCACCGATGACGGGCCGGTCGATGCCACCCTTGCGCCCTTCGAAGATCGTGCCGCACTTGTCGACGACGAAGTTGTAGCCGATGTCCTTCCAGCCCTGGTTCAGATGCAGGGCGCGCAGGCCCCGCACGATGGCCGCGGAGTCGGCGCAGGAATAGGCGTTGGTCTGGGCGGTGTGGTGAACGAAGACGGCGTTGATGGTGGTTCCGTACTCGGGCGCCTCGTCGTTGAGGGTCTCGTCCGCCCCCCAGGCCGCCCGGCTCACCACAGGAGGCTGGGGCACGGCGGACGACGGCCCGGGCGGCGCGCTCGCCGAGGATGGGGGTGGTGTCGGTGCCGTGGGGGTGCCGCCGGCCGACGGGGAGGTCTCCGTGGGCGTGGCGGTGGGGGCGACAGAGGTCTCGCTCGGCGTCGTGGGCGGTGTCACCGCGGATTCGGATGTCTCCACCGAAGGCGTCGGGGAGGCGACAGCGTCGGTGGGGGTGCCACTCGGCTCGGGACTCTCCGCGTCCACGGCGTAGGCCGCCGCCTCCATCCCCTTGCTCGTGGAGGCACCGGGATCGACGACGTCCAATCGCAGCCCGCCGGGCAGCGCGCCGCCCGCGGCGACCTTGATCTCCACCCCGTCCGACGGACCGAACCAGGCCGCCTCCGTGGCGCCGCGCATTCCCTTGCGGGCAGCGTCCTCCCCGCCGCCGTCGTCGGCGTCCAGCGTCACCCAGGAAGTCCACTTCCCCGTCGTCACGGTGCGGACCCGGGCCTGGGCCACGCCCCGGACATGGGCCTGTGGATCGTCCCACGACAGCCTCAGCATGCTGAAGGGTTCGACATCCCGTCGGCGCAGCGAAACCCGGCCGGCGGCATCGGCCCCCAGCTTGGTCGACCGCACATGGGTGACGACCGGCCCCTGTGCCGCCTTCGCGTCCGGTCCGGAACCGGGAGAGTCCCATGACTGGACGGCAAGCACCCCCGCGGACACCGCGGTCGCCACCACGACCGCACCCCACAGCACACGCCGCTTCACGCGGACCACCCCACACACCATCGGATCTCAGAACAAGACGGACGAACCCATGGAACGGCGGCGCACGTTCCGGCTCGCCTGGGCCCCGAGAGTGGAAATCTACACGGCCAAATGGCCCCGCAGCCAAGGTGGTTGCCGCTCGGTGACGGCCAACTGGGCGACCGTGAGGACCGCGACCGTGTCGCGGGTGCCCAGGACGGCAACGAACAGCGGCAGCAGGAGCAGGCCTCCGATGTGCGGCGGGCCACCTTCACCACCGCTGTCCAGCGTTCTCCCCGCCCGGGTCGGTGGCTGGGGGCACGGCACCACCCCGTAGGCACATCCCGCGTCTCCTGTCCTGGCCCTGGGTTTCGCGGAGTTCCGGCTCTGAATCACCTATGAGTGTCCCGTGAGAGCTCACAGGCCGGTTTGATAGACCGATCGGACCATAAAACGCGACGTGACGTCACGGCCCGAGGAGACACGACCCACCATGCGCAAACACCTTGCTGTCACATCCGGCGCCGTACTGTCGGCGGCTCTCGTGATCAGTGGCTGCGGCTCGAGTGATTCCTCCTCGACCTCGTCGACCTCGTCGTCGAGCGCTTCGGCACGGCAGAGCGGCGGTCCGGGGGGAGGGGGCATGGGCATGCAGCAGGTCACGGAGGTGGACCTCAACACCGACGGAGCGAGCCCGGGCGGCGCCAACACCGCGGCGGTCGTCAAGGCGGTGAACGCGTTCCTGGCCACCCTGGACGACACCGAGCGGGACAAGGTCGAGTACGACTTCTCGGACAACAGGGCGCGGCAGACCTGGTCCAACTTCCCCGCGACCACCGTGCCCCGTGAGGGCATCGAGCTGTCCGACCTCACCACCGCCCAGCAGAAGGCCGCCGCCGCGGTGCTCGAGACGGCGTTGAGTTCCAGCGGGGCCGAGGAGGACACCGACATCCAGAAGGCCGACGACGAGCTGAACCGCCTGGGCGGCCAGGGGGCGGACGGCTTCGGTGCGCTGAAGGACTACTACTTCGCCGTGTACGGGACGCCGTCGACGACGGAGCCGTTCATGGTCCAGTTCGGTGGGCACCACCTGGCCCGCAACCTCACCTACAACGGCGACCAGGTCAGCCAGACCCCGCAGTTCGTCGGCTCCGAGCCGACCTCGTTCACGTCCGGCGGCACCACCGTGGAGCCGGTCAAGGCCGAGTCGACGGCCATGTTCGGCATGCTGTCGTCGCTCACCGCCGAGCAGAAGAAGAGCGCGGAGATCACCTCCGGGACCTTCGACGACCTGGTCATGGGACCCGGTAAGGACTCTGGGGTGTTCCCCACCGCCGAGGGGCTGTTGGGATCGGAGCTGACCGCCGCCCAGAAGAAGAAGGTCCTGGCCGCGATCGAGTCGTACGTCGGCGACCTCAACAGCACGGCCGCCGCCAAGGTGATGGCCACCTACGCGTCGGAGTTGGACAGGACGCGCATCGGCTGGTCCAACAACACCGGCCCCACCGACGAGAACAGCTACATCCGCATCGACGGCCCGAGCGTGTGGATCGAGTTCATCAACACCCGCAGCCAGAGCACGCCCGACATCCACTACCACTCGGTATACCGGGACAAGACCAACGACTACGGCAGCAGCAAGCCGACGAGCTGACCATGCACCGCTTCACGCCGCCCCGACCGGGGCACAGCGCACGGCCGTATGCCCGGCGTGGTCCGCTCGGCAGGTGGGCGGCCCGCGCCGGGGCGCTGCTCGCGTGTCTCGCGATCACGCTCGTCACGGCGACGCTCATCACGCCGACGCACGCGGACGCCCATCCGCTCAGCACCACGGCGATCCTCCTCGACGCCTCGCCGGACCGGGTGACGGGCGTGGTGGAGCTGCCCATCGACCGGCTCGCCCTCGCCCTCGCCCAGCCCCTCACGCCGACGACCGTCGCCAAACCGGCCCAGCGTGAAGAACTGCGCCGCTACGTCCTCAGCCACACCTCCGCCGCCGACCAGAACGGCACCCGGTGGACCACCACCGTCACCGGCGGCCGCGTCAAGAAGATCGACGGCGTCCCCCACCTCGTCTTCGACCTCGTGCTGAAGCCGCCGAACGGCACGGTGCACGACTTCAGGCTCACCTACGACGGGATCGTGCACCACCTGCTGTCCCACCAGATCCTCGTGTCGCTCCGCTCCGACGGCTCCGGCAGCTACACGGCCGTCGGCGTGCTCGACTGGCAGCAGCACACCCTCGCGATCCCGGCCGCCGCCGGCGCCGGCACCGGGAGCGGTTTCGGCGCCGCCGTACGCCTGGGCGTCCGGCACATCGCCGAAGGCGCCGACCACCTGCTGTTCCTCATCATGCTCCTGCTGCCCGCACCGCTCCTCGCCCGCCGCGGCCGATGGGTCCGCGCCGACGACCTGCGCCGCAACTGCCTGCGCGTCGTGCACGTCGTCACCGCCTTCGCCGTCGGCCACTCGATCACCCTCGCCCTCGCGGCTCTCGGCTACATCAGCGCCCCGACGCGCGTGGTGGAAAGCATGATCGCCCTGTCCATCCTGGTCTCCGGAGTCCACGCCATCAGACCCCTCGTCCCCCGGGGCGAGCCATGGATCGCCGCCGGATTCGGGCTCATGCACGGTCTCGCCTTCGCCGCACTGCTGGGCGGCCTCGACCTCGGCCGCGGATCCCTCGTCGTCGAGCTGTTGGGATTCAACCTCGGCATCGAGCTGACCCAGCTCATGGTCGTAGCCCTGCTCATGCCGTCCCTGCTCGTCCTCAGCCGGACCCGGATCTATCCGGCGGTACGCCTGACCATCGCGGGGACCGGTATCGTCCTGGCCGGAGCGTGGCTCGCCGAACGCACCACTCTGCTCACCGACAATCCGCTCAACCGCGTCACCGACACACTCATCGCCCATCCGTTCGTCGTCGCCGCGACCCTCGCGGCCATGGCAGCGGCCTGCTGGGCGGTTGCCCCCCTGCGCACGACCGAGGCCTGACCCGGGGCGGCCCCACGGATGCGCCGCCTGTTCCAGCGCCCGCCCATCGTGGACCCGGCGCCCGCGCCGCGTCCACGCCGTTCCGGTGCGGGGAGCCGGGCTGGTGGGATCCTGTGACGGACGCCCGCCCCTGATTGGTGCAGGGGCGGGCGTCGTGTCAGGCCGGGACCGGTCAGCCGGCGCAGAGGGTCAGGTTGACCGTGTCGCCGCTGTTCACGACCTTCGGGGTGTGCGGGTCCACCCCGATCACGGAACCGGGCTTGCAACCCTTGACGGCCTTCTTGGTGACCGTGCCGAGCTTCGTCTGGGTCTTGAGCAGCGCCTGATTGGCCAGTGTGAGGTCCGACATGGAGAAGTCGACCGGGATGGTCACTCCGTGGTTGTCGAACAGCATGGTGGTGGCGTCGCTGCTGGTGGCCGTGGTGGTCACCGCCGCCGGCTTCGAGTCGCCGCCCACGGCCGAGGTGGCCAGGGCGGTGCCCCCGCCCGCCGCGATGAGGGCGGCGGCGACGGCGGCGACGCCGGCGGTCCGCCTGCGCCGGGTGCGGCGCAGGATCTGGGGCGGGCAGCGGGCAGCGGACAGCGGACAGCGGACAGCGGACAGCGGACAGCGGACAGCGGACAGCGGGCAGCGGGCAGCGGGCAGCGGGCAGCGGGCAGCGGGCAGCCACAGATCATCGCCGACTCGCCGCGAGATCTCCAAGGACCTGCGGTGGATGGCCTCGGAGCCGCGGACCGGCCTTGCGTGACGCCTGCTGAATGCGAACGGCAGCGCCACGCTCACGAGCGGCAGCGGGGTAAGCAGTCGTGGTCGCCGCATTCCCGGCCGTCGCGGCATCCAGGTGTGGGTCTGGTTCGTTGGGCGCGGTGGGCTTCTGTGTCTGGGGCTGTGGGAAGGATGCACCGTGGGATCGGCCGGAGCAACGAGCAGGGACGCGAGGGGATTTGCCGGACGCCTCAGCGGTGGATCCTGTGGTCCGGCCGGTCAGGATTCTCCCGGCCACTTCCGGTGCGGGTGCTCGTCTGATCGAGCGCACTGGCGGCAGGGTGGCTGTGGCGTATCACCGTCAGGCGTCGCTCGTGATGGTTCCCGACGGGGCGGTCCTCACCGTCGCTGGTGTTTCCGGTACGGCGACGGTGCGGGCGGTGCCGGAGGTGTTCCGTCTCGATCATGCGGTGAGACCGGCCCGTGGGCTGCGATGCCGCGGCGTGGGGAGTGCCGTCGCTTCGCCCCGCGGCAGAAGCAGTGCTCCGCCTCACGTACGGGCTGTGTGGCGGTCACCGCCGGCACGAGGCACGTCAGCCGTTGGTGAGGACCATACGGAAGCGGGCTGCACCGGAGAGCATCTTCTGGTAGGCGGCGTCAGCCTCATCGAGAGGCACCGTTTCCACAGTCGGACGGATGCCGTGCAGGGCGCTGAAGTCCAGTGCAGCCTGCACGTCCTGCGCCGTACCCGAGGGATGGCCGCGCACGATCCTGCCGGACAGAATGAGCTGGAACGGGCTGATTCCCAGAGGCTCGGGCGAAGCGCCGATGACCACAAGCTCACCTCGAGGCGTCAACCCGTCGACTGTGGCCGCGATGGCATCGGAGTTGCCGGCGGTTGCCAGCACCACCTTGGCACCGCCCAGGGACCGCAGTGCGTCCGCGACTGAGGTTGGTCCGGTGCTGTCGATGTAGTGGTGCGCTCCGAATTGTTCGGCCAGTTCGGCCTTTTGCGGCCCTCGGGCGATGGCTATCGTCTCGAATCCCATGGCTACGGCGAACTGCACACCAAGGTGGCCGAGACCACCCAGGCCCAGCACGGCCACCCGCTCACCCGGTTCGGCGGAACTGCGCCGTAGCCCGTTGTGGGTGGTGACTCCCGCGCAGGCCATGGGGCCCGCTTCCGCCGCCGACAGGGATTCGGGGATCCGCGCGAGAGCGTCAACCGGAGCGACCATCGACTCGGCGAAACCGCCGTCGTATGCCCAGCCGGGAACCTTGAGGTTCTCGCAGACGATGAAGTCGCCCCGCCTGCAGGGTGGGCAGTGCCAGCAGCTGCCGCCGAACCAGCCAACTGTCACCCGGTCCCCCACCTTCCAGTGGAAGCTCTCGGCACCCTCGCCCAAGTCCTCGATCCGCCCGGCGACCTCATGCCCCGGAACCAGCGGAAATCGAACTCCGGGCAGGCCATCACTCACGAAGGCGTCGTCGCTGTGGCAGATCCCGCAGGCTTCAACAGACAGACGCACCTGGTTGTGGCCCGGCCTCGGCACATCGCGTTCAACGATCTCGAAACGTCCGTTCGCCGTAGCCACCTGCGCGGCGCGGTAGGTGTCCACAGGGTGCCTCCTCGATCAGGAAACGGTGCCGCCGCCCAGTGGCCAACCACTTCTGGCTCGCTCGTCGACGAGGGCGTAGAAGGTTGTCCTCAGCGTCTGACCCAGCTGTCCGGTCACGATCAGGAATGGGGTAGAGGGTTGTCCTCAGCGTCGTGACCCCAGCTGTCCGGTCACGATCGGGAATGGGTCGGGGCACTCCTCGCCCAGCGGTCGCCCTCCACCGCGGTCCGACGCAGACCACTCCATCCCACCACCGACTGCTCAGCCCGGCAACCGGTGCCACCGTGCTCCGGCTGCACCGAGGGGTGCCGTACACCGGCCGCGCGGTGTCCGTGACGACGGTCCCCGCGTGGCCCGGCGCCGCGGTGGACAGCCGAGTGCACTCACGTCGGCGCCCGTGCTGCGGGAGTCGCTCTGCGTACGTGCTGCTCCTGGGGGAGGTGACAGTGCGAAGCCGGGCTCACCTGAGGGCCTCACCGCGCGCTGTCGCCTCGGCCGTACGGGTGTCGCCGGCCACGACCACTGTTCGGCACAGACGGTGGTGAGGCGAGGTCGGTTGGGGAGCCGCCTGCTTCCCGTCGCCCCCTGTTTAGGATGGCGACGGAAGTGTGTCCGGTGGGGATGGTGGGGCGGGATGATCGGGACGGTGTTCCGCAGCGATGACGTACCTGCGGCGGACAGGTTCGACTACTGGCGGGAACTGATCGCCCGGACACGCTCGAACGATTTCATCAGCAGCCACTCCGCCCAGTTCTGGGGAGAGCTACGGCTGTTGGAGCTGGGACCGGCGACCATGATGCAGGTGTCGTTCTTGCCGACGCGTTTCCGGCGGAGCCCGAGAATGGTGCGCCAGAGCGACCGCGAGCTGTATCACCTGACGTTGATGCTCGACGGGGGGATGGCTCTCGACCACGCCGACCGGACCACCGCGTTCGACCCCCATGACCTGCACCTGGCCGACAGCTCTCGGCCCTACGACTTCCGGCCGGCTGACGGCACGGAACGCCGGGTCGTCAGGGGCGTGGGTGTGGACATTCCGAAGGCTCTGTTGCCCCTGCCGCCGCGCAGGGTAGGGGAGTTGCTGAACCGGCGCCTGCCGGGGAACGAGGGAATCGGCGCCCTGCTGACGGACTTCCTCACCGGACTGGACCGGCAGGCCGACGCCCTCCGGCCTTCCGACGCGCCCCGTGTGGGCAGGGTCGTGGTGGACCTGATGGCGGCATGGATCGGCCAGCTACTCGACGCGGAGGCCGCTCTGCCGCCCGAGACCCGCCAGCAGGCCCTGACGGAACGTATCCGTGCGTTCGTCCGGCAGAACCTTCACGACCCGGAGCTGACTCCCTCGGCGATCGCCGCCGCACACCACATCTCCGTCAGCTACCTGCACCGCATCTTCCAGCAGCAAACGCAAGGCGAAACGGTCGCGGCCTGGATGCGCCGCCAGCGACTGGAAGGCGCCCGCCACGACCTGGCCGACCCGGCCCTGGGCACCATGCCCATACACGCCGTCGCCGCCCGCTGGAACTTCCCCCGCGCCTCCGATTTCACCCGAAGCTTCCGCGCCGCCTACGGCCTCTCACCCAAGGAGTACCGGCTTCAGGCCCTGTCCGAGGGAACGTAGACGCGGCCCCGACGACCTGTGCGCCCATGCCGTTCAGCAGAGGTCAAGGGCCTTCGCTGTGCGGGAAATCGGTCAGCCGAAGGCAGTCGGCACGGCACCGTCCCATCGCCACGCGTCGTCCCGCGTGCGGGCCCCGGCCGGGGAGGCACCCGCCGGGCCAGCGCCCCGCTGATCCATCACGCCCCGCGCCTGCCCCCCGCGACAACGGCGGTGACGATACGTCCAGCCAGGCTCAGCCGTCCGCGTCCTGTCCGCCCCCGGAACCGCTGCGCCCGCGGCCTGGATCTCTGCCGTCGAGGATGTCGGCGGTGACCTCGGCGAGAGTCCTGCCACCACGGAATGCCTCGGCCCGCATCAAAGCCAGGGCGTCATCGACACTGACACCTCTGTTGACCGCCACCACGCCGATCGCCTGATGCGTATCCAGCCAGTGCGCCCTGACCACATCAGCCCGCTCCCACAACGGCATTTCCTCTTCCTCAAGCCACCGGATCCACGCGGGTGCCAGCGCCATCGTCACCGCCGCCGCCGCCCGCGTCCCTTGCCGCACCAGGTGTTCAGCGTCGGGGCCGGCGGGCTGCAGACGGAGCAGATCCATCGAGCCGACACTCTGACCACCCACCAACAGCGGGAACCCGTAGACGGCAGCGACCTCGGGCAGTTGCTCCCGCATGCTCGCCCCGAACAACGGCCACGGCGTCACCTCCCGACGAAGATCGGAGACGATCACCGGCCGGCCGGTTGCCGCCGCGGTGATGCAGGGCCCTTCCTGCACGGTGAACTGAAGCTCGTCAAGTTTCAGCGCTGCCTCACTCGATGCGGCGAGCAGTTGTCTGGAGGGGGTGTCGGTCAGCAACGACAGTGTCACCCCGTCCACCTCCAACTCCGCGCCCACCGCCACACTCAGCCGGTGCGGCAGAACCGCAGGGTCGTCACCCGCCGCCGCCACCAACCGGGCCGCCATCCCGTCACCGCTCACCAGATCACCCCTCGCGCGGATCAGCACACGCGAGAGCACTCAGCGCCGTTCATCCGCCGACAGTCACCCTCGGTATGCCTGTCCCTGTCCATAGCCGCCTACCCGCGCTCAGGATCCAAACCCTCATCGCCCTCGCGAGGGTGCCTGCGGTACCGCGCGAACGGGGCAGCGGGGCAGCGGCAACCGAACTCCTGCGCGACGAACTTCGCGCTGCCCATCCGCCCGAACGGGTGGCCCTGGCCCATCGGTGTCCTGGGCGGCTCGCGCGTGACGGCCCCCGGCCGACCCACTCGATCGCCACCCCAGTCTCCGAGGCTCGATCGCCTCTCAGTCTCCGCTGCCGTGTGGCGGTGGCGGTTCAGCCGGGGGAAACAGATAGGTCTCGAACGCGTCGCGTGCGAACGTCATCAGCAGTAGCGCGACGGGAACAAGCAGAGCGATCAGGATCACGGTGCCTCCCGACGGAGCTGTGATCACCTACGTGGCGTACCGCGAGTGGCGTAGACCCAGCGTGCAGCCGAACAGGTGACGTCGCACGTCAAGACCCGGCAGGAGGGGCCGATCGGGTGACCTCGCCAGGACTCCGCGGGTTCATCCCAAAGAGCCGGCACATTTCGCGCCATCGGTTCCGGGGCTCGCGGTGCCCCGGGATTCCGGGCGGGTAAAGCCGGGAAGGGGCACCGGTATGTTCCCATTCGTCGGCAGTCCCGGTGATGCGTATGTCCCCTGATCGGGAGCCCGGCTCGCCGCCCGCCATCGATCTGGCACGAGAGAACGAGCGTCTACGGCGGGAGAACGAGCAGCTGCACCGTGCGATGACCTCACACGCAGTCGTTGATCAGGCCATCGGGGTCCTCCTCTGCATGGGTCGTATCAGCCCTCAAGACGGGTTCGTCGTGCTGCGCGAGGTGTCCCAGCGCACCAACACCAAGCTGTCCAGTCTTGCGGAGCAGATCGTCAAGCACGCCCAGGGGGCGCCGCTGGAGGAAGACACCAGAGCCCAACTGCACACAGCACTCGCCCGACATGCCTGAAGAGCGACCCCGGGAACGGGCAGTTGTTGACGAGGCGCGAGTTCAGGCAGAGCAGTCGGTCAGCTCGCCGAGGGGGTCGTCCACGAGAGCGAGACGGACGGTGACGCGTTCGCCGACCGGCTCCCGCTGCGCCGTGAAGGCTTGGGCGACGGCCGTCACGATCTCCAGCCCGTGCTGTCCCACCCGGCCCGGGTCGGACGCCCGGGCCACCGGCAGCATGTCGATCTCGCACGCCTTGTGTGGCTCTGAAGGCAGTGGCCGGTGAAGATGAAGGCATGGCCGACCGTGATGACTTCCTGGCATGGATCGAGACCGCCCTGTACGAGGCGGAGCTTGCGCTGCACAACGGTGACGCGGCCCCCCGCCGGGCGCTCTGGTCGCGCAACGAGCCCGTGAGCGTCCTGGGGGCGTGGCACAGCGCCAACGGCCAGCAGGAACTCGACAAGCTCTTCACCGCGCTCGGCAGGAGCTTCTCCGACTGCACGTCGTACGTGTTCGAGCTACAGGCGTACGACGTGTCGGGGGACATGGCCTACACGGTCGGCCTCGAACACACCTCCGCCTCCGTCGACGGAGAACCGCGCACCTACACGTTGCGGGCCACGCAGGTGTATCGCCGAGAAGACGGCGAGTGGAGGGTCGCCCATCGCCATGGGGACACGAAGAGGGTGTAGTCGGGGTCTGTCGGTCTTCGAGGTCGCCGGCACGGACTTTCACGCTCGGCTGCACTCCCGTCCGGGCGCGACGAGACATGCGCCGGGGAACGGGCTACGCACCGTCGTTGCCATCCCGCAGGGAATGGATCATGCTCCGCAGGATCCGGAACGCGCCTGACTGCTCGGTCTCGGTCATGCCGGCCAGCATTCTGACCTCGACGGACCGGACCGCCACGGTCGCCTTCTCGAGGCTCCGTCGGCCGCGAGGCGTGAGCCGCGTGGGAAGAACCTTCCCGACGGGTGCCTCCGCCGGCCTGGTCACGTAGCCCTCTCGTTCCAGGGCCTGGAGCAGCACGTTCATGGTCTGCCGTGTCACGAACGCGCCCCGCGCGAGCTCGGAGTTCGACAAACCCGGCCGTTGAGACAGCAGTTCGAGGCACGAGTAGCGCGTCACGCTCATCCCGAGCGGCCGCAGCACCTCCTCCATGGCTGCGCGGAGGGCGCTCGACGCCTCTTTCAGCAGGTAGCCGAGTGACGTCTCCAGGTCGACACCGTCTTGATTCATGTCAGGATTCTGACATAGGTTGACCTGTGTCAGAAAACTGACACGGAGAGAAGGAGCATCATCATGCCCGCCACCGGCCCCGACTTCATCTCGCTCCAAGCGCGCGACCTCGACGCTTCGCAGGCGTTCTACGAGCGGTATCTGGGCCTCGTCCGCTCGCAGGCCGGACCTCCGCACGCCGTCGTCTTCGAGACGAAGCCGATCGCGTTCGCACTCCGCGACGTCGTTCCCGGCACCGATCTCGCATCCGTCGCCCAGCCCGGCATCGGTGCCGCGATCTGGCTCCACGCCACAGACGTCCAGGCCATTCACGATGCTCTCGTCGCCGACGGTCACACCATCGTCTCCGCACCGGTCGACGGCCCCTTCGGCCGGACATTCACCTTCGCCGACCCCGACGGCTACCAGGTCACTCTCCACGACCGCGCCTGATCGGCCAAACACCACCGGGCGACCACCGATCCCCGAAGACCGCGGTCGCGCCCCAGGTTCGCGCGCGACGCCGCCTTCTGCCCTGCCGACCTGGCGACGTTCTGCCGGCTGGACGACCTCGGCTTGGAAGTGGTCGGCCAACAACCGCATCCCGACCACGCGGTGTTGCTTCGTCGAGTACTGCTCCACGGCCCGGAACACGCCGCTTTGGCCGTCGCCCGGTCGACGGCGGCTGTCCCCCTGCCGTCGGGGAGAGGGGTGACGGTGACCCGGCCACCGGTGATCAGGCATACGGTGGCGCGCCCGACGGCCGGGCCTTCGGCGTCTTCACCGCCCTCGCCGTCGCGGCCTTCGCGGCCGTCGGCGTGCCGTCTGCCACGCCGGCCTCGCGCCGCCGACGGTCACCGCCAGGGCGCATGGTTGTCAGGCCCGGGAGCGAGGGGCCCGGGCCTGAGGCCGGACACTCGGTCGCCACTCAGGGGGTGGTCAGCGGGATGAGCATGATGCTGCTGGTGGCGTGGGCGAGCAGACGTCCGTCTCCGTCGACCAGTTGGGCCTGGGCGAGCGCGGTCTGGCGTCCCCGGCTGAGGACCGTACCGACGGCGCGGACCCTGCCGGTGTCCACCGTGATCCGCCGGAGGAACTTCACGGTCAGGTCGAGGGAGGTGTAGCCCGTGCCCGGCGGCAGCGTGGAGTGGACGGCGCAGCCGGCCGCCGAGTCGAGGAGGGTGGCGTAGACCCCGCCGTGCACACTGCCGATGGGGTTGTAGTGCTCCTCCCCCGGCATCATCGAGAAGACCGCGCGGCCTTCCTCCACCTCGTCGAGGGCGATGTCCAGGGTGGCCATGACCGGCGGCCGGGGCAGGCGGCCCGCCAGCAGGTCCCGCATCATCTCCAGCCCGGAGGTCCGCCCGGCGGCGGCCGCCGCGATCGCGGGGTCGTCCCACTCGTACGTACGCGTTCGTCCCACGTCCTGCACCTCCGGGCCTGGCTTCGTGAAACGAAGCTAGCCGTGACGTTCCCTGACTGTCAACAACGAAGCCAGGTGCCTACGATGGCGCCATGACGTGGCTCGAGACAAGCACGGAGAACTGCCCGGTCCAGCGCACGCTCGACGTCGTCGGGGAGAAGTGGACGCTGCTGATCCTGCGGGACGCCAGCAACGGGGTGCGGCGCTTCGACGAGTTCCGGCGCCACATCGGCCTCTCGGAAGCGGTCCTCAGCAACCGGCTGCGCACGCTCACGGCGGCCGGCATCCTGAAGGCCGTGCCGTACCGGGAGCCGGGCAGCCGGGTACGCCACGAGTACCGGCTGACGCGTAAGGGCTGGGACCTGTGGCCGGTACTCGTGGCGCTACGGCAGTGGGGCGAGGCGTACGACGGCGATCCGAACGGGTCGGTCCTCGACATCCGGCACAGCGAGTGCGGCGCCCCGGTGCGGGTGGTGGTGGAGTGCGCGGACGACCATGCCGCGCTCGCGCCCTCGGACGTCACCGTCCGCCCCGGCCCCGCGGCACGACCGCTGCGGTGACCCCACGTTCCCGGCCCCGCGGCCACGAGCGCCGTCGTGACCCCACCTTCCCGGCCCCGCGGCACGAGCGCCGCAGTGACCCCGCCTGCCCGGGTGGCGTTTCCACGGCACGGCCCGGAACCTGCCGTACAACCGCCGCCGTACCCTCCCGCGAGGTGACCGGGACCGCCCACCGAGACGGGGCCGGCCTGCCGGGGCCCATGACGGTGAGTGACCTGGCCAGGTGCCCTTCTATCATGGCAAATCACACCATGATGGCTCTTGTCGAGGCGGGCACTGCATGAAGGAACCACAGATCGACTACGCGGCCGTCTTCCAGGCCCTGCCCGGCATGGTGGCGCTGCTGACCCCCGACCTCGTGTACGCCGACGCCAACGACGACTTCCTGCGGCTGGCCGGACGCACCCGCGAACAGCTGCTGGGCCGCTACATCTTCGAGGTCTTCCCCGAGAACCCGCACGACGAGGCCGCGTCCGGCATGCGCGAGACCCGGGAGTCGATGCTCCGCGTGGTGACCACCGGCGAGCGCGACACGATGGCACTGCTCCGTTACGACATCGAGGACACCGCACGGTCCGGCCACTGGGAGGAGCACTACTGGAGCCCGGTCAACGCCCCCGTCCTCGACGCCGACGGGCGGGTGGCGCTGATCGTGCACCGGGTGGAGGAGGTGACCGGCCTCATCCGCACCCGCGGCGGCCCGGGCAGCGACAGCAGTCGGGCCCGCGTCCTCGCAGCGGAGCTCTACACCCGCTCCCGTGAACTCCAGGAGGTCAACGAGCGGCTGCGCCATGCCCACGCCCGCGAGCGCGAGGTCGCCCTCGCCCTGCAGGAGGCGCTGCTTCCCGCGCCCGGCCCCGTGGGACACCACCCGGTGGCCGTCCGCTACCGGCCGGCCACCGACGCGCTCAACGTGTGCGGCGACTGGTACGACCTCGTCGACCTGCCCGGCGACGGCGACCGCGTCGGGATCGCGGTCGGCGACGTCGTGGGCCACGGCCTGAGAGCGGCCTGCGTCATGGGGCAGCTGCGCAGCGCCCTGAGCGCGGCCGCCCGTGTGGCCGAGGGCCCCGCCCAGGCGCTGGACGTCCTCGGGATGTACGCCCGATACGTCGACGGCGCCGAGTCGACCACCGCCGTGAAGGCCTTCATCGACTGGGGCAGCCACACCATCACCTACAGCAGCGCCGGCCATCCGCCTCCCGCGCTGCTGCACCCCGACGGCAGTGTGGTCTTCCTCGACCAGGCCACCGACCCGCCGCTCGGCGCCCGCCCCGAACACGTCCCCCGCCCCCAGGCGAGCACAGCCTTCACCGAGGGCGCCACCCTGGTCCTCTACACCGACGGACTGATCGAACGCCGTACCGAGGACATCGACGCCGGCCTGGCCCGCCTCGCCGACTCCCTCACCCGCCACCGGGACGCCGACCCCGAGGTCCTGTCCGACCGTCTCCTGGCGGACCTTCTCCCGCCCGCCGGCAACACCGACGACAGCGCCCTGGTGGTCATCCGCCTGTGACCCGCTGACCTGCGGCCCCCTCCCGTGGTGCCGCGCGGGACCGTGCCGCGTGTCACGAGCGGCCGCGCCCGCGCCGTCGCGCCGGATGTAACGCTTTTCGCCTCCCGGCCCAAATACCGGTGAAGCGGGTGCGCGGACCTCCGGTGAACCTCCGGCGAGGAGGAGGCGGACCGGGGAGCCTTGAGGAGAGGGAGACACCTGTGGGTGGCGCGGAGCGAAAACAGCGGACGCAGCGGTTACGGGTCGGGCCGGCCGCGGCGGTACGGGATCCGCGGCTCTTCGAGGAGTTCTACCGGCGCCACGTGGACGCGGTAATGCGGTTCGTGGCCCGGCGCGTCGAGGACCCGCACACCGCGGCCGACCTGACGGCCGAGGTCTTCCTCGCCGTCCTCGACTCGGCCGACTCCTACCGCCCCGGCCTCGGCAGCGAGACCGCCTGGCTCTACGGCATCGCACGCAACGTCGTGTCGTCGGAGCGGCGCCGGATCGCCCGGGAGGCGGAACGCGATCTCCGGTTCCGTGGGCGGCGGTTGCTGGAGTCCGACGACATCCCCCGGCTCGAGGACAAGGTCGACGCGGAGAGCCCGGGACGACGCGTGTGGGCGGCACTGGCAAGGCTTCCCGAGGGCGAGCGGGCCGTCATGGAACTGATCGCGGTGGACCAGCTGACCGTGACGGAGGCCGCGGCGGCACTGGGTATCCGCCAGGTCACCGCCTCCGCCTCGGTGGTCCTGGTGATCGCCGTCCGCTGCGCGAGCGCCGGGTCGCCCGTGCCACGCGTCGCCGGAGGCCTCCTCGGCCGGGCCCTCGCGCTCGTCCTTCTCGCGTCGAACGGCACGGTTCCGCTCTGGGAGGGCCTGGTGATCCTCGCCGTGATGTTCCTCGGGACCGCCGTGTACCGGGCGGACCACGGGCAGAGCAGCCGGCGGCGCACGGCCGTCACGGCTGCCGTGGTGGTCGCCTGCGCGGTGGGGAGCGCGTACGGGTACGGCGACGGGGCCTTCGCCACCCGGCTCGGCTGGATCGTCGCGTTCCTGCTGGCCGTGCTCACCTTCGGTGCCGGGTGGGCGGTACGCGACCGCCGTGTCTGGCGGTGGCTGACGGGACTCGGCACGATCAGCTACTCGGTCTACCTGGTGCATCCCGTGCTGCTGGCGGTGACCGACGGCACGATCGGCCGGTGGCGACGGGACAACCTCGTACTCGAAGTGGCTTTCTTCGCCGCCCTGTTGCCCCTGTGCGTGCTGACCCGGCGCTGTGTCGAAGCGCCGGGCCGAACGCTGGGGCGGTCGCTGAGCCGCTCCCCGAGCCCCGAGCCGGCCGGTCAAGGTGCGGTCGCCGTACGAGAGGCCGCTGCCTGACCCGGCGCGCCGGGTCAGGCGCCGACGTAGGCCGCGAGGTGTTCGCCGGTGAGGGTGGAGCGGGCTGCGACGAGGTCGGCGGGTGTGCCCTCGAAGACGACGCGGCCGCCGTCGTGACCGGCGCCGGGCCCGAGGTCGATGATCCAGTCGGCGTGCGCCATCACCGCCTGGTGGTGCTCGACCACGATGACCGACTTCCCGGACTCCACGAGCCGGTCGAGCAGGCCCAGCAGTTGCTCGACGTCGGCGAGGTGCAGCCCCGCGGTCGGCTCGTCCAGGACGTAGATGCCGCCCTTCTCACCCATGTGGCCCGCCAGCTTGAGCCGCTGCCGCTCGCCGCCGGACAGCGTGGTGAGCGGCTGGCCGAGGCTGAGATAGCCGAGTCCGACGTCGGCGAGCCGCTCCAGGATGCGGTGCGCGGCCGGCGTGCTCGCCTCGCCGGCCGCGAAGAAGTCCCTGGCCTCCGTCACCGACATCGCGAGCACCTCGCTGATGTCACGACCGCCGAGGTGGTGGTCGAGGACCGACGCCTCGAACCGCTTGCCCTCGCACTCCTCGCAGGTGGTGGCGACGCCCGCCATCATCGCCAGGTCGGTGTAGACGACCCCGGCGCCGTTGCAGGTGGGGCAGGCGCCCTCGGAGTTGGCGCTGAACAGGGCCGGCTTGACGCCGTTGGCCTTCGCGAACGCCTTGCGGATCGGGTCGAGGAGCCCGGTGTACGTCGCCGGATTGCTGCGCCTGGAGCCACGGATCGCGCCCTGGTCGACCGACACCACCCCCGCGCCGGCCGGGACGGACCCGTGCACCAGCGAGCTCTTGCCGGAACCGGCGACCCCGGTGACGACGACCATCACCCCGAGCGGGATGTCGACGTCGACGTCGCGCAGGTTGTGCGCCTTCGCCCCACGGACCTCCAGGGTGCCGGTGGGGGTGCGCACCGTCTTCTTCAGCGACGCCCGGTCGTCGAAGTGACGGCCGGTGACGGTGCCCCCGGTCCGCAGCCCCTCGACGGTGCCCTCGAAGCAGACGGTGCCGCCCGCCGTACCGGCGCCGGGGCCGAGGTCCACGACGTGGTCGGCGATCCGGATCGTCTCCGGCTTGTGTTCCACCACGAGCACCGTGTTGCCCTTGTCCCGCAGGCGCAGCAGCAGGCCGTTCATCCGCTCGATGTCATGGGGGTGCAGACCGATGGTGGGCTCGTCGAAGACGTAGGTGACGTCGGTGAGCGAGGAGCCGAGGTGGCGGACCATCTTGACGCGCTGCGCCTCGCCGCCCGACAGGGTGCCGGACGGCCGGTCGAGGGAGAGGTAGCCGAGGCCGATCTCCACGAACGAGTCGAGGGCCTGCCGCAGCGCGGTGAGCAGTGGCGCGACCGTGGGCTCGTCGAGGCCGCGGACCCAGTCGGCCAGGTCGCTGATCTGCATCGCGCACGCGTCGGCGATGCTGATCCTGCCGATCCGTGACGACCGGGCGGCCTCGCTGAGCCGGGTGCCGTCGCACTCGGGGCAGGTGGTGAAGGTGACCGCCCGGTCCACGAACTCGCGGATGTGCGGTTGCATCGCCTCCCGGTCCTTGGAGAGGAACGACTTCTGGATCTTCGGGATCAGCCCCTCGTAGGTGAGGTTCACGCCCTCGACCTTCACCTTGGTGGGCTCCCGGTAGAGGAAGTCGTGCATCTCCTTCTTGGTGAACCTGCGGATCGGTTTGTCCGGGTCGAGGAGGCCCGACTCGGCGTAGACGCGGACGGTCCAGAAGCTGTCCGACTTCCAGCCGGGGATGGTGAACGCGCCCTCGGCGATCGACTTGGAGTCGTCGTAGAGCTGCGTGAGGTCGATGTCGGAGACCGCGCCCCGCCCTTCGCAGCGCGTGCACATGCCGCCGGTGCGGGTGAAGGTCCGCTTGACGGTCTTGGTCCTGTCGGCGCCGCGGTCCACCTTGTACGCGCCGCTCGCCTGGACCGAGGCGACGTTGAAGGAGAACGCCTGGGGCGAGCCGATGTGCGGATCGCCCAGCCTGCTGAAGAGGATGCGCAGCATCGCGTTGGCGTCGGTGGCGGTGCCGACCGTGGAGCGGGGGTCGGCGCCCAGCCGCTGCTGGTCGACGATGATCGCGGTCGTCAGCCCTTCGAGGACGTCGACCTCGGGCCGCGCCAGCGTCGGCATGAAGCCCTGCACGAAGGCGCTGTAGGTCTCGTTGATCATCCGCTGCGACTCGGCGGCGATGGTCCCGAACACCAGCGAGCTCTTGCCCGAGCCGGACACGCCGGTGAACACCGTCAGCCGCCGCTTGGGGATCTCGACGCTGACATCCTTGAGGTTGTTCACGCGGGCGCCGTGCACCCGGATCAGGTCGTGGCTGTCGGCGTCGTGCGGCGCAGGCGACCGCGTGTCCGTCGTCGTGGCCCTGCTCATCGTGTCTCCCTCGCTCCGGCGGGACCGCCCCGGCGGTGTCCGCCGCTGCCGCCCGACTCGATCCCACCCGCTCCGACTGGCTCCGGCCCGGTCGAGTCACGGTATCCGCGACCCGGTGACCGGCGCTTCTCCATTACTGACCGGTCCGAGGGCCTCGGCGGTGGCGGTGGCGACCACCGGTGTGCCGTCGGCGTCGACGGTGATGTCCTTGTCGAGCGTGAACCAGCCCGGGACGATGTGCGCGGCCCCCATGGAACTCAGCACCGGCCCCGGCGTGCAGCCGATCGCCAGGACGTGGGCGACGCTGCCGCCGGTGGCCGGCGGGAGCACCGTCTTGACCACGTCTTGGTACCGCCCTTCGTCCGCATCGCGAGGAGAACCCCGACCCGTCCGACGAGGCCGTGGTGGTCACCGCCCGCAGCACCAGGGAGGCGGTCGTGGTCAACCTGCCCCGGCTGTACGCCCTTTCCCCCGAGCAGGACTGAGGGCCCGGCCGCGGACGCCGGCTCCGGCAGCCGCGCACGAGCCGGTGGGAGCGGGCCCGAGCCCGTGCCGACCTGCTGTGAGGTGCCTAACGTTCCCTTGCCCTCACCAGGAAGGGCTACCTAAGTTCGGCCACATGCGCCCTGAAGACCCCACCCCCGGCGAACGGGACGAACCGGCCGGGAACCGACCGGCGGCGAGCCCGCCGGACCCCGCCGCGCCGACCGACTTCGCCGTCGACCTCACCGCACACGAGCTGCTGCGCCGCGCCCACGTCCTGGACGCCCTCGGCCCCGACTGGAACCCGCTCGACGCCCTGCGCGACGAGAGCGCCGCGTACGGCCTGCTGTACTCGGGTCTGGACGAGCAGCAGCAGCGCGTCTACGACGACCTGGTGGCGGCCGGCGTGCTGCCCGGCACCGGGGGCGGCCGTGCTGCCACTTGACCCTCAGGCGGAGATCGGCCGCCGCGCCTGGGTGGCCTGCCCGGGCTGCGACGACGCGCGCGGCTGCACGGCCTGCACCGAGCGGCGCACCTGCTCCGAGCACTGGCGCTACCTGCTGTCCCACACCGGCAGCCTGCTCCACCTCCAGTGCCCGTCGTGCACCCACCTCTGGACCCACGAGACCGGCTTCGGAGCCACCCGCTCCCGCTGAACCCGCGCCACCGATTTCTTCCGCCACCCCTGAGGATTTCGGCACCCCGCGGACCTCGGCACGCGCGGATCGGCACACGCGGATCTCGGCACACGCGGACCTCGGCACACGCGGACCTCGGCACGCGTGGATCTCGGCACGCGCGGATCTCGGCACGCCAGGGGTGGTTCCGCCTCACCGACGCCGCGACGCCGCGGGTGCGACGGCCGGTGCATCCACCCCCGCCGGCATCCGGCATCCGGCATCCGGCATCCGGCATCCGGCATCCGGCCCTCGGCGCAGCCCGCGTGCCGGGTTCACGCCGAGCCCCACGACCAGCCGCGGGCCGCCCCCTCGCCGCCGCGGCTCGCCGGGCGGTGTGGGCGGGGTGGGACGGGGTGCGGGGATACGGTCTGCGGCATGGACGGTGATCGCCGAGGATGGCACCAGTGTCTGCTCAGTGGGGCGGTGTTCGCCGTGTGCATGGCCGGCACCACTCTCCCGACCCCCCTCTACGGCCTCTACCAGGAGAAGTTCGGCTTCTCCGAGCTGATGGTCACCGTCGTCTACGCCGTGTACGCCTTCGGGGTCATCGGCGTTCTGCTGCTGGCGGGCAACGCCTCCGACACCGTGGGAAGGCGTCCGGTGCTGCTGTGGGGCCTGGGGTTCGCCGCGGCCAGCGCCGTCTGCTTCCTGTGCGCCACCGGGCTGGGCTGGCTGTACGCGGGGCGGCTGCTGTCGGGACTGTCCGCCGGTCTGTTCACCGGGGCCGCCACCGCGTACGTGATGGACCTGGCGCCCTCCGGCGGTGCCGCCCGGGCCACGTTCGTGGCGACGGCCGCCAACATGGGCGGGCTGGGCTGCGGACCGCTGCTCGCCGGAGTGCTCGCGCAGTACGCCCCCTGGCCGCTGTACCTGCCGTTCGCCGTGCACCTCGCCCTGGTGGCCTGCTCGGCCGCCGTCCTGCTGCGGCTGCCGGAGACCGTGGACAAGCGGCGGCCGCTGCGCGCCGTACGGCCGCAGCGACCCCAACTCCCCTCGCAGGTACGGGCGGTGTTCGGGCCGGCGGCGATCGCCTCCTTCGTGGGGTTCGCCCTGTTCGGGGTGTTCACCTCGGTCAGCCCCGCCTTCCTCGCGCAGTCCCTGGACGTGACCGACCACGCCGTGAGCGGACTCGTCGTCGCGCTCGCCTTCTTCGCCTCGACCGCGGGCCAACTGGCCGTCGGCCGGGTCGGGGTGGGGCGCTCACTGCCCCTGGGCTGCGCGGCGCTCCTCGCCGGGCTGGCCCTCCTCGCCGGCGCGCTGCACTGGGACCTGCTGGTGCTGGTGGTGCTGGCCGCGGTCGTCGGCGGCGGCGGACAGGGGCTGGCGTTCCGCGGGGCGTTGTCGGCGGTTGCCGGGGCGTCTCCCGCGGACCGGCGCGCCGCGGTCGTCTCGGCCCTGTTCGTGGTGGCCTACACCGGCATCTCGGTGCCGGTGATCGGGGTGGGGCTGCTGGTGGACCCGATCGGCCTGGAGGGCGCCGGCCTGGTGTTCATCGCCTGCATGGCCGTCCTGGTGTCGGCGGCGGGCGTCTACCTGCTGCGGCGACCGGTGCCCACGAAAGCCTGACCGCCGCGACCGTCCGATCGGCAGCCGCACCGCCGCTCCGCCCGCCCGCCCGCCCGCCGGAACGGTCAGCTCGCGCCCGAAGTGTGAGGTGGCCTGAGGTCGCCCCCGCTGCCGCGTCGCGCCCCGCATACCCTGTTCCCCGTGTCAGCCTCCCGCCTGCATCGTGTCGCCGTCCTCGTGCTCGAAGGCGCGAAGCCGCTCGACGTGGGCATCCCCGCGCAGGTCTTCACGACCCGGGCGAGCATGCCGTACGAGGTACGGGTGTGCGGGGCGGAACCGGGTCTGGTGACCGGCGGCGACGGTCTGTCGTACCACGTCGCCGACGGGCTCGACGCACTGGCGTGGGCCGACATCGTGTTCATCCCCGGCTACCGGTTCCCCGACCGCGAAGACCCCCCGCGCGCAGTCGTCGACGCGCTGGTCACCGCCCACGACCGGGGCGCGCGGCTCGCCGCCATCTCGACGGGCGCCTTCGCGCTCGCCGCCACCGGACTGCTCGACGGCCGGCGTGCCACGACGCACTGGCACTACACGCGGGCCCTCGCGGCGAAGCATCCGCTCGTCCGGGTCGACGAGAACGTGCTGTTCGTCGACGAGGGCAGCGTCCTGACGTCGGCGGGCGCCGCCTCGGGCATCGACCTGTGCCTGCACGTCCTGCGCGGCGAGCTCGGAGTGGCCGCGTCGAACCACGCCGCCCGGCGGCTCGTCGCGGCGCCGTACCGCAGCGGCGGACAGGCGCAGTACGTGCCGCGCAGTGTGCCCGAGCCGCTCGGTGAGCGGTTCGCCGTCACCCGTGAGTGGGCGCTGCACCGGCTCGGCGAACCGCTCACCCTCGACGTCCTCGCCCGGCACGCGGCGGTGGCGCCGCGCACGTTCTCACGGCGCTTCGTCGAGGAGACCGGTTACACGCCGATGCAGTGGGTGATGCGTGCCCGCGTCGACCTGGCCCGTGAGCTGCTGGAGCGGTCGGAGCGCGGCGTGGAGCAGATCGCCGCGGACGTGGGCCTGGGCACCGGCGCCAATCTGCGGCTGCACTTCCAGCGCATCCTGGGCACCACGCCGAGCGAGTACCGGCGCACCTTCACCAAGGGCGAGTAGCTCTCCGGCGCTTGGCGCGATCCCTCAGTACCCCGGCGCCCTGGCGCGATCCTTTCGAACCATGGCGATCTCGCCGCTGTCCCGCGCGGACGCCGCGCGCGAGCCTGGTGACGAACCGAAGGGACACCTCACATGACTCGCATCGCCATCAACGGATTCGGCCGCATCGGACGCAACGTGCTGCGCGCACTTCTCGAACGCGACAGCGACCTGGAGATCGTCGCCGTCAACGACCTCACGAAGCCCGCCACCCTCGCGCGACTGCTCGCCTACGACTCGACGGCCGGCCGGCTCGGCCGCCCCGTGACCGCCGAGGAGGACGCCCTCGTCGTGGACGGCCGCCGTATCGCCGTGCTCGCCGAGCGGGAGCCGGCCCAGCTGCCGTGGGGTGAACTGGGCGTCGACATCGTGCTGGAGGCGACAGGTCGCTTCACGTCGGCCAAGGACGCCCGCGCCCACCTCGACGCGGGCGCGCGGAAGGTCCTGGTCAGCGCGCCCTCCGACGGCGCCGACGTCACCCTCGCTTTCGGGGTCAACACCGACGCCTACGACCCGGCCCTGCACACGGTCGTCTCGAACGCCTCGTGCACCACCAACGCCCTCGCGCCCCTCGCCGCGGTGCTGGACGAGCTCGCCGGCATCGAACACGGCTTCATGACGACGGTGCACGCCTACACGCAGGAGCAGAACCTCCAGGACGGCCCGCACCGTGACGCCCGCCGGGCCCGCGCCGCCGCGGTCAACATCGTGCCGACCACGACCGGCGCGGCCAAGGCGATCGGCCTGGTCCTGCCGAGCCTCGACGGCAAGCTGTCGGGCGACTCGATCCGCGTGCCGGTCCCGGTCGGGTCGATCGTCGAACTCAACACCACAGTCGCCCGCGACGTGACCCGCGACGAGGTCCTGGCGGCCTACCGCACGGCGGCCCAGGGTCCGCTCGCCGGCATCCTGGAGTACTCCGAGGACGAACTCGTGTCGTCCGACATCACCGGCAACCCGGCCTCGTCGATCTTCGACTCGGCGCTCACCCGCGTCGACGGCCGGCACGTCAAGGTGGTCGCCTGGTACGACAACGAGTGGGGCTTCTCGAACCGCGTGATCGACACGCTCGAACTCCTCGCCGCCCACTGACCGGCGCACCCACCGGCAGTCCGCGACTCCCCGAGCCCGAGGGCCGGTCCCCGCAAGCACGGGACCGGCCCTCGGCGCGTTCTCCCACGCCGTCCCGCCGTCGCCCGCGGTGACCGGCTCCGCCATCCCGCGGTGGGCGCTGCCCTGACACTGTCGGGCAGCACCCTGTTCGCGACGCCCTGCGCCTTCGTCTTCAGGACAGCAGCCGTGTCCCGCCACCGGTCGGCATCCGGACCCGACGAGCAACCCGGCAGCCGGCGCACCCTCGGTGCCGGGTTCGCCCTGTCCCGTGAACTGCCGCCCTGAGCAACGAGGTTGATATGGAAAACTGTCCGAACCGTGCACGGTGGGGAGCCGGAGCGGTTCGTCGAGAGGAGCACAGCGTGAGAGAGAACGGCTTCCGTGCCGAGGAGATCGACACCAGCAGGCCGCACCCCGCGCGCATCTACGACTACCTGCTCGGCGGCAAGGACAACTACGAGGTCGACCAGCGGGCCGCCGACCAACTCGCCGCCGCGGCACCCGAGGTGCGGATCGGCGTGCGCGCCAACCGCGCCTTCCTCCAGCGCGCCGTCCGCCACGTCGTCAAGAGCGGGGTCCGGCAGATCCTCGACATCGGCACCGGGCTGCCCACCTCGCCGAACGTGCACGAGACCGCCCAGGAGATCGCACCGGACGTACGCATCGCCTACGTCGACAACGACCCGATCGTCAACACGCACGCCAACGCGCTGCTCAGCCGCTCCGGCGAGACCAGCACCGTCCTCGCCGACCTGCGCGACCCGCAGGCCGTCCTGGACCACCCCGAGGTCCGCCGCGTCATCGACTTCGACGAGCCGGTCGCCCTGCTGCTGGTGGCCGTCGTCCACTTCCTCACCGAAGCGGACAGACCAGGACAGATCATCGCCACCCTCCGGGACGCGCTCCCCGTCGGCAGCTTCCTCGTGCTCTCCCACGCCACCGGCGACTTCGCCGACCGCAGCGCCGCCCAGGCCGTCTACCGCCAGGCCACCGCCACCCTCAACCTGCGCCCCCGCGCGGAGATCGAGCGGTTCTTCGACGGCTTCGACCTGATCGAACCCGGCCTGGCCCAGGTCCCGTTCTGGCGTCCGGACACCCCGCCTCCGGCCCGCTCCGGCGAGATCGGCTTCTACGGCGGCGTGGCCCGCAAGAGCGACTGAAGCGGGAGGTGCCGCGCCGGTACGGTGCCGGCCCACCTGGAGACGGAGACGATCGTGCAGTGGCGCCGGGCGGTCTCGGGTTCCTCGGCGCGGTCACGCGTGACGGCTGGTGCCGTCCGCGCCCAGGGTGCTCTCGCGCTCCGTCAGCCTGATTCCCGGCGTCAGTCGCGGCCCGCCGGGCTTCGCCGCGCCCGCGAGGCCGCGCAGGAGGGGGGCCACCGCCAGGCGTGCGACGGCCTGCCTGTCCGGTGAGACGGTGGTCAGGGTGACCGCCCCGAACCGGCCCCTGAAGATCGTCGAACCCGGCCACCGCCACGTCCTGCGGCGCGCGCAGACCGTGCTCGTGCGGCAGGGGCCGACCCGCACGGCGACTCCTCCTCATGCCCGCGCGCCGCCCACCACCGGCGCGTTCGTCATGCCCCTGGACAGAGGGCAGGAGCCGTGTTGTGATGCCAACCGCCGCTCCTTCCCACGTTGTAGAGACCGAAGCAACGAGCCGCCACCCTTCCTCAGCAAGGAGGATTCGTGCGCATCAGGCACCTCAGAATTCGACTGGCTCTCCTGCTCGCAGCGGTGCTCGGCATGGCGGGTCTCACCGCCGCGCCGGCCGCGACCGCGGCTGGTGAACCCGTCGAGGTCCACGGCCTGAAAGCCGAGTACTACACCCAGTCCGCCCCCGGGGCCTTCGACTTCCACGAGTTGAAGGCCACCGGCTTCGACACCCATCTCGACTTCGACAACCTGGAGCCGCGCCTGAACTTCGCCACCGGACAGTCCGACGACGTCAGCGTCCGCTGGACCGGCCGGATCGTCCCGGACCAGACCGGCGCCCACACCTTCTCGATCACCGGCGACAACGGCTTCCGGCTGTGGATCGACGGTCGGCTCACCATCGACCACTGGGTCGACGACTGGGACCGGGAACAGACCTCCCAGCCCGTCGACCTGACCGCCGGACGGGCCTACGACATCAAGGTCGAGTACTTCGAGCACTTCGGCGGCTCCAACCTGCACCTGCGCTGGACTCCGCCCGGCGGCGACAGGACGGCCGTCCCCCAGTCGGCGTTCCGGCTGCCCGACGGCTACGCCTACGACGGCGCCGTCGCGACGACGGTCCTGGCCGACGGACGCACCCTGCGCCTGGACTTCGCCCAGGCCCTCACCGCGCCCCCGGCCGGCTTCACGGACCACACGCAGGCCGTGATCGGCGGCGCCAAGTGGCCGCTGACCGACGCCCGTCTGGATCCCGCCGACCCGAGGATCCTGCTGATCGGCCTAGCGGAACCGGTCGTCGGCAACAAGACCGGCACGGCCCGTGGCACCGCCGACCTGCGCTACGACGGACAGGGTGGCCTTTCCGGCAGCGATGGCAACGTTGTCAACGCCTTCTGGAGCAGCGGCCCCAACCACTCCACCCACCAACTCCGCACGAAGTGGGCGGACGACGTCACCCCGCGCAACGCCCACCCCGAGTACCCGCGCCCCCAACTGACCCGCGCCGACTGGCGCAACCTCAACGGCCAGTGGCAGTTCGCGGCGGCCGAGGCCGGGGAGCGGCCCCCGGTCGGCAGGAACCTCGGCGAGAGGATCCTCGTGCCGTACCCGGTGGAGTCCCAGCTCTCCGGCATCGAACGGCACGAGGACCGCATGTGGTACCGCCGGACCTTCACCGTTCCCAAGGACTGGAAGATCGGCTCGGGCAAGCGGCTGCGGCTCAACTTCGGCGCCGTCGACTGGCAGTCCGAGGTGTACGTCAACGGCACCAGGGTGGCCGAACACAAGGGCGGTTACGACAAGTTCAGCGCCGACGTCACCGACGCGCTGAAGCCCGGCCGTACCCAGGAACTGATCGTCGGCGTCTTCGACCCGACGGACGCGCAGGGCGGTGCGAACCCGCCGCTGGGCAAGCAGCGTCTGGACCCCAGCGGCATCTGGTACACGCCGTCCTCCGGCATCTGGCAGACCGTCTGGATGGAACCGGTCGCCGCCGACCACGTCGACTCGCTGAAGCTGACGCCCGACGTGGCGGGCAGCCGGCTCGTCGTCGAACCCCAGGGCGTCCGGGACGGAGTGGCGGTCACCGCCACGGCGTACGCCGGGAAGCGCGCGGTGGGTACGGTCACGGGCCGCACCGGGAAGCCGCTGGTGCTGAGGATCGCCCATCCGCGCCTGTGGTCGCCCGACGACCCGTTCCTGTACGACCTGCGGGTGAAGGTCGGCGCCGACCGGGTCGGCAGTTACTTCGGGATGCGGTCCGTCGCCGTGGAGAAGGTCGACGGCGTCCCGCGCACCGTCCTCAACGGCAAGCCCGTCTTCATGATGGCCACCCTCGACCAGGGATTCTGGCCGGACGGCCTGCACACCGCGCCGACCGACGAGGCCCTCGCCTACGACCTCAAGCTGCACAAGCGGCTGGGCTACAACGCGGTCCGCAAGCACATCAAGGTGGAGCCCGACCGCTGGTTCTACTGGGCGGACCGGCTGGGCCTGATGGTGTGGCAGGACATGCCCGCGATGACCGCCGGGGTCGATCCGGACGCCGCGTCCCGCGCCGAGTACGAGCGCGAGATGAAGCAGATGATCGACGAGCACTACAGCAGCCCGTCGATCGTCATGTGGGTGACCTTCAACGAGGGCTGGGGCCAGTACGACGAGGCCCGCATCGCCGACCAGGCCAAGTCCTGGGACCCGACCCGGCTGGTCAACAGCATGTCGGGCCTCAACCTGGGCGCCGACGGCGGCACCGGCGACATCATGGACGAGCACGGCTATCCGAGCCCCGCGCTGCCCCCCGCCCCCGACGGGAAACGGGCCCTGGTCAGCGGTGAGTACGGCGGTCTCGGCCTTGCGGTGCCCGGTCACGCCTGGTCGGTGCAGCAGTCCTACGTGGACGTCGACCCGGCGACGTACACCGACGACTACCTGGCCCGGCTGGCCGAGGTGCACCGGCTCGCCTGCGCGGGCGGCAACGGCGCCGTCTACACCCAGATCTCCGACGTGGAGGGCGAACTGAACGGACTGGTCACCTACGACCGGAAGGTGGTGAAGCCCGACGTGGAACGGCTGAAGGCGGCCCACGAGGCGCTGATCCGCGACGCGTCGCAGCCCACGCCGGCGGGCTGCTCCTGACGCCGGCGCACCCCGGGGGAACGCCTCCCCGCGTTCCCGCGCCCGCCCGGGCCTGACCCTCCGGGAGGGTCGCCACGGTCCACCGCCCCCGCCGGGAGGTGGACCGTGGCGCGTTTGCGGCCACGGCGTGGACCGCCGGCCACGCACCGGGAGCCGTCTCGCCGCTTGACCGCAACCGAAGTGGCCGAAATGGTGTCTGTCATCGCGTGGCCGGAAGCTTCCGAGGCCTGGAACGCACCGGAACCAGGACGGCCCCGAGGGGGATGCGGATGAGCACATGGGCAGTTCCCGGATACACCGAGTCGCTGGAACTGGGCTCCGGTGCGAGCGGGCGGGTCGTGCTCGCCGTGCACGAGGACACCGGCATCCCGGTCGCGGTGAAGTACCTCAGTGAGTCGCTGCACACCCGCCCGGGCTTCGTGCACGACTTCCGCGCGGAGGCCCGGCTGCTCGGCGGCCTCGACAGCCCCTATGTCGCAGGACTGTACGAGTACGTGGAGAGCCCCGACGGCGCCGCCATCGTGATGGAGCTCGTGGACGGCGCCTCCCTGCGGTCCGTGCTGACCAGGCAGGGCCCGATCGAGCCCGAGGCGGCGCTCGTGCTCCTCAAGGGCTCGCTGCTCGGCCTGGCCGACGCGCACCGCCTCGGCGTGGTCCACCGGGACTACAAGCCGGAGAACGTCCTGGTCATGCCGGACGGCGCGTCGAAGCTCGTCGACTTCGGCATCGCCGTGAGCACCGGTGAGAGCGCCGGTGTGGCCGGAACGCCCTCCTACATGGCTCCTGAGCAGTGGACGGGGGCGCCCGCCTCACCGGCCGGCGACGTGTACGCGGCCACGGCGACCTTCTTCGAATGCCTGACGGGCCACAAACCGTACGCGGGCGACAACCTCGCCGAACTCGCCCTGCACCACGTCGACTCCCCCGTCCCCGCCGAGGAGGTGCCCGAAGCCGTACGGCCACTGGTCCTGCGCGGTCTGGCCAAGTCCCCGGCACAGCGGCCCTCGCACGCCGAGGCGTTCGTCGCGGAACTGGAGGCGGCCGCGGTCGGCGGCTACGGCCCCGACTGGGAGGAACGCGGCCGGGCCGGACTCGCCGCCCTCGTCGTACTGCTGGCGCTGCTGCTGCCGTCGGCCCGCAGCAGGGCGGAATCCACCACGGACCTGGCACGGACCGTCCTGCGTCAGGCGCCGGCCCGGGGCGCCGGACGGGCGCGCGCGTGGCGTCCCACCCTCCCCGGGGTGCTCGTGGCCGTCGTCGCCGCGCTCCTGCTGGTCCTTCTCGCCCACGGCCTGCCGCGCGGCGGGAACCCGGACGCGGCGCAGGCGGCGCAGGCGCTCGCCACGACCAGCGCGCGGCCCGCAGTGGCGTCGGGCCCCACCGCCGCCGCCTCCACGGCGACCTCGACGGCCGGTCCGTCCGGGTCCCCCGACCCCACCGGGCCGCCGAGCCCCTCACCGTCCGGCTCCGGCACGGCAACCTCCGGCGGCGCGTCGCCGTCCGCCCCGGACACCACCGCCGACGTGACGCCGTCCGGCGGCGCGACGACCACGCCGCCGCCGACGACCGCTCCGCCCACGACGTCCGCCCCGCCTGCCGCGCCCGCGGTCAAGTCCGTCACCGTCACCGGCTTCCGGCAGACCGGCCCGAGCACGGGTACGACGACCGTCACCGTCACCGTGGACGGCACCGGTCCCGTCACCGTCACCGTCTCCTGGTACACGGGCGACACCAGCGGGCAGCTCGGCACGCCGGACGGCTCGCCGCAGACCTTCGACCGCAGCGGCGCCACGCAGTACACGCTCTCCGTCGACCACACCTTCCAGGGCACCGGCTGCTACTGGGCCGTACAGGCCACCACGACCCCCGCGTCCGCCGACGGCGGCGCGTCGCAGCAACTCCTCACGAGGCGGTGCGACATCCGATGACCGCGCCCGACGATTCCACGCGGCGGCTCGGCGGCGAACCGCCCTCCGCCGTCGCCGTCCCCACCGCCGAGGACGAGTACAGCGCCACGGTGCTGGGCAGTCACTGGTTCCAGCGTCCCGAGCCGGACCGCACACTGGTCGAGGAACCCGCCGGGAGGCCGGCCCCGCCGCCGACTCCGCCCGACCGCGTCGAGGGCACACTGCTGCGCTTCGGACCCGGCGTGACCGCCGCCCTGGCGAACCGCTCCCACACGACCCTGCCGGTCCTGCCGGCGCCCGCCCCGCGTCCACGCCGTGACCCGCGCCGGCACGCCCTGCCACTGCTGGTGCTGGTCGCGCTCGTCGTACTCCTCGCCTGGTACCGCGCGGGCAGCAGTCTCACCGTGGAGAGCGTGTCCGTCACCTCCCGCGCGTCGGCCGCGGCCTGCGACGACACCGTGGACGTGACGGGCGTGATCACCACCGACGGCCGGCCGGGCACCGTCACCTACCGCTGGGTACGCAGCGACGGCACGACCTCCGGTGTCCTGCGCGAGGTGCTGCCCTCGGGCCGGAAGCAGGCGCGGGTACATCTGCTGTGGACGTTCCACGGCGAGGGTCTCTACCGCGCCCGGGCGACGCTGCGCGTCCTCACCCCCTCGGGCCGGACGGCCGGCACCCGATTCACCTACGACTGCCCCTGACGGGCGGGCACTTCATCCACGGCCGGCCGCAGACCTCGTACTGCCGGGGAGGCGTGCTCCACTTCACACGCGGCACGGGACAAGGCCGGAACAACCAGCGTTGGTTGACCGTTCATCTGTATGTGGCCGCGGAGGGGACAGTGTCCCCGGGCCTACCCACAGCCCACAGGGACGATCGTTCGGCTGAAGCCCTGTGGAGCCTTTCGCCGCGAGGCGACCGCCCTCCGCACGCCACCGCGCACGGCCCCGGCTGGTCCCCCCGTCCAGTCGGGGCCTTCCCGCGTCCGCCCGCGCTCCCGTGGCCGGCGCTCACACCTCGGGCGTCCGCGGCGGCCGGCCCTCGTAGGCCGCCCGGAGAACGGCCCGGACCGCGTCCGCCGTCACCGGACGCGGATTGGCGTACGGCTGGGCCGCCACCTGGTCGGCCGCCGTCCCCACATCGCCCGGTGCCAGGCCGAGTTCGGCCAGGGAGCGCGGCGCGCCCAGGCTCCCGGCCAGCTCCCACAGGGCGCGCGGGACGTCCCGCGCGCCCAGCGCCCGGCGCAGCGCGGCCATCGCTTGTGGAACGGCGGGGGCGTTGTGGGCGAGGACGTACGGAAGCACCACCGTGTGCGTCTCGGCGTGCGGCATCCCGAAGGTGCCGCCCAGCACATGGCAGATCTTGTGGTGCAGGCCCATCGTGGTGGAGCCGAGGCACGTCCCGCACAGCCAGGCCCCGTAGAGGGCACGGGCACGCGCGTCGAGGTCGCCGGGCCGCTTCGCCAGGGCCGGCAGGGCTTCGGCCAGCGCCCGGGCGCCGTCCTCCGCCATCAGCGACACCAGGGGCGAGGCGTCCGAGGCGTAGAGGGCCTCGACGGCGTGGGCGAGCGCGTTGACACCGCTGGTCACGGTGAGCGGTCCGGGCAGGGACAGGGTGAGTTCGGGGTCGTAGACGACGCTGCGGGGCTGGACCACCGCGTCGCGGCCGGTGCGTTTGACGCCGTGCTCGGTCAGGCCCCAGACGGGGGTCATCTCGGAGCCGGAGTAGGTCGACGGCACGGCCATCAGCGGCAGCCGCGTGCGCAGGGCGATCGCCTTGCCGAGGCCGATCGCGGAGCCGCCGCCGACCGCGGTGATCCCGTCGGCGCCGGCTGCCCGGGCCGCCTCGACGGCCCGCTCGGCGGTGTCGGCGGGCACATGCATACGGGCCCCGGTGTGCAGTCCCGCGCAGGCGTCGCCGAGCGCCTGTGCGACGGCCCGCGCGGTGCTCTCGCCCCGGCTGCCGCAGACCACGAGCAGCCGCCGCAGGCCGAGGCGGTCGGCCTCCTCCGGCGGTGCGGTCCGGGCGGCGCCGGGGCGGAAGACGACCCGCACCGGGCGGGTCTCGTGGGAGAAGCCCGGGACGTTCACGCGGTGCGCTCCAGTACGAGGTCGAAGCGGGCGTGGCGGAACGGGTTCGGGACCCCGAACTCCCGTGCCAGGGCGGGGTCGTCGGTCACTTCGAAGTCCTGGACCAGGTTCTCCTTCACCGCGAACACCGCGTCGGAGTCGAGGTGGTCGCCGCCCGCCACGAAGATGTGCGTGGTGACCGGCGTGTGCCCGTCGGCGGCTGCGATGAAGTGGATGTGCGCGGGGCGGTAGGGGTGCCGGCCGGTGGCCCGCAGCAGCTCGCCGACCGGGCCGTCCGTGGGGATCGGGTAGGGGCTCGGCACGCAGGTGCGGAACCGGAAGCGACCCTCGGCGTCCGCCGTGAACAGGCCGCGGCCGTTGCCCGGCGGCTGGGTGTCCGGGCGCTGCACGTCGTAGAAGCCGTCGCCGTCGGCCTGCCAGACGTCGAGCACGGCACCGGGCAGCGGGGTGCCGTCCTGGGACCGCACCCGGCCGCTGACAACGCAGGGCTCGCCGCCGCCCACCAGGTCGATGCTGTCGCCGAGGGCGCGGACCGGGGACTCGGTCAGGTGGAAGGGGCCGAGGACCGTCGACTCGGTCGCGCCGGCCGCTCGGTCGCCGTGGACCGTCTCGACCAGCATGGACAGTCCGAGGACGTCCGAGAGGAGGATGAACTCCTGCCGGGTGTCGGTACACGTCTGTCCGGTCGCCGTCAGGAACCCGATGGCCCGCTCCCACTCCTCCCGCGTCAGGCGGGTCTCGCGGGCGAAGGCGTGCAGATGGCGGACCAGGCCGGTGAGCAGCTCGCGCAGGCGGGGGTCCGCCGTCCCGCGCAGGCTCCGCACCACCTCGTCGGTGACGGTGGTCTCGGTGGCGTCGGTCGTCATGCCTGCTCCCTGCCCGGTACGAGGATCATCCGTGCCCGAGGATCCGCCGCGGCGGGCCGATGGGCAACCGTCCGGCCACCGGCCACGTCGGCGCCGGGGGCACGCCAGTGGCGCGAGGGGCCCCACCTGCGGCTGGGCGGGGTGGTCCCGGCCGTTCATTGCACGGCGCGCGAGGTTGGAGGAGCGTGGGGGTTCAGGCTGGATGCTTTCTGGTGGCCGCGTACCGGGTGAGACGAACCCGGCAGCAGGTGACGTCCCCCCGCCCTCGGCGGTGACTCGGTCACCATGACGGACTCATCGCACCGGCGGACTTGGACATCCCGAACAGCGACGCCAGTTGGCGCAGGGTCAGGTTCGTGCGCCAGTACGCGGCGACCAGCCCGCCCGCCGGGCGGACCACGGATCAGCGGGTCGTCGACCGTCCGGCGCCGGTGTGGCTGCGTGAGGCGGCCGGGCACCGGTCCGGGACGGCCGGGGACGAAGCCGCCCGGAAGCAGGGCGCGCTGTTCGCCCGGTGCCGCCCGGGTCGCGGCCCGCGTCGTCCCACCGGCGTCGACGAGGACGAGGGCCCCGCACCCGACGGGCCCGCGCCGGTCACCGTGGCCGGCAAGGAAGCCGTCCACCGGTGGCTCGCGGACCCGGGGCACGAGGTCTGACCCGCCGGCGCCCGGCCCCACCGCTCCGGCTACGCGGTGGGGTCGCGGATCCAGAGGCAGAACGGATGGCCGACCGGATCGAGCATGACCCGTACGTCGTCCTGAGGCTGGAAGCCTGCCACCGACGCGCCCAGTGCGGTCGCGCGCTCGACGGCCGCGGCCAGGTCGGTGACCTCGATGTCCAGGTGCGTAGTCCGGGCCGGCGACGCCGGTGGTCGGACACGGTCCAGCGCACCGGGAGGGTGGTGATCACCGCCGCGTGGTCGGAGGGCCCGTCGTTGTCGGTCACGTCGGGCCACGGGCGCGGGGTACCGGTGACGAAGGAGCGGGGGTCGAGAACGCTCAGGCCACGACCGTTGCGCAGGACGTGGCCGACGCGGTCCGGCGGTTCGGGCCGTCCGCTGCCGCCCTCGTGCACCGGGTGTTCTTGCGACCAGTGCTGCTTGGCCCGGTGGTCGTTCACCCTGGTCCGCCGAGCCACAGAGTCCAGCTCATGACCCGCGGTTCAGGGCTGCGGCTGCCCGAGAAGCGTGCGCAGCCGTCACGGGGTCACACCGGTGAGGCTCGCGAGCACGGTCCGGCCGGGAACCAGCCAACCTCAGCACCCCCACCGGGGACGCTTGGGAACTGCGCGACCACCCCAGCCCCCACACCCCCGGCGCCCGACCGATCCGCCCCCGCCACAGCGCGCCGTTCACAAACGGCGGATCCCCGCACAGCGCACACACCTCGTCGCCCCCGGCCGCGCCTCCAGCCGAGCCTCGGGAATCACCTCGCCACACTCCTCGCACCGCCCGTAGCCGCCCCGCGACAGCCGATCCAGCGCGCGGTCCAGCTCGGCGAGCTGCTCGCGGGACCGGGACAGCAGGGCGGCGACGTGAGCACGCTCGAAGGCCGTACTGGACCCCTCCGGGTCGTGCTCGTCGTCGACCGCCACCAGCGCGTTCGCCTCGACGATGCTGTCGAAGTCACGCTGGAGGGCCGCGATCCGCTCGCACGTCGACGCCCGCTCGGCCAGGAGTCGCTCCCGGGCCGACGAGGGTCCGTGCGTGGACGCGGACGCCTGGTCGGGCACGTCACTCATACTCCGTACAACGCCCGCGCGACCCCATCCGTTCCACCGGTTACCCCGAGTGATGACGAGTCGCGCCGGCCACCGGGCGACCGCGCGCCCACCCACGAATCTCCGGCACCCGAAGGACTGGACCAACACCACACCACCCCCCATGATGACGCTGTCATGACAATCATCGTCCCGGGAGGCCGACCGTGCGTGGATCCTTCGTCAGGGCCACTCTGGCCGCCGTCGTCCTTCTCGTGGCGCCCACGGTGCCCGTCCCCGCGGCGGCGGCCGGACAGCGACCGGCAACCGAGTCCGCCGCCCCGCCCCGGGTGGCGGCGGCCGACTGGACCGCCCCGCTCAGCACCCGGGGCCGCTGGATCGTGGACGCGAACGGCAACCGCTTCAAGCTCCGCTCCGGCAACTGGCACGGCGCCAGCGGCACCTGGAACGGTTCCGGCAGCGTGGACGACGACGCCGACCACCACGCCGGCGAGAACTCCCACCGCATGCCGCTGGGCCTCGACCGCGCCCCCATGGCCGAGATCATCGCCGGCTTCCGGGAGATCGGCGTCAACAGCATCCGGCTGCCGTTCTCCAACGAGATGATCCACGACAGCAGCCCCGTCGCGGACGCAGCCGTCGCCGCCAACCCCGCGCTGCGCGGCAGGACCCCCCTGCAGGTCTACGACGTCGTGGTACGCGAACTCACCGCCGCCGGCCTCGCCGTGATCCTCAACAACCACACCAACACGACCCGTTGGTGCTGCGGCGTCGACGGCAACGAACGCTGGAACGCGAGCCGGTCCACCGACGCCTGGGAGAACGACTGGCTGTTCATGGCCCGCCGCTACCGCGACAACAAGCGGGTCGTCGGCGCCGACCTGTACAACGAGGTGCGCCGCTCCGTCCTCGACGACCCCAACTGGGGCCTCGGCGACGACCACGACTGGTTCGCCGCCTCCCAGCACCTCGGCGACCGCATCCTGACCGAGGCCGACCCCGACCTGCTGATCATCGTCGAGGGCATCAACTGGACCGGTGTCCCGGTCGACGGCCTCCCCCACGCACGCCCCACCCTGGAGCCCGTCCGCCGCCTCTCCCACACCCTGGTCGACTCCGGCAAACTCGTGTACTCCGCCCACTTCTATGACTACACCGGACCGAACCACAGCGGTGCCACCGGAACGGGCGAGACCAGCGACCCCCGCTACCGCGACCTGAGCCCGGCCGAACTCGTCCGGGTGCTCGACCGGCAGGCGTTCTTCGTGGCGTCGGAACCCGACCAGCACTTCACCGCCCCCGTCTGGATCAGCGAGTTCGGTGTCGGGGGCCGCGACGAGACCGGGGTGGCCCAGCGCGCCTGGTTCGAGCACTTCGTCGACCAACTGATCCGTACCGACGCCGACTTCGCCTACTGGCCGCTGGTCGGCTGGCACGAGAACCGCAAGGGCAACGGCTGGGCGCTGCTGCACTGGGACGCCGCCGGGCACCGGATGGGCCTGTACGACGGCGACGACTGGCGGGCCGCCGCCTGGACCCGGCTGATCGAGGCCGACAGCCGCACCGGTCACGTCGATCCCGTCCCGGACTGGTCGATGCTGAGCCCCGACCACGGCGACTTCGTCGCGTCGCGGCGCATGCGCGCCCTCCCGGACTGGGACCCGGGTGCCCGCAAGGCCGCCTGCCCCGACGGTCAGCGACTGCTCGGCCTCAGCCACACGGGCAACCGGGGTCTGTGCTCGGACGTGACCACCGGCGCGCTGGGGGCCACGTCCGCCGGACCCGAGGTCGTCGTCGACGAGCGGCATGTCGCGGCGGGGCAGGACTGGGCGTCGGGGTACACGAAACTCCAGTGCGCCGACGGTCAGTTCCTGAGCGGCTACAGCGTCCGCGGCTCGGCCGTCTCCGCGGCCCTGTGCACGGCGGCCCCGGCCGGGAAGCTGGGCGCGGGCGCCCGTACGGTGTGGTTCGACCGGGGCGACAACAGGGGCGCGGCAGCCAGGGGCGGTGAGTTCGCCGACGGCCGGTACAAGGGCCAGTGCGCGAGCGACGAGTACGCGGCCGGGATCGCCTACACCGGCCGGGTGGGTTCGGCGAAGACCCCGGACGCGCTCTACTGCCGCAAGCTGGCCTGAGCCGACCCCGCCGACCCCGCCGCGCCCGCCGCGGGCATTACCTCTCGGGTCATCGACCGGCGGCGGGCCCCGGTGCCACAGTCGTCGGCGTAGGGAGACCGACCGACCGGAAGGACCGCCATGACCGCCTACGCGATAGCTCACCTGCGAGAGGCCACCCCGCACCGGGAGATCGCCGACTACATCGACCGCATCACCGCCACCTTCGCGCCGCACGGCGGCCGCTTCCTGGTGCACGGCGCCGGGCACGAGGTGAAGGAGGGCACCTGGCCCGGCCATGTCGTCGTGATCGGCTTCCCGTCGCTCGCACAGGCGCGGGACTGGTGGGACTCCCCCGCCTACCAGAGGATCGCCCCGCTGCGTTCCCGGCACATCGACGGCGACATCATCCTGGTCGCGGGCGTCCCCGAGGGCTACGACCCCTCGACCACCGCGCAGGCGCTGCGCGAGAGCCTGCCCGACGAGGTGCCGTCGGGCCGCGCACCGCGAGAAGGAGCCGGCGCGCCGCAAAAAGGGTCCGGCGCTTCCCCGGCCTGACCGGATCGGTCCGCTGCCGGACCCGATGCTGCCTGTCGCCGCCCGCCGCAGAGGCGGCAGGCTGGGCGACATGACCCGAGCACTGATCGTCATCGATGTCCAGGAGTCCTTCCGCGCCCGCCCCCTGTGGGCGACCATCTCCGACCCGAAGATCGCCGACCGGGTGGACCGTCTGGTCCGGCTCGCCCGGGAGGCCGGGGACCTGGTGGTGTGGGTGCTGCACTCCGAGCCCGGCAGCGGCGACGTCTTCGACCCCGCCCTGGGACACGTCCGGCTGATGGAGGAGCTGCACCGGGCGGAGGGGGAACCCCTGCTCCACAAGACCTCGCACAACGCCTTCACCACCACCAGCCTCCAGCAGTTGCTGACCGCACGCGGCATCCGCGAGCTCACCGTCTGCGGCATCCGCACCGAGCAGTGCGTGGAGACCACCACCCGAGTCGCCTCGGACCTCGGCTACGAGGTCACGTTCGTCGTCGACGCCACCGCGACCAACCCCGTCGCGCACCGCGACGCGCCCGCCGGCCTGAGCGTCGCCGAACTGCTGGCGGACCCCCGCACGCTGTCGGCCGAGGAGATCATCAGGCGTACCGAGTACGCCCTCGCCGGACGCTTCGCGACCATCGCCACGGTCGGCGAACTGGAAGCCTCGGCCGCGCGTCGGGCATGATGACCGGATCGTGAGCCACGTCGTCTTCTTCCTGGTGCCCGGCGTCCATCTGCTGGACCTGGCCGGCCCCGCGCAGGTCTTCTCCACGGCCGCCGACTTCGGGCACCCCTACACGCTGTCCTACGTCGCCGAGCAACCGGTGGTCCCCACCGCACAGGGTCTGCCGTTGGTCGCCGCACTCGACTGGCCCGAGCTGGCGGCCGACGACCTGATCGTGGTGCCGGGCTGGCGCACGGGCGGCCTGACCGACGTACCGGCCATCGGCGGCGCTCCCCTCGGGGTCCTGCGGGACCATCACGGCAGGGGCGGCACGGTGGCCAGCGTGTGCGCCGGAGCCGAGGCGCTCGGCCAGGCCGGCCTGCTCGACGGCCGCCGCTGCACCACCCACCACGAGGTGCAGGACACGCTGGCCCTGCGCCATCCGGCGGCGACCGTCGTCCGCGACGTCCTCTTCACCTGCGACGACCGGGTGATCACCTCGGCCGGCATCGCCAGCGGCATCGACCTGGCCCTGCACCTGGTCGCGGCCCGGCACGGTCCGGCCGTCGCGGCCCAGGTCGCGCGGAACATGGTCGTCTACGCCCGGCGCAACGGCGACGAGCCGCAGTCCAGCGCGATGCTCCGGCACCGGTCCCACCTCGACGACACCGTGCACCGCGCTCAGGACCTGATCGACGCCCGCTTCGACCAGCCGCTGCCGCTGCCCGCGCTGGCCTCGGCCGTCGGCGTGAGTGAGCGCACCCTCACCCGTCTCTTCGCCGGCGCCACCGGACTCACCCCGCTGCGCTACCAGCAGACCCTGCGGCTGGAGCGCGCCGAATACCTCATCGGACACGGCACGACGGTCGCCGCCGCCGCCCGCTCGGTCGGTTTCGAGGACCCGCGCATGCTGCGTCGCCTTCGCGCCCGCACCTGGTGACGGTCTCGGGCGCGCCGCCGCAGGACCGCCGCCGGCCGTCCGGCCCCGTCAGCCGACAGGCGCCGTCCGGATGGCGGCGATGTCGAACTGGAGCCGTACCTTCTCGCTCACCATGGCACCGCCCTCGGCCAGCCGGCTGTTGTACGTCCGTCCTCAGTCGGAGCGGTTGATCGTCGTCGTACCGTCGAAACCGACCCGCTGGTAGCCGAAGGGGTCGTCGACGTGACCTGTGTAGGTGAGCTCCAGTACGACGGGCCGGGCGACGTCCTTGATGGTGAGGTCCCCGGTCATCCGGTAGACGTCGCTTCCCGCCATCTGGACGGCGGTGCTGGTAGGTGGCGGCGTACAGGAAGTCCCGGCCGACCAGGTGGGCGTCGCGCTGTTCGACGCCGGTGTCGACGCTCGCCGTGGACAGCACGATCTCGGCCCGGGAACGGGCCGGGTCGCGCCCGTCGAAGTAAAGGCGGCTGGGGTGCGTCCGCGCGACCGCGCCGCGCACCGGACCCGCGCGCTTTCGACGCGCGACCCCTTGACGAGATTGGTTCAGACTTTTAGCGTCACCGCCCACAACAGGGTTCACGGGTGCGCCCATCGTTCACGTTCATGAACTCCCGGACGGTGAATCCGCAGCGCACCTCTCCCTTCCCCCACATCACCGAGGACGTGAACATGATCCGTTCCAGGGCTCTGGCCGCGACCACCCTCGCGGGCGTCGTCACCGTGGTGACCCTCCTGGGCACCGGCAGCGCGGGCGCGGCCGATCCGAAGGTCGCACCCGGCGGCAACTTCGACCTGTCGACCTGGCAGTTGCAGGAACCGGTGGGCTCCCCCGGCTCGCCCACCACCATCTCCTCCGCCCGACTCCAGGGAGCCAACGGCTTCCAGGACGCGTACTTCTACACCGACACCCGGGACGGCGCGATGACCTTCTGGGCGCCCGAGAAGGGCGTCACCACCCCCAACTCCAACTACGCCCGCTCCGAGTTGAGGGAGATGAACCGCGGCGGTGGCGCGGCCGACTGGTCACTGGGCGGCAGCCACAAGCTGAGCGCCACGCTGCGCGTCGTCTCGGTCACCTCCAACGTGTGCGTCGGACAGATACACCTCGGCTCCGGCGGCTCCTCCACCAAGCCGCTCATGGAGCTCTACTACCGCTCCAGCGGCGACATCGTCATCGGCACCGAGAACTCCCCCTCCGGCGGCCAGACCACGCACACCGTCGGACACGTGCCGGTCGGCAAGACCTGGAGCTACACCATCGCCGTCTCCGGGGGCGACACCATCGACCTGACCGTCAACGGCAGCACCACGCACTACCCGATCCCGTCGGCGTTCTTCCCCTACAAGCAGTACTTCAAGGCCGGCTCCTACAACCAGTCGTCCTCCGACAGCACCACCAAGGGGGCGCGGGTGGCCTTCTACGGCCTGAACGTCTCGCACGGCTGACGCGTCACCGCAGGCGGGGCGCCGGGTGCCGCCGTTCGGTCCGGGTGCGGGCCCGGTCGGTTCGGACGATCATTGAGGCATGTCGGCGATTCGCGTGATCGTGCACCCGCCGTCGCCCACGGGTGGCCGGCGGGTGCGGGTGGACGGCGAGATCCTCGGCCTGGCGCACAGCGTGGTCGACGTGGCGGAGTTCCTGCGGCGGGCGGGGCTGGAGATCGACCCGTCGGAGGTGACCGAGGCCCTCTGGATCGACTGGCGCGGGGTCGGACCGGATGACTGGGGCCCGCAGACGGGGCACCGACCGGGGCATCCGAGCTGACGGGCCCGTGGACGAGGACCGACCCACAGGGCGTCGAGGCGCTCCACGACGTCGGGCGGGTGGCCGTGGTGACCGATGATCTTCAGGCGTCCCTCGTCGGCGGAGGACAGGACCAGGCCCTGGGCGCCGAAGGCGGGCGGTATCCGGTCGGCGACCCGGATGGGAGGCGGGGGTGAGGGTCCGGTGTCCCCGCCCATTGCCGCGTCCACCGCCTCGCCGAGCGCCTCGCCCCTCTGTCCGGCCGAGGTCCGTGATCATCACCTTGAACGACTGCGAGATCGGTCCTACGGGAGTTAGCACCGAGTGCGCCGTCGTCACAGCCCCCGGCAGCTGCGGCGAGGCCGGCCCCCTTCCACCGATCAGCGGACAACGATGCAGGCAGAGGCGTCAGACCGTCAAGGAGCCGACCCCCTGGAGTTCGCCGTCAGGTTCCGCCGTGCACACCTCTTTCCGCCCGAGGGAAGACATGGCATGCTCACGGCCGACAGATTCATAGACATTGTTCATGTACATGAATCGAAGGGCGGACGGTCTTGAGCGAGCTACACCCCAACGAGAGCGGAGACAGGCACACCGGCATCACGCGACGAACGCTGCTGGGCAGTGCCGTGACCGTCGCGGCCGGCGTCGTGACCGGCACCGGCACGGCAGCCGCAGCACCCACCCCCCGCGGCGAAGTCCCGCGACTCTGGCGGGAGTTCACCCGCACGCCCTATACCCACCCGCAGATCCCCCATGTCGGCCGAGCGGGCTACCGGGGCGGGGCGGCGTGCTTCCCCCGCCACCCCCGCGTGTTCGACGTCCGCGCCTTCGGCGCCTCGGCGGACGCCGCCACCGACTCCGCCCCCGCGATCAACCGTGCCATCGCCGCCGCCGGACAGGCCGGCGGTGGCACGGTCACCATCCCGCCGGGCACCTTCCGCGTCGACGACGTCATCCGCGTCGGCCGTTCGAACGTCGTCGTGCGCGGCGCCGGCAGTGGCCGCACCCGGCTGTACGCGACGCGCGACCTCACCGAACTGATCGGCGTCTACGGCTCCCGCTACGGTGGCGACAAGTCGTCCTGGTCCTGGGCGGGCGGCCTCATCTGGCTGGCGCCCGAGGCCCGCTGGAACTCCCTGGTCGCCGCGATCCGGGCCAAGGCGTGGCCGTTCGAGGGCTGGACGGGCAACCGGCGCGACGAATGGCGGTCGCTGACCGCCGTCGGCCCCGCCCGTCAGGGCTCCCGCACGGTGACGGTCGAACGGCCCGACGCGCTGCGCTCCGGCGCGCTCGTCCTCCTGCGGCTGGCCGACGACGCCGGTCACACCCTGCTGGAGCACATGGCGGGCGGCGGGCCTGGCCCCGAGGCGTACTCCTGGGACGACAAGACGAAGCTGACCTCCTACGTGCCCTACGAGTGGCCTGTCCGCATCGCCCGGGTCCACGGCCGGACGGTCACGCTGGAGCGCCCCCTCCCCCTCGACGTACGCCCGGAATGGAACCCGCAGTTCACCACCCACGTGCCGGAGCTGACGGGCTCGGGCGTCGAGGGCCTGACCCTGGAGGCCGTCGAGACACCGCAGCAGCAGCACCTGCTCGACAAGGGGTACAACGGGGTCGTCCTGCAGTGCGCCTACGACTGCTGGGTGGACGACGTCACCGTCCGCCATGTCGACAACGGCTTCGGCCTGGTGGCCGCGTCCGCCTGCACCCTGCGCGGGACCCGGGTCGCCGGACGCGGCTCCCACCACCCCTACTTCTGCCGCGAGGGCTCCCACGACAACCTCATCGAGGACTTCACGATCGAGGAGCGCACCACTCCCGCCCCGGCCAACACCCAGCTGCACGGCATCAACGTCGAGGGGCTGTCCTCGTACAACGTGTGGTCGCGGGGCGACATGCGGATGGGCACCTTCGACAGTCACCGCGGCCTGCCCTTCGCCAACGTGCGCACCGACATCACCGTGAACAACAACGGCCGCCACGGCGGTGACGCCAGCGCGGGCCCCCTGTTCGGCGCCCGCTTCACGCACTGGAACATCCGGGTGACCAACGGACGGGCGGGCCTGATGAAGATCGACGCCCTGGCGCCGTACTCCGCGACCGTCGGCGTCAGCGAGGTCACGGAGTTCGACCAGATCGACGTCCCCGACTTCACGGGCGACCTGCACACGCGCCTGGAGCTGTACGGCAGGCCCGACGCCGTACGGCCGCGCAACCTGCACGAGGCCCAGCGCGCACTGCGGCACTAGTCCACCCGCCGACCGGCCATCGGCCTGCCCCGCACACCTGCCTTGCCTTGCCTGCCTTGCCTGCGCGCCCGCCCGCCTGCCCGGTGAACGGGTGGGCCGCCCGCGCTCGCCTGGAGCGCTGTCCAGGCCGCCGCGCGGGCCGCGCGCGGCACCTACCTGATCGGAGTTGACCGATGAGTGCTCGTCCCCGTCTCGGCGTCCTGCTGGCGGCGCTGATCGCCCTCACGGCGGGAGCCGTACCCGCCGCCTCGGCGCAGACGGCACGCTCCGCGCCCAAAGTCCCGCACACCGCCGTCCTCGACGGCACCCGCCTGCAACAGGCGAAGATCCGCCTGGATCACGGAGACCGCCAACTGCGAGAGGCCGCCCGGGCGTTGACGAACCGCGCTGACGCGTGGCTGGACCAGGGCCCGTGGACCGTCGTGGACAAGCCGAAGCCGGCGCCCGGCGGCGACGTCCACGAGTACCTCAGCCAGGCCCCGTACTGGTGGCCCTCCCGGCCGCCGACCGCCGACAACCCCTGGGGCTGCCCCTACGTGCAGCGCGACGGTCAGCGCAACCCCGAGGTCGACACCGGCACCGACCGGCAGGACGTCGAGAAGGTCTTCGACTCCACCTACGACCTCTCCCTCGCCTGGTACTACACGGGCGACAAGCGCTACGCCGTGAAGGCCGGGCAGATCCTGCGCACCTGGTTCCTCGCCCCGGCCACGCGGATGAACCCGAACCTCGACCACGCGCAGTTCATCCCCTGCAAGTACGACGGCCGCGCCATCGGCGTCATCGACTTCTCCCAGTCGTACACCAGCGTCCTGGACGCACTCGCCGTCCTGAACACCGGCGCCGCCGGCTGGACGAAGGCGGACCGCTCCGGCATGGCGAAGTGGAACTCCGACTTCCTCGGCTGGCTCCGGAACAGCGACTTCGGCCGGCAGGAGGACGCCGCCGCCAACAACCACGGCACGTTCTACGACATGCAGCTCGCCGCCCTCGCCTACGCGACGGGCGACGAGGACCTGGCCCGCCGCACGGTCCTGGACGCCCGCAGCAGGCGCCTCGCGCCGCAGATCGCAGCGGACGGCAGCCAGCCCCAGGAACTGGCCCGCACCCGCAGCTGGCACTACTCGGCCTTCGACCTGGTCGCCTACACCCGGCTCGCGGCCGTCGGCCGGCACGTCGGCGTGAACCTGTGGAAGTACCACGGCCTGGACGGCCAGAGCCTGTTCGCGGCGGTGGACTACCTGCTGCCCGCCGCGACCGGCGCCGCCGCCTGGCCGCACCCGGAACTCGAGTTCCGCCGCTACGCCGCCTCCGACGTCGTCCACGCGGCCGCCGACGCGGGAGACACCAGGGCGCGTAAGGCCGTACCCCTGCTGGAGGAACCCCCGGGCGGCGACCTGTGGGCCCTGCGCCCGGCGGCGGAACAACTGGACTCCATCGCGGGATGACCCCCACGCCCCGACCGGGGGAGCGGCTCAGGAGGGTCCGTCGTCGGAGGCGTGGGCCGCCTCGCGCTCGGTGTCGGTGGGTGCCGGCCGGGGGCGGCGGGGTGTGCCGTGCCGGAGCAGCGCCGCCCCGGCGAGCGCGGCCAGTGCCTGGATCGCGGCGACCGACAGGAGCAGCGGCGCCGCCCCCAGGTGCCCGGCCGCACCTGCGGTGGCGGCCCCCGCGGCGGCGGCCGTGCTCTTGAGACCGGCGCCCAGGGTGAAGATCTGGGTCCGCAGCCCGGGGGGCGCGTACCGCTCCCGCGCGGCCAGCAGGCAGCTGAACAGGGGGCCGGTGCACCAGCCGGCCAGGGCGAACAGGCCGGCGGGGGCGAGGACTCCGGGCGCGATGGCGGCCGGCACCAGCGGCACCCCCGTCAGGAGCAGGCACAGCAGGACGACGCGCTCGGGGCGGGTACGGGTCCACGGCCGGACGGCGTACGTCAGTGAGCCGGCCATCGCACCGGCGGCGAAGGCGGTCATCAGCCCGCCCGCCGCCCAGCCCGTGTGGCGCTCCGCCGCCAGCAGCGCCGCGATCACGGGCAGTGCTCCGATGCCCGCCTGGCCGATGCTGCTGGCCCAGGTCACGGACCTCAGTGGTGGGTTGCCGAGCAGTTCCCGGGCGCCGGCGGCCAGTACGGAGGGCTTCAGCTGTGGCCCCGCCGGGCCGGTGGCGCCGCGCGGGGGCAGCCGCAGCAGGGCCACGGCGAGCCCGCTCAGCACGGCCGCCGCACCGAGGGCGAGCAGCGCCGCACCGGGGCCTGTCAGGGTGGCGAGCGCGGCGGCCAGGGCGGGACCGCAGACACCGGCCAGGTTGTAGGTGGCGGAGTCGATGCTGAAGATCCGGCCCAGGGCGTGCGCGGGCACCAGTTCGGTCAGCAGGCTGGTGAGCCCGCCCGTGAGGAGGGGGGCGCAGCAGCCCGTCGCGGCGATCAGGAGGAGCACGCAGGCGGTGGGCAGGCGGCCGACGGTCCAGGCGGTGGCGGCCAGACCGGTGCCGTAGGCGGCGAGGCCCAGGCCGTGGAAGAGCCCGCGCCGCCGCACGTGGTCGGCGAGCGCCCCGGCCACGGGAGCGGCCGCCACATGCGGGATCATCAGCGCGGCGACCAGCAGGCCGCCCAGAGCCGCACTGTGCGTGCGGTCCAGAGCGAGCAGGACCAGGGCGATGCGCGCCCCCTCGTCGGCCAGCCGTGCCGGGACGGCGACGGCCAGGTAACCGGCCGTGGCGGCCGGCACGGAACGTGGGGCGGTGGAGGCGGCCATGGTTCTCCTGCCGGGCCTGCGGACGGCGGTCGTGCCCCTGGGACCCGCGGCCGGCGCGGCCGCCGTGCGGAACCGACGGCGCGTCCGGAAGGTGCCGGATGCGGTGGGGGGCGGGGAGGTGCGGCGGATGCGGTGGGGCGTCCCGGTCCAAGCCCTGCGATCAGGTGCCGGAAGGATCGGTTTCCTGGGGCCCGTGCCAGTCCAGCACCATGACGGTGGCGTCGTCCTTGAGGTCGCCCTGGCAGGCTTCCAGAACCGCGGTGGTCAGCCCGCGGACGGCTTCCCTCGGATGCTCGGCGCGGGTCTCGTGGATCAGCGTGGCCAGGTCGACCGCTCCGGCGCCGCGCTCCTGCATGCCGTCCGTGAGGAAGATCAGGCGGTCCCCGGGCAGCAGCTGCAGCTCCTGCACGCGGAAGGAGGTGGGCCCCGCCACGCCGAACGGCAGGTTGACGCCGAGCTTGACCTCTTCCACGACGCCGTCGCGCAGCCGCAGGGGCCAGGGGTGGCCCGCGTTGACCAGCTCGCACACGCCCGAGTCGAGCGCGACGCACAGCAGTTGTCCCGTGGCGAGGCCACGGCCGTGGGTCAGCAGCGCCTCATGCGCGCGGTGGGCCTGTGCGAGAGCGTCGCAGCCGGTACGTCGGGCTCCGCGCAACGCGCCGACCAGCAGCGTCGCCAGCAGCGCCGAGTTGGTGTCGTGGCCCATGGCGTCGGTGATGGACAGGTGCAGCATGTCGCGGTCGAGCGTGTAGTCGTACGTGTCGCCGCCGATGTCGTCGGCCGGGACCAGGCCCGCGGCGAGGGTGAACTGGGGGGCCTCGCAGCAGGGGGCCGAGGGCAGCAACTGGTGCTGGATCTCGGCGGCCAGGCTCGTCTTCGTGGTGCGTCGGCCCAGGTGGTACAGGTCGGTGAAGCGACGGTCGGTGACGATGATGTAGGCCAGCGCGTGGGCCGCCTCGGCGACCTGCCGCAGCACGGTGTCATCGGCGGACTGCAGGGCGACCTCCAGCAGGCCGAGGCAGTCGCCCCGGTTGCTGACCGGCGTGATGACGCGCCGCCCGCCCCTCCCGTCCGGTTCCACGTGCTGGCGTTGGCTGCGCAGAACCTCGTCGTAGACACTGCCCTGGAGGGCGATCCGCCGGGCGCCCGTGTCCGTGCCCCCCTCGACCGCCGCGGCAAGCCGCACCAGACGCTCGCCGATGAGGTCGACGAACAGGAACGACACGCGCTCCGCCCCGAACCGCTTGCGCAGGTCGCGTGCGACGACGTCAACGGACTCCCCGGGCGGGGCCGCCTCCGCGGCGGCCAGAAGCTCACCCAGTTCCAGATCTCCACCCTCCACGGCAACCTCCTCTCCCTCGTCGCCACTTCTTCCCCGTGATTCCTTGACATCACCCAACGAATTCGAGGTGCCTGGCCGAAACGGGTTGCGTGCCGGGCGGCTCCGGCGCGTCAGGCCGGGGCGCGCCCCGGCACGATGCGACCGCGCAATTCTACTGAAAGGGGCACTTGTTCCGTCTCGCGCGCCGGGTGCAGGCGGTCAGGACCGATCCGGAACGAACACATCACGGCCTCGTTCAGACACTCGCGATCAGGCCACCTGGCCCCCGCGCTGAAACCAGGTTCACGCCGACGACGGGGGCGTCGACGCCGGAGGCGCTCTCGCCGACGGAGGCGCGATCCCCGCCTGTGGCGGCTGCCTCCCGCGCGTGCGACGCGTGGGCATATCCGGACGGTACGGTCCCAGGCCCGCCATGTCGGCCGCTCGGCCGCGACCGACCCATGGCGCCACTCGGCCACAGCGGTCGACCGGCCCATGGCGCCACTCGGCCACAGCGGTCGACCGGCCCATGGCGCCACTCGGCACGACGGTGAGCCGCCGTCGCGGGGCACCCGCCGCGGGGTGGTTCCGGGCTGCCGGCTTGCGGGGGCGCGGGCGGGGCCCGGCCGATAGTCTGAAGACGCTCGGCAGTCTCGTGTACCCGCACCCGGAGCCCCATCGATCGCACCAGCAGGAGGAACCCGTGGCCGGTCAGTTCGAGGCGAGGACCGAGATCAACCGCCCCGTCGAGGAGGTCTTCGCCTTCCTCGCCGCCGGGACGAACGACCCCAAGTTCAGCCCCAGGGTCCAGGAGATCTCGAAGACCCCGGAGGGCCCGACCGCCGTGGGCACGGTGTTCACCAGCACGGTCAAGGACGCCGGCATGAAGTCTGGCCGGAAGTTCCGGATCACCGAGTTCGAGGCGCCGCACCGCATCCGCTGGACGGAGATCTCGAAGAACGTCGTGACGGCCGACGAGGGCGGCTACGACCTCGAAGCCACCGGCGCGGGCTCGACCAGTGTGCGGATCTTCAACATTCTCGAAGGCCACGGCATCGGCAAGCTGCTCGTGGGCTTCGCCCTGGGCGCGGCACGCAAGGACGCGGACGCCTTCGGGCAGCGGATCAAGACGGCCGTCGAGGCGTCCTGACCTGATCCGGAATCCGAACCGGAACCGGATCCGGCCTGCTCCGGGGGCCTCCAGGGCGACGCCGGCCGTACCCGGCACGCGGAGACGGCCGGAACGCTACCGGCCCGCCATGCGGCCGGGCGGCTTCCCTCCCTGCTCGCGGAGGTACCGCCGTTCGCAGCCCTGCCCATGGTCGGGCCACCGCTTCCGTCCCCGCTCGCGGCAGGATTACCGCTCCTATGCCCGCTTGCGGCCCACGCCCGCGTAGACCCAGTACTGCGACGGGTCCTCCGGGACCACGTCGTCGGGGCCCGGGCGCCACAACGGCACGTACACCAGGCCCGGTTCGACCAGGTCGAAGCCGTCGAAGAGGCCCAGGATCTCGTCGTGCGAGCGGGCGGTGACCGGGGACGTGGCCCGGGAGCGGTACAGCTGTCCCACGGCGGCGGCGGTGTCCGGCCGGTCCTGGTCCGTCGCGTGCGTGAGCGCCAGCCAGCTGCCCTCGGGAAGCGCGTCCCGGAAGCTGGCCACGATGCCGGACGGATCCTCCTCGGGCGCCACGAAGTGCAGGATCGTGATCATCAGTACGGCGACCGGCTGGTCGAAGTCGATGAGTTTGCGCACCTGAGGCGAGGACAGGACGTCGGCGGGCCGGCGGATGTCGGCGTCGACGATGTCCGCGTCCGGGTTGTCGGCGAGCAGGGCGGCGCTGTGCGCCACGGCCACCGGGTCGTTGTCCACGTAGACCACCCGGGCTCCCGGGCTGGCCGCCTGCGCCACCTCGTGGACGTTGCCCTGGGTGGGGATGCCCGAGCCGAGGTCTATGAACTGCCGTATCCCGGACTCCACGAGGAAGCGCACGGCCCGCCCGAGGAACGCGCGGTTGGCGCGCGCCAGCGGACGCACCTGCGGATCGATGCCGGTGAACGCCGCGACGGCCTCACGGTCTATGGCGAAATTGTGCTGTCCGCCCAGCATCGCGTCGTACATCCGGGCGACGCTCGCCTTGTCCGGATCGGCGCCAGGTGGAAGACCCCCATTGTCAGGCAACACACAACTCCCCTGCTCCCGAACCGTCTTGACGCAACATCATATAGTTGCCCGAGACGCGCGGCGAGGCCGTCCTCCGACCCGCGGCCGGACCCGGTCCCCACCCCGGAAAGGCACCACCCTGCCGTACGAACAGCCCAGCCCCGGCGATGAAGCGCCCTTCCCGGTGTCCGCGCGCCGCCGCCCCGCCTTCTCCCCCGCGGCCGACGTGATCGGCTCGGAACTCGACCTGCACCTGACCGGCAGGCACGTCGTGCACGCGCTGACGCCCGGGTTCTGCGACGCGGCGTCGGTGTACCTGCTGGAGCGGTGGCTCCTGGAGGAGAACGCCTACGCGACCGCCGACCCACCGCAGATCGAGGCCCGCCGTCTGGCGCTGCGCGTGGGCGCGGACGCGCAGGAGGACTGGGAACCGCTGCTGCCGGTCGGCCAGGTCGTCGTCTTCCCCCGTGAGACGCCGTACGCGCGCGCCCTCGCCACCGGGCAGACGCAACTGCTCGACGCGGTCGACTCCCACACCTCCGAGCGGCTGAGCGCGTCCGGGCCGGGCGACGCCCGTATACACGACCTGTTGGACAGCGCGTCCTTCCTCGTCGTGCCCCTACAACTGCGGGGCACGGCCGTCGGGTTCATCGCCTGCACCCGTGGCCCGGACAAGGCGCCCTTCGTGATCGGGGAGGCCGTCGCGGTGGAGTCCCTGGCCGCGCGGGCCTGCGTGGCCCTGGACAACGCCCGCCGCTACGAACGCGAACGGCGCATGGCGCTCGCCATCCGCAACACCCTCTTCCCCGACACGGCACGGACGTTCCCGGGCTGCCAGATCGCCCACGGCTACCTTCCCGCCGGACAGGACAACATCGTCGGCGGTGACTGGTTCGACGTCCTGCGGCGGCCGGGCGGCCAGGTCAGCCTGGTGGTCGGGGACGCCATGGGGCACGGCCCCGCCTCGGCCGTGGCCATGATCCAGCTCCGTACGGCCGTCCGGACGCTGGCCGGGCTCGACATCCCGCCGACCGAGCTCATGCACCGGCTCGACGCCCTCGCCTGCGACACGCCGGGGGCGTCCTTCGCCACCTGCATGTACGCCGAGTGGGACCCGAAAGAACGCACGTGCACCCTCGTCGGCGCGGGTCACCCTCCCCCGCTGATCCGCGGCTCGGACGGACGCAGCGCCCCGGTCACCCTCACCAGCGCCGGCCTGCCCCTCGGCATCTGCACGGGCACCTACGAGCCCACCGTGCTGGACGTGACCGAGCCGACGCTGCTCCTTCTCTACAGCGACGGTCTGGTCGAAACCCGCCACGCCGACATCGACCAGGGCATCGCACAGCTCGCGCGGGCCCTCGACGCGGGCAGCACCGACCCCGCCGACGGCACCGAGGACCGGCTGCGCGCCCTCTCCCAGCGGCTGCTCGCCCCCGCCGCCGACGGCACCGGTGTCGCGGACGACCGCACCCTCCTGCTGGCCGAGTTGACCCCCCTGAAGGACTGAACGCCCGCCACCCGGCGATCCGCTCCGCCGCCCGGGCGGCGACCGGCGACCGGCGACCGGCGACCGGGTGCCAATATCCCTTTCTGTACTGCCATTTCGCCCGTACACTGTCAACTCACATGTGTGCGGGCGCTTTTGACGGGGGAGGCCGCCATGACCGGTGATCAGTTCGGCATGCACAACCAGGGTTTCACCGTCCCACCCATGCCGTCGGCACCGCCGCCGGCCCCGGCCGACGGAGCGCGCGCCGTCGCGGTCGCGGTCCTCAACCTGAGCGGTCTCGGCCTGGGCTACGCCCTCGTGCGCCGACCGCTCCTCATGGCGCTGTGCTGGGTGGCCACCGCCGCCCTGCTGCTGGCGGCGCTGCCGGCCGACGCGAACGGCGTCTCCGTGTTCGCCCTCGTCCTGTACGGCCTGTTCCTCGCCGGAGTGGCGGCGCACGGCGCGAGCGTCGGCCTGCGCACACCTCTGCTGTGGCCGGGACAGGCGCCCCTGGCCCTCGTCCTGGGCCTGGTCCTGCTCCTCGTACCGGCAGGAGGAGCCGTGCTCTACGACGGCGCCCGTGACGAAGCGGTGCAGCGGATGCTCCTGGACCGGCTCGACCACGCCGACCGGCTGGTGACGGCGGCCGGGAAGAAGCCGTTCAGCACGGGCGAGGCCGACTACCGCAGGGCGCTGACGGAGTACGGCGATCTGCTGGCCGACCACCCGGACTCCCGCGCGGCCGAGCGGGTGCCCGACCGGATGAAGACCTATTACGCGACGGTCGGCGCCGCCTACGGGCAGGGCGACAACTGTGCGGCCATACCCCCGCTGACCTTCCTGCGCACGGTTCCGGCGAAGCTGCGCGGCACGGACCTCGGGGATCTCAAGACCTGGCCCGACGACCGTCTGGCCACCTCGCTGTACACGTGCGGGGCGCAGGCACTCACCGCCGGTGAGACCACCTGGACGACCCGGTTCGGTGAACTGCTCAGCACCTTCCCCGAGTCCGGGCCGGCCGCGAAGGTGGAGCCGGCCGTGGGCTCCGCCGTCACCCGCGGGGAGAAGGACCTGCGCGGCGACGACCCCTGCGCGGCGGTCGACCGGCTGCACGGGCTCAGCTCCCAGATCGAGACCCTGCCGGGTGACAAGGCGGACATCGTCGCCGCCCTCGCCAAGGACACCCAGCGGGCGAGCGACAGTGCCGACGCGGGCGCCTACGCGTGCGGTGTCGACCAGTACCAGGACGGCGACTTCAAGACGGCGCAGACGACCCTGACCGACTACGCCTCGGCCCACAGGAACGCCGGCAACTCGGCCCGGGCGAAGAAGATCGCGATCGCGGCGGAGATCGCCCAGACGGTGCCGGCCGCGGGCAAGCACCTGCCCACGACGAGCACCGGCGGCGGCATCTCGGTCACGGTCCAGAACGACAGCCCCGACGAGGTCACCGTCCTCTACACGGGTCCCGTGACCGGCAGCTTCACCCTCAAGGGCTGCGGCGGCTGCAAGACGTACCCGTGGAGCAGCACCATCAGCCCCGGCTTCAAACCGTGCGACGACAGCGGCAGGAACTATCCGCAGCGCACGATCAGCCTGCCCGCCGGCACCACGTACTTCCTGCACAAGCCGAAGAGCGACAGTCTCTCCACGCCCGCCTCGGACACGGCGAAGCTCTCGCCCGGCTACATCTACACCGAGTGCGCGTACACGACCGAACGCCTCGGATCGGGGTTCTGAGCGAGCGCCCACCGGACCCGGCCCGCCCGGCGCTCCAACCCGGGCGCGGGGCGGGCCGGTGTCGTCCGTGCCCGAGCAGAGGGGCCCGTCGCCCGGTCGGAGCGTCCCTGCTGCGGCCGGACGGCGGGCGTGGGGAGGCCGCTCAGCATCCCCTGCCCGTAATCCGGAGCCGTCGGGTCGACGGATGGGTGCGGATCCCGGGCGGCGCACGTCATGGATGCGGCGCCCCGGAGATATCCCGGGGCGCCGCGCCGCGGTGCCGCTTCCCTGACCGCGGGGACGCCCGCCGTGTCACGCTCGACACGGCCGACTGCTTCATCCGTGATGAAGGCACCATGGTGGCCCAGTCGGAGGGCGGGCGGAGGGAATCCCTCCCCCTCGTCATACTCTCTTAAGATCTCTTCGGGCCGCCCCGCGGTCAGTTGCAGATGATGAAGTCGTCGTAGACATGCGTGCCCTGACGGCCCGCGATGTCATCGACCGCGTCACACAGAAGACGCAGGTGCTCCCTGTTCATCTCCAGGGGCGGCTCGTCGGGCTGGAACGTGGTGCGTACCGGGTAGTCCCGGCCGGGTGTGGTGGTCATCTCGATGTGACAGCCGAGGACGTGGGTGACGGCGCGGGTGCCGGCGAAGTCGGCCAGGCGGTGGATGCTGCGCCGGAAGTCGTCCCAGTGGTCGACGTACAGACGTCCGCGGTAGACGGTGTCGCCGGTCAGGAGGATGCCGGTGTGGGGGTCGTAGTAGGTGACGGCCGCCTCGTGGTGGCCGGGGGTTGCCAGACACTCCAGTACGCGGCCGCCCAGATCGAGTCGTACCGTCCGACCGGGGTCCGCCGCCAGACCGAGGAACGCCCACGCCTCTTCGATGCCGGCCCCGACGACCTCGGTGTCGGGGCGGTCGGCGAACTGGCCGTCGCCGGCGACGTGGTCCGCGTGTCCGTGCGTGTGCAGCACCAGCAACCCGTACCGCACGCGTGGGTGGGCCGCACGCCAGGTGTCGATCAGGCCGTCGACGACCCGGCGCAGCGGGAAGTGCTCCGCCTCCTCGCTGGCACCGGTGTCGACGAGCACCGCCCGCTCGTTCCCGAACAGCAGGAAGAGGAACGGTGCCTCGTAGTGCACGGCCTTGTTCTGCCGCAGGATGAAGGTGTGCTCGTCGGAGGCGTGGACCTGGATGTCGGGATCCGTGTTGTGCTTCGCCGAGGGCGAGCCGTGGATCCAGCCGACGTCCAGAGCCCGCGCCCGCGGCTCGCACCGCCCGAAGGCGATCTGGCGTTCCATCGCTCCTGTCTACCACCGCCCGCACACGGACGCCGGGGACCGGTCGTGGTCAGCGGGGGTGGTGACGGAGTCTGCCGAGTGGCCAGCACGTGGTCAGCCAGGTGATCACAGCCTCGTGCAGCGGTGCGTCCAGGTGCGCGCGGTCGGCCCGCACCCAGGAACGGACGTCCGTGTCATGGCTGTCGGAGCGGGAGGGGTAGACGTAGACGCATCCGATGACCTCGAGCGTGTCGGGCTCGATGACGCTGTAGGTGAATCCGCTGCGTCGGGCGAAGTCGTCGGCATGCCGCCGCAGGTCGGCGAGGTTCTCCTCCTCGGTCATCCCGGCCGCGGGCGGCCATTTCTGGTCCTGGAAGCCCGGGGTGGCGCGAATGTGCTCGATGCTGCCGGTCCAGGCGGCGAGGTCGGCGGCGTTGTGCCGCGGCCCCAGCGGTTCGAGGCGGAACCGCGGGGTGGCGAGATCCGGTGGGACGACGAAGTCGTCGGGGACGAAGGCTGCTCGACTCATGAAATCGACGCTACGAAACCCGCCCGGGGCATGCACGTCTTTCGGGCCGGCTGATGCCCGCGGGCAGTCGGACGCCACCCCGACCGGGCGGGGTGGCGTGCACCCAGGAAACCGGCAACGGCACCCGCCTTCAACTGCGGTCCTGCAACGGCGGGGACAACCAGAAGTGGAGCACCCGCTGACCCGGGGGCGGCCGGTTCCGACGGCCGGTACGGCGCTGCTTGGCGCGACCGGTTCCGGCGACCGGTAGCTGCCCCGCCCCTGGGTCCGGTCATGTGAAAGCCCCGTCGTGGCGTCCGGCCTGCCGACGAACCCGACGTTCCTGAGGTTCCGCCGCGGCACGGCCGTCCTGGAGAGCGTACGACTGTCCGCGGACTGCTCTGGACTCGGGCCGTTCGGAGGCAGCGGACTGGCGACCCCGGGCTCAGGCGGACGGCGTGACCGGGGAACGCAGACCGAGCCACTGCTCGGCGTCCCACGCCTGGAACCGCTCCACCTCGGTGAACCCCAGCTTCGCCGCGAGGCGCATCGAGCCGCTGTTGGCGGTCTGGGTGGTGAGCACCACCGGCTCGCCGGGGAGGACGCCGTCGAACCAGTCGAGTGCCGCCGCACACGCCTCGGCGGCGTACCCGCATCCCCACGCCCGCGGCAGGAACAGGTAGCCGAGATCGGCCCTCCCCGCGGCGGCCGGGCGGCGGTGCGCCGTCGCCCGCCTGAGCAGGATCTGGCCGATCATCGCCCCGTCGAGATCGACGACGAAACTCCCGTGCCACCGCTCGGGCACCCCGGGCAGCTCACGCTCGAGCTCGTCACGCGGGCGGGGGCCGCCGAGGTAGGTGTGCACCTCCGGCGACGACAGCAGCTCGATGAACGCCGCACGGTCCCGGGCCCCGGGCTCGCGGAGCACGAGTCTCTCGGTCCTGATCGGCTCGGGCGGCCAGGCGACGGGCCCCAGGTCTGACATGCGCGCAGGCTAACAGCCCGAGGGACACTCGAATCGGGCTCCCTCCCGACCACCGCCCGGCCGGCGCGGCGGGCCGTGCGGTGGCGGAGCCGCCCACCACGGCCGGTCCCCATCTCCTGGGCCGACCAGCCCGACCCGCCCGACCCGCCTGGCCGCCTCCCGCGCCCGCAGCCGGGTCGGCGAGCGCCTCAGCGTCGCCGCCGAGGAAGCCGTCCACGCCGCCCGCGACCTGCTGCCCGGCGCGGGCCGCTCGACCACACGCCACCCGGTCGGGGACGACCAGGACGGCGATCAGCGGGAGTACGACGAGCGTGCGGGCGCGGGCCGCGCGCACCCCGAAGCGCCGAACCAGTCCGCGGGGGGCGAACCCGAGCCGGGCGTGGCCATAGGAAGCGGCCATGGCGACCCTCCGCACGACATCGGACGGGCGCGAGTGGCCACGCTCACGGCGCTCGCCCGCAGGTGCCGCCCTCCGGGATCGAGGCGCGGTGCCCGGCGCGGCTACCTCCATGAACTCTTACGTGCCACGTAGTATCACGACGCCTCTCGGCACCCTCGGCAGCAGCTGAAGCCGTACAGGCAGCAGCCGATGAAGGTCCACCCTTCCGGAATCATGTGCCATTTATCAAGTGATACCTTAGCGTCGTGACGTCTCAGCGACCAGCACGCCAGCCACCGGCGACCGAGATCCGCCAGGGTGTCGTGCGGCTCGCCCGCAGGCTGAGCGCCGAGCGCCCCGCGGACGGGCTCAGCCCGAACAAGAACAGCGTCCTCGCCCACCTGCTGCGCGACGGCCCCATGTCGGCGGGCGCCCTCGCCGCCGCCGACCACCAGCAGCCGCAGTCCCTGACCCGCGTCTACGCCGAACTCGAACACGAGGGACTCATCAGCCGGACCCGGGACGACCACGACGGGCGCCAGCGGATGCTGGAGCTGACACCGCGCGGCCGGGAGGCCCTCGCCCGCGACATGGCCCGGCGCGACACCTGGCTGGACCTGGCCCTGGCCGACCTCACCGAGACCGAACGCCAACTGCTGCTGCTGGCCGCCGGGCTGATGAACCGTCTCGCCGACTCCCCCGCCCGCACCGCCGACCGCACGTCCCGAACCCGTTGATGGAGGCCGCCGTGCCCTGGTCCGACCACGCCATCTGGTGGCATGTCTACCCGCTGGGCTTCCTCGGCGCGGAACCCGCCGCTCTGCCGCCGGACGCCTCCCCGCGCCACCGGCTCCCGGTCCTGGCCGACTGGCTGGACCATCTGGTCGGGCTCGGCTGCAACGGCCTCGCGCTGGGTCCCGTCTTCGCCTCGGAGACGCACGGCTACGACACCGTCGACCACTTCCGTGTCGATCCCCGTCTGGGCACCGAGGACGACCTCGTCCGGCTCGTTGAGGAGGCGCGCTCCCGCGGGGTGCGCGTGCTGCTGGACGGCGTCTTCAACCACGTCGGCCGCTCGTTCGCTCCCTTCGCCGACGTGGTGCGGCACGGCGCCGCCTCCTCGTACGCCGACTGGTTCGTCTCCGACGGGGACGACTTCCGCACCTTCGAGGGCCACGGCCACCTGGTCGCCCTCAACCACGCCTCGCCGGCCGTCGCCGACCACGTCACCGACGTCATGGACCACTGGCTGGCGCGCGGTGTCTCCGGCTGGCGACTGGACGCGGCCTACGCGGTTCCCCGGACGTTCTGGCGTACCGTCTCCGACCGGGTCAGGGCCCGCCATCCCGAGGCGTGGCTGTGCGGCGAGGTGATCCACGGCGACTACGCCTCCTACGTCACCGAGGGCGGTCTGGACTCCGTCACGCAGTACGAACTGTGGAAGGCGATCTGGAGCTCGCTCAACGACGCCAACCCCCATGAACTGGCCTGGACCCTGAAGCGTCACAGCGCGCTGCTCGACGTCTTCGCCCCGCAGACGTTCGTCGGCAACCACGACGTGACGCGCATCGCCAGCCGACTGCGCGAGCCCCGCCACCTCGCGCACGCGCTGACCGTGCTGTTCACCGTCGGCGGCGTCCCGTCGGTCTACGCCGGAGACGAACGTGGCCGGCCCGGCGTCAAGGAGGAGCGGGTGGGCGGCGACGACGCCATCCGCCCCGCCTTCCCCGACTCGCCCTCCGGCCTCGGCCCCGAGGGACTGGACGTCCAGCGCCTGCACCAGACCCTGATCGGCGTCCGCCGGCGCCATCCCTGGCTGGTGCGCGCCCGCCCCCGCCAGCACACCGTCGACAACACCGTCCTCTCCTACACCCTCGACGACCCGGACAGCGGCGCCGCCGTCGCCGTCGCGCTCAACTACGGCGGCGACGCGGCCACGGCCACCGTGCCGGCCGCCGCGTGGGAGCCGGCGGCCGGCGACGCGACGACCGCCGCCGGCGACGGGACCGTCTCCCTGCCGCCCTTCGGCTGGTGCGTCGCCACCGCTCCCGCCCTTCCGTCCTGACCGCAGGACCCCTCCCCCTCCCGGGACCGCACCAGGGAAGTGGGCCGGGGCGGGCGGAAGTTGGCGGAGCACCGCTCCGTGGACGGGCGCGGCGATCCGTACGTCGTGTTGTCCACGGCTCCTGGTCGTGGACCGGCCCGGCCGCGGCGACTTCTGGTCATGGACCGGCCCGGCCGCGGCGATCGGCCGGTTCGATCGCCGCCAGCGAGGTCGTCGGCCCGGCCGAACTCCGGGACGCCTTCACGCGGTTGGCGCGCCGCTGCGCCGACGCCGCGACCGCGGGACACGCCCCGCACGCCACGGCACCCCCGCACCGGACCTGACCGCACGCGGCCCCGGATCCCCTTCCCTCGGCGGGGCGCTGAGCCGGGGCCGCGCCGAAGCCTCAGGCGATGGTGGCCAGTTGGGCGCGGTGGAGGGCGTGCTGGGGCGCCAGTCCGGCCGCGAGGCGTTCCAGCTCCGACACGACGGTGCCGCCGAGGCGCGCCAGTTCGTTGCCGAGGGACCCGGCGATGTGCGGGGTGAGGAAGACGTTGGGAAGCCGGCGCAGCGGGGAGTCGAGGGGCAGCGGTTCGGGTTCGGTGACGTCCAGCACCGCGTTGATCCGGCCGCCGACCAGCTCCTCGGTGAGCGCCTCCGGATCGATGAGCGCGCCGCGTGAGGTGTTGACGAGGGTGGCGCCGTCGGGGATCAGGGCCAGCCGTTCGCGGCTGAGCATGCGGTACGTCTCCGGGGTGTCGGGGGCGTGCACACTCACGATGTCGCTGGTGCGCAGCAGGTCGTCCAGCGGAAGGGGAACGGCGCCGAGCGCCGCCGCCCCGGCCTCGTCCACGTACGGGTCGTACAGACCGGCCGAGAGGTCGAAGGGCCGCAGCAGTTCCAGCACCCGGCGCCCCACGTGCGAGGCGCCGATGACGCCGACGCGCCGCCCGAGGTTGCCGACCGCGAGGCCGGAGGCCGGCGCCGGCGGAAGGGACTCGTCGCGGGAGCGTTCGCGGAGGCGGAAGGCGTCCTTGCCGGCGAAGAGGATCGCGGCGAGCGTGTACTCCGCGACGGGCAGTGCGTTGGCCCGTGCGGCGCTGGAGACCACGAGCCCTCGCTCCCAGAAGCCGTCCGACAGGATGCCGCGCACGCTGCCCGCCGCGTGCAGGACGGTACGGAGCCGGGGGGCCGCGTCGAGCACCCCGGCGTCGACACGGGGGCAGCCCCAGCCCGTGATCAGCACCTCGGTCCCGGCCAGTGCCTCGGCGGCTTCCGGGCGGCTGAAGTCCCGCACGACGAGTTCAGGGTCGATGTCCACCAGCTCCCGCAGCCGCTCCAGCAGAGGGGCGGGGAACAGCGCGGGCAGATGGACGGGGTCCAGGGCGAACAGGGCGCGGGGGCGTGGGGCCGTCGGCATGCAGCTCCTCCGGGAGCGGGGGACGTGGACGGGCGGGCGCCGGGGCGTCCTCCGGAAGCCGGGTGACCGGGGGCGGCACGGCAGACGTGGTCCACGCTAGGGAGAGGGCACCGCGGCGGTCAATGCCCCGTCGGTGCGCCGGACCCGCGGTGCGGTGGCGCACACCGGCCCGGCGAACGTCGCAGGGTGACGCACACCGGCCCGGCGAACGTCGCAAGGTGACGCACACCCACCCAGCAAACGTCGCAAGGCGGCGCACACCCACCCAGCGCCCGTCGCAGGATGGCGCACACCCACCCAGCAAACGTCGCAAGGTGACGCACACCCACCCAGCAAACGTCGCAAGATGGCCCACACCCACCTGTCCGACGTTGCGCGCGTATGGCGATCGTGTGGCCGGCCCGGCCGTCGCCTTCCGTCGCCGGACCCGTGCCGCCTACCGTTCCGGGTGCGGCCCCTGCCCACACACCTGACCCGCAACGCCATGTGAAGGAGCGGACATGACCGTCCAGGACGTCGACCGGGTGAGCTTCGTACGGGAGTGGGAGCAGTGGCACCGGGAGCACGAGGAGGCCCTCGCCGCCCCGCACGGCTTCCTCGCCGTCACCAGCCTGCACTGGCTGACCGCCGAGCCGACCCGTTTCGAGGACGCCCCCGGTGCCTGGTCGGCCACCGCTGCCGGAGTGGTGGTCGAACTCGCCGGGGACGAGGAACTCACCGTCGACGGCACCCCGGTCGGCGGCCGGTACGACTTCGGTGTCATCGCCGAGCGGGCCGGCGTCTACGCGGGGGCGGGCGACGCGCTGATCGAGGTCGCCAAGCGCGGCGGACACGACATCCTGCGGCCCCGCCATCCCGAGAACGCGCTGCGCACCGGCTTCAGTCACACCCCGGCCTACGCCCCCGACCCGCGCTGGGTGCTCACGGGCCGCTTCCTGCCGTTCGACGGGCCGCGCGCGGTGACCGTCGGCGCCGCCGTCGAAGGGCTGGAGCACGTCTACGACTCTCCCGGCCAGGTCGAGTTCGAACTCGCCGGTCAGACCCATCGCCTCACCGCGTTCAACGGCCGGCTCCCCGGCAGCCTCTCGGTCCTGTTCACCGACCGGACCTCCGGCGTGACCACGTACGCCGCGAACCGTTCCCTCTCCCTCGCGGCTCCCGACGCCGAGGGCCGCGTCACGCTCGACTTCAACCGTGCCGCGAACCTCCCCTGTGCCTACACCGACCTGGCGACCTGCCCGTTGCCGCCGGCGGAGAACCGGCTGCCGGTCGCGATCGAGGCGGGCGAACGCATCCCGCTGGAGCGCGGCGGGCGGCCCTGACCTGTCACTTCCGCGAGCAGGGTGCCGCTGCCCCGTCTCCGGGGTGCGGATGCTTCACAGGGCCCGGTCCAGGCCGGTGCCGGCTCGCACATCCGCAAACCCGCAGACCATCAGGCCGGCGCGGCCGGATCGCCGGTGTCCCGCCGGAGGGCCGTAGTGAGACCGCCCCCGCAGCCACGGCCGTCGCCGCGGCTTCCCCCCTCGCCATCCGCCACCCCCGACGAAAGTCGGGGGACGCCCTGGACGATCGCCGGGGGCGGCGCCGGTCGTCGCCGCCTACGCTTCCGGGATGACCGCAGACGAAACGGACGGCCGCCGACGGCCCTCGCCGTCCCCGCGGCCCCCCGACGGAACGGGCCCGCGCATGATCCGCGCCATGATCGTCGACGACGACGCCCTGGTCCGCCTCGGTCTGGCCGACCTGCTCGACGGCGACGAGGGCATCGAGGTCACCGCGCAGGCCGCCGACGGGCCGCGCGCGGTCGAACTCGCCCAGGCGCACCGGATCGACGTGGCCCTGGTCGACGTACGGATGCCCCGCATGGACGGCATCACCGCCACCGCCCGTCTGCGCGCCCTGCCCCACCCCCCGAGGGTGATCACCCTGACCACCTTCGACCTCGACGAGTACGTCTACAGCGCGCTCGCCGCCGGCGCGGACGGCTTCCTGCTCAAGGACACCGACCCGGACGAGATCCTGCGCGCGGTCCATCTCGTCGCCGCCGGCTCGGCCATGCTCCACCCCTCGGCGGCCCGCCGGCTCATCGACCGCTACCACGCCACCAGCCGCCCCCGGGCGCTGGCCGCCCGCGACCGGCTCGCCACCCTCACCCCGCGCGAACGCGACGTCCTGGGCCTGCTGGCGCAGGGCGACACGAACGCCGACATCGCCACCGCGCTCGGCATGCGGGAGAGCACCGTCAAAGCCCACGTCAGCCGCATCCTCACCGCGCTGGAGGTCACCAACCGCGTGCAGGCCGCCCTGATCGCCCGCGACGCCACCGACCTCGGCACCGGACCCGGCCGAGTCTGTGGTCACGACGCGGTGCGCGGCTCGCCGAGTGGGTGCTGACGGGTACTGACGGGCGGGCCCCGTCGCCATCGGCGAAGCGACCCGTATGCTCCGCGCCCACGACCGGCACCCTCACGCCGGCCTGGCGAACACCGCCCAGGACCTCACCGGCCGCGGCCTGACCTGGCCGCCGTCACCGCGCCGACGGACCGGCCTCAGCCTCCGCGGCCGGCTCGCGGGGTTCGTCCGGTTCCCGCAGCCGGGCGCCGACCTCCTCCGCCTCGGGATGGGCCAGTTCGGTGAGGAGGGTCAGGGCGCTTCGCCAGGCGGTGCGGGCGGCCTCCCCCTCCCCCGCCGCGGCGTGCGTGTCGCCGATCCGGACCAGGGAGAACGCCTCCTCCGACGGCACGCCCACCTGACGATAGAGGGCGAGGGCGTTGCGGTAGCCGGTGAGGGCCCGCGCGTGGTCGCCGAGCCGGTGGTGGGCGTAGGCGATGCTGTCCCAGGTGGCGGCCTCACCGACGTGGTCGCCGAGTTCCCGCTGCAGGGCCACGGCCTCCAGGCAGTGGGTGAGGGCGTCCTCGTACTCCCCGAGCGTGGCGTGGTCCCAGCCGACCGCGTTGAGCGCCGACGCCAGCGGGGCCTTCCGGCCGGTGGTCCGGAACAGTTCCAGGGCCCGCCGGTCGTGCCCGAGCCCGCAGGTCAGGTCGCCGCGCCTCTCCGCCTCCCAGCCGAGCCCCAGATGGACGTAGCCCCGCCCGATGTCGTCGCCGATCCCGGTGAAGAGTTCCAGGGCCTGTTCGAGGTGGGCGCGGGCCTCGTCGCGCAGACCGAGCCGGCCCTCCACTCTGGCCAGTCCACGCAGGGCGTGGGCCCGCAGGACGGGGTCGTCCTGTCGATGGGCCGCGTCCACCGCCGTCTGCTGGGCCCCCGCCCAGCCGTGCCAGTGACCACGCCGGTCGAAGAACCGCTCCAGACCCGAGACGAGCCGGCAGGCGAGACGTTCCCCCGCCGAGCCCGAGGCCGCGGCCGTCTCGATGACGGCGAGGAGTACCTGGTACTCCGCGGTGAGCCAGGCCAGCGCCTGGCCGTCGTCCGCCAGCGGTTGGGGCACCACTCCGCCGGGTGCCGGGGGCAGCGGGAGCACGTCCGCGTACGGCGCGATCAGCGACCCCGCCGCATGCGCCGAGTACAGGTAGTGGCCGAACAGCCGGCTCACCGCCTCCGCCCGTTCCGCCTCGCCGAGTTCGGTGCGGGCGAGCTCGGCGGCGTAGGCGCGCAGCAGGTCGTGGAAGGCGTAACGGCCTGGAATCCGCTCGCTGATGAGGTGAACACGCGACAACTCGCCCAACAGGAGTCGTGCCTGACGTATCGTCATGTCAGCCAGGGCGGCGGCCGCAGGGGCGGTGACGTCCGGGCCGGGGTGCAGCCCCAGCAGCCGCAGCAGCCGGCCCGCGTCCGGCGACAGCGCCCGCACCGACCACGAGAACACCGCCCCCACGTCCGCCGCCACGTCGGCTCGGGTGAAGGCGTCCAGGCTGCCTTCCGCCGCCCGCAGTTCGGCCGCGATCGCGGCCAGCGAGAACCCCGGATGCGCCGCCGCGCGCGCCGCGACGCACGCGAGTGCCAGCGGCAGCCCCGCACACGACGCGATGATCCCGGCCACCGCCGCCGGTTCCGCGTCCACCCGCTCCGCCCCCAGCCGCCCGGCCAGGAACTCGCGCGCCTCCTCCGCTCCCAGGGAGTGCAGGGTGAGGAAGTGCGCGCCGTGCGCGGCCACCAGGGCGGTGAGCTGGTTGCGGCTGGTGACGATGGCCAGCGATCCCGGTGACGCCGGCAGCAGCGCCCGCACGTGATCGCTGTCCCGCGCGTTGTCCAGCAGCACCAGCACCCGGCGCCCCGCCAGCAGACTCCGGTACAGCGCCGCCTGGGCGTCCACCCCGCGCGGCACCCGGTCCGGCGCCACCCCCAGCGCGGCGAGGAAGCCCCGTACCGCCTCCCCCACGCTCATCACCGCGCCCGAGGGGTCGAAGCCGCGCAGGTTCACATACAGCTGTCCGTCGGGATAGCGGGCGGCGACCCGGTGTGCCCAGTGCACCGCGAGCGCCGTCTTGCCGACCCCCGCCATTCCGCCGACCGCGCTGATCACCACCGTCCCCGCCGGCCGGCCGTCACCCGACAGCCAGCCCAGGACCTTCTCCAGCTCCGCCCGCCGACCGGTGAACGCGGCCAGGTCGTGCGGCAGTTGCGCGGGCACCGGCACCCCGGGCACCCGCCCGGCGGCGCCTTGGTCCCCGGTGCCGTCGTCCGCCGGGACCGCTGCCGTCTCGCGGGCGGCGATCCGGTGGGCCTCCCGCAGCTCCGGCCCGGGATCGATCCCCAGCTCGTCCGCCAGCCGCGCCGACACCGCCCGGTGGACGTCTCCCGCCTCGGGCCGGAGGCCGGCCGCCGCCAGCACCCGGATCAGCCGTGCCACCAGCGGCTCGTCCAGGCCCCAGACCGCGACCGCCTCCCGCAGCCGGGACACCACCGCTTCCGGCGTCCCCGCCCGCAGGGCGGCGTCGGCGGCCTCCTTCACCGCCTCGACGTACTCGCCCTCCAGCGCGCCGAACACGGCATGTCCCCGCGCCCGCGCCGGAATTCCGGAGACGGCCGGCAGCCGCCACAACGACAGCGCCGCACCGAACGACTCCACCGCACGCGCCCACTCCCCCTCCGTCCTCGCCCGTCGCGCCTCGGCCCACCGCGCACGGAACCGCAGCAGATCCAGCGACCCCGGGTCGACCACCAGCCGGTAACCGCCCGCCTCCCGCAGCAGCCAGCGGCCCGCGGCCCGCGCCGGAAGACCGGGCTCCAGCAGACGGCGTACGGCCCCCACCAGACGGCGCACCACGTTCACCGCGCTGTCCGGGGCGCCCTCGCCCCACAGCACCTCGACGATCTCCCCCACGGCGACCGGTTCACCTGCCCGCACCAGCAACAACGCCAGCAGCGCCCGCTCCTGCGGACGCCCCGGTTCCACCTCGGCCCCCGCGCGCCGGACCCGCACCGGCCCCAGCACCTCGAACCGCACCGGCTCCAGCGACATCCCTGACCCCCCACCTCGCCCGCCCCGCGCCCCGACCCTACGCCCCGCACCTTGTAACCCTGAGTTACACAATCCCGCCGTGGGCCGACAGGGTGGTGCGCGGGTCGGTCGCCGCCACGCGCCTTGGGATTGCCCATGATCGTTGCTAGCTTCGCGAGCCGTCGGAGGGTCCCGGACACCAGAGCCGAGGCGGGGCCAAGCCTATGAGCGGAGACTACGGTGACTGGTACCAGCAAGAGTCCTGACGATGCGGCCCCTCCCCCGCTCCGGCGCCGGACCTTCATCGCGTCGGCCGCCCTGACGGCGGCAGCCCCGGTCTCCGCCGCCTCCGCCCAGGCCGCCGGACTCCCGGCGAGCGAGCCGGTGCCGCCCGCTCGCGGCCCCGGGTCCGTGGCCCGTCTGCTCGCGGTACCGCATCAGGGCCGTGACATCGAGTGGCTGAGGACAGCCCTCCAGGTCGCCGTCGAACTCGAACTGGCCACCATCCCGCCGTACTTGTGCGGATGGTGGTCCATCAGGAACCGGAGCGGCGAGGCCGCGCGGCTGATCCGGCGCGTCATCGGCGACGAGATGTACCACCTGGGCGTCGTCTGCAACCTGCTGGTGGCCGTGGGCGGGCGGCCCCGGCTCACGGAAGTGGCGCCCGAGTACCCCGGTCCGCTGCCCGGCGGGGTGCGCGCCGGCGTGAACGTCTACCTGTCGGGTCTGACCAGGTCCCTCGTGCACGACGTCATGATGGCGCTCGAAGCACCCGAGAACCCGCTGGTCCGCGACGCCCACGCCTCACCCAGCATCGGCACGTTCTACGACAGTCTGCTCCGGGCGTTCAAGAGCGTGGCGCCGGACCTGTCGAAGCGAGGGCAGCTGTCCGAGCACATCGGCTCCGACGTGCTGAAGCCCGTCGACAGTCTCGCCGGTGTGGAGCGCTCCCTCAACATCATCAAGGAGCAGGGCGAGGGCAGCACGAGCTCCCCCGCCGACGCCTTCGGTGACGACCATCCGGCGCACTACTACGCCTTCGGCGAGATCTACCACGGGCGGCAGCTGCGCAAGGAGGGGAAGAGCTGGCGGTTCACGGGTTCGCCCGTGCCCTTCCCCGACACGCGTCCCATGGCACGGGTCCCGGCCGGCGGCTGGCCCCACCCGTCGGCACAGGTGCAGCGGATCCTGGACCACTTCGACGACTCCTACGCCACCGTGCTGGACGCGCTCGAAGGGGCCTGGGCCGGCGGCGACGCGAGCGCGCTGCGCGCGGCCGTGCACGCGATGCGCGGGATGGAGGGGCCCGCCGTGGAGCTGATGGACATCACCATCCCCGACGCGCCGGGCAACTACGGGCCGCAGTTCCGGCCGCCCCTCGCCGGGCGCGGCTGACCGGGCGCGACGCCCCGCCGTCGTCCGGCCCTGCGGACCGCCCGTCGCATCAGGCGCACCCACTCCCCCATTCACATCGGATCTCTGATCGACGCAGCACGCATATTGACGCGCCTGGCCCCCGCTCATACCTTGAATCACGAAATAGATCCGATGAATCCTCGGATCACGCAGGCCCGGCCGACAGCTCGCCGAGCGGCCGGGCCCGCACCGGGCCCGCGGACACCCATCGATCGGGGATGTGACATGAACCCATCAAGGCGCAGTGTGCTCGCGGCCGGCGGCTTACTGGCCGGAGGGACCGTCCGGGCGATGACCCCGCCGGCGTCCTCCGCCACGGCCGCGTCCCCGACGGACGGCTGGAGCACAACCGCCTTCACCTACGCCCTGCAGAAGCCGTGGAACCTCGCCCCGAGCGACCGGTACACCTACAGCGGCGGCGTGCACCGCATGTGGGTGTACAGCAGCGACGAGCCTCTGTCGCAGGGCAGTTCCACCGATCCGCGCACCGAGATGCGCTGGAACCAGGAGTACACCTCCGGGCACCACATGTGGGACGCCGACGTGTACCTCCCCGCGGGCACGAACGGCGCGACCTTCGTGCAGATCCTGCGCGTGGTCCACCCCGCGGGCACCCCCGCCACGGACCTCATGCCCAACGTCCACAGCGCGAACGGCGGCACGGTACGGGCCTTCGACACCACCGTGCTCAAGACGAACGCCTTCGCCACATGGTTCAACGTCAAACTCGCCCACGACGCCTCGGGCGGCACCGTCCGGGTCTACTTCGACGACACGCCGGTGCTGACGAGGCAGGACCGCGGCCCGGCCACCCGGCACTTCAAGAACGGCGTCTACCACCACGGCGGCGGCCGCGCCGAGGCGCGCTTCCGCGACCTCACGTACTGGACGCGGTGAGCGGCGCCCGAGCGAACGGCACACACCGCGCCCGACCCCGCCGGACCGCGTCGGCGTGCACTCCCCGCCGCCCGGCCGACCGGACCCTGACGGTTCGGCCCACCACGGCCTCCCCCCTCTCCCCTGACCTGTCCCTCTCGTTGGAGGCACCCGCATGACCTCTCGCAGAGCAGTCCTCGGCTCGGCCCTGGGCGGTACGACCCTCGCCGCCCTCCCCACGGCCGCCCACGCGACCGGCGCCTCCGCCGACGCCGGCCCGGCCGCCGCTCCCGGCGTCCACGCCCCCTGGACCCTCCGCAACCGCATGGGCTCGGCCGACGCGTGGTCCGCGTTCCTGCGCGGCCAGGACCTGGTGTGGCACCACCTGCCCACGGTGTGGCACGAGGGACCGTTCCTCGGGGACGGACGGCTCGGCAGCATGGTGTACCGGGAACCGGGCACCAACAGCGTCCGGTTCACCGTCCAGCACGGTGAAGTGCAGGACCACCGGCCCGAGTTCGGCAGCGGCTGGGGCACCTGCCGGCTGCCCGTGGGCCATCTGACCCTGGACCCGGCCGGCACCGTCACCGCCGTCGACTGGCGCCTGAGCCTGTGGAACGCCGAACTCACCGGCACGGTCACCACCGACAAGGGCACCCTGAAGCTGTCCGCCCTCGTCCACGACGGGATATTCGCGGCCCGCGTGAGCGCCACCGGCGACGAGAAGGTCACCTGGACCTTCCACCCCGAGGAGGCCCTCAGCCCCCGGCGGATCAGCGAGGAGCCACCGGCCGGCTACGTCCAGAACCCGCCCTGGACCACCCAGGCCACCGGCGACGTCCAGCAGGTCCTGCAGCCACTCGTCGGCGGCGGACAGACCGCGACGGCCTACCGCCGCACCAAGGACACCCTGCTGCTCAACGTGAGCCACAGCTTCCCCTCCGGCACCCGGGCCGCCGCCGACTCGCTCAGGAAGATCCGGCAGGCCGGCACGTACACGGCGCTGCGCAAGCGGCACACCGGATGGTGGCAGGCGTTCTACCGCAAGAGCTTCGTCTCGATCCCCGACGAGCGGCTGCAGAGCTTCCACTGGATCCAGCTCTACAAGGTCGCGTCGGCCAGCCGGGCGGGCGGACCCGTGATGGCCACCTCCGGGCCCTGGCTGGAGCCCACGCCGTGGCCCGCCGTGTGGTGGAACCTCAACCTCCAGCTGGAGTACTGGCTCATCCACGGCTCCAACCACCTGGAACTCGACGCCCTCGCCACCACTTTGCGGCAGAACCAGGAGCAGCTGACCGCGAACGTGCCCGCCGCCTACCGGCCGGACAGCGCCGGAGTCGGCCGCAGTTCGGACATGTTCGCCCAGCGCGGAGTCGGCACCCCCGGCAGCGGCGCCGAGGTCGGCGATCTGACCTGGGCCCTGCACAACGCGTGGCTCAGCTACCGCCACACCATGGACCGGTCACTGCTGCGCGACACGGTGTTCCCCCTGCTGCGCCGCGCGGTCAACTACTACCTGCACTTCCTCCAGCCCGGCGACGACGGCAAGCTGCACCTGCCCTCGACGCTCTCCCCGGAGTACCCCGTGGTGCCCCCGCGGGACACCAACTACGACCTGGCGCTGATCCGTTGGGGCTGCACCACTCTGCTGGAGGCGAGCGCGCGGCTGAAGATCGACGACCCGCTGAAGCAGCGCTGGCAGGAGGTGCTGGCCAAGCTCACGCCGTACCCGGTGGACGACAACGGCTTCATGATCGGCGGGGACACCCCCTACGCGCAGTCCCACCGTCACTACTCGCACCTGCTCATGGTGTACCCCCTCTACCTGGTGAACTGGGACCAGCCGGAGCAGCGCGAGCTGATCGAGAAGTCGGTGGTCCGCTGGCACGCGCTGACCGGCGCCCACCGCGGATACAGCTACACGGGGGCCGCGTCGCTGTACGCGATGATGGGCCGCGGGGACACCGCGCTCACCTATCTGAAGAAGTTCTTCGACCCGACCACGCGCTACCCGTGCCGGGCCAACACGCACTACACGGAGGCCGGTCCGGTCATCGAGACCCCGCTCTCGGCGTCACAGTCCCTGCACGACATGCTCTGCCAGAGCTGGGGCGGTGTCGTGCGGGTGTTCCCCGCCGTACCGGCCGCCTGGGCCGATGTCACCCTGCACGACTTCCGCACCCAGGGTGCCTTCCTCGTCAGCGCGGTCCGCGCGGGCGGTGTCACCCGCTTCGTGCGCGTGCGGAGCCTGGCCGGGGAGCCGCTCGTGATCCGCCACTCCCTGTCGGGCGGCCAGGTGACCGCGCTGCTCGACGACGGGAGGGTGGCCCGCACCCGGGAGCAGGGCGACGGCACCCTCGCCGTGGAACTCGCCAGGAACCGCGAGGTACTGCTGTACACGGGGGCGCGGCCCGCCCTCGACATCGCTCCGGTCGGCGTCAGCGAGCCGGGCGAGCCGTGGGGACTGCCGTAACCCACGACTCGCCGCCGGGAGGACGTGTGCGGGAGGGATGCGGGCCCACCGCACACGTCCGGCACAACGGACGGCGGGCCCGGCGGACCGTGGTCCGCGGGCCCGCCGTCCGGGTGCCGCCTGCCGGTGAGCGGACTCAGTCCGTGCCGGACTCCATCGCGGCGCGGTCCAGCATGGTCTCCTCGTCCGTGGCCTCGCCGCGGGAGGCGATCACCTCGGCGCCGCCCTCGTCCATGGCGCCGATCAGACCGGTCGAGGCCGCCTGCGCGGCACCGATCAGCGTCGGGTGGGCGGTGCCGACCATGCCCAGGCCCGCGTACTGCTCCAGGCGGGCGCGGGAGTCGGCGATGTCGAGGTTGCGCATGGTGAGCTGGCCGATCCGGTCCACCGGGCCGAACGCCGAGTCCTCGGTGCGCTCCATGGAGAGTTTGTCCGGGTGGTAGCTGAACGCCGGGCCCGTGGTGTCGAGGACCGAGTAGTCCTCGCCGCGCCGCAGCCGCAGGGTCACCTCACCGGTGACCGCCGCGCCGACCCAGCGCTGCAGCGACTCGCGGATCATCAGCGCCTGCGGGTCCAGCCAGCGGCCCTCGTACATCAGCCGGCCGAGCCGCCGGCCCTCGTTGTGGTAGGCGGCCAGGGTGTCCTCGTTGTGGATCGCGTTGACCAGGCGCTCGTAGGCGATGTGCAGCAGGGCCATGCCGGGCGCCTCGTAGATGCCGCGGCTCTTGGCTTCGATGATCCGGTTCTCGATCTGGTCGGACATGCCCAGACCGTGCCGGCCGCCGATCGCGTTGACCTCCATGACGAGGTCGACCGGGGAGGCGAACTCCTTGCCGTTGACGGTGACCGGGCGGCCCTGGTCGAAGCCGATCGTCACGTCCTCGGCGGTGATGTCCACCGCCGGGTCCCAGAACCGCACGCCCATGATCGGGTCGACCGTCTCGATGCCGGTGTCGAGGTGCTCCAGCGTCTTGGCCTCGTGCGTGGCACCCCAGATGTTGGCGTCCGTGGAGTACGCCTTCTCCGTCGAGTCCCGGTAGGGCAGCCCGTGGGCGAGCAGCCACTCCGACATCTCCTTGCGGCCGCCGAGCTCCGTGACGAAGTCCGCGTCCAGCCAGGGCTTGTAGATCCGCAGGTGCGGGTTGGCGAGCAGCCCGTAGCGGTAGAACCGCTCGATGTCGTTGCCCTTGAACGTGGAGCCGTCGCCCCAGATCTGCACCCCGTCCTCGAGCATGGCCCGCACCAGCAGCGTGCCGGTCACCGCGCGCCCCAGGGGCGTGGTGTTGAAGTACGGCCGGCCGCCCGACCTGATGTGGAAGGCACCGCACGCGAGCGCCGCCAGCCCTTCCTCGACCAGCGCGGCACGGCAGTCGACGAGCCGGGTGATCTCGGCGCCGTAGGCGGAGGCGCGGCCGGGCACCGAGGCGATGTCGGGCTCGTCGTACTGGCCGATGTCGGCGGTGTACGTGCACGGTACGGCGCCCTTGTCGCGCATCCAGGCGACGGCGACCGACGTGTCGAGCCCGCCGGAGAAGGCAATGCCGACGCGCTCGCCGGTGGGGAGGGAGGTGAGGACCTTGGACATGGCAAGATTATGCAACTTCCCGCATGATCATGCAACACGGCGAGGTGAAGGGCGCCCTCCGGCCGTCTCGGTGCCCGTTCTCCGCGTCCGGGCGGTCCCCGGGGCCGGTCCCCCGGTACGCCCGTGCCTCAGTACCTGCCGCCCCTGCCCAGGCGCTGGAGCACGGCCGTCGCCATGGCCTGCTCGCCCTTGGCGTTGGGGTGGGCGGGGGCCGCCGGGGACGCCGGGCGCAGCGGTTCGATCCAGCGGTCGGCCGGCGCCTTGCACATGTCGTGGTCGCGGGTGGGACCGTAGGTGTCGACGTACTCGGCGCGGTTCAGCGCGGCCACCAGCCGGAGCATCAGGTTGAGCCGCTTGGTGGTGTCGCGCAGGTAGGGGAAGTCCTTCGCCGCGAACGGCACCGAGGGGTAGCAGCCGCTGCCGTCGTCGGGCAGCAGGTCCGGATACCCGACGACGAGCACCCGGGCGTGCGGCGCCCTGGCGTGCACGGACCGGAGCACCCGCGCCACCTTCGGCGCGGTCTCCAGCACCGCGAGGGCCAGGCGGTCGACGCCGGTGGAGGCGTAGTAGCGCTGGCACGGGTTGCCCGCCAGGTCCTGGGAACCGAGCTGGGCGCAGGTGCCGATGATGGAGCCGAACCCGATGTCGTTGCCACCGATCTGGAGGGTCACCAGGTCGGTGTCGCGGTTCACGGCGTCCAGTTGGGGATCGTTGGTCCCCTGCGCCTTCCACATCTCCTCGGTCGTCGCCCCGGAACAACTCACGTCCTTGAGCACGACCGCTCTTCGGGCCGCCGCCAGCAGCGAGGGGTAGTTGTGGTCGGAGCGGGCGCAGTCCGCGTCCACCTGGTCCGGGATGAGGGGGCCCGAGGTGTAGGAGTCGCCGAGGGCGACGTAGTCGGTGTCCCGGCCGCCGCCCGAGCCGTGGGCGGTGGCCGGCGCCGCGAGCACCACCACGAGGGCGCAGCCGCCGACCGCTGCCACGGCGGTCCTGACGCGACGGCGGGCCGGCGCCGGTGCGACAGGACGCGGGTCACGGTTCATGAGGGGCCTCCCCTGGTTGGAGCGCACGGCGGGGCGAGGTCCGCAGGCGGTCCTCCCCCGTTCGACCTGGCTTGTATACCGGCCGGTACGGCATATCGGCCAGAGGTGGGCGGCAAGGAATCAGGACGAGCGGAGCGCCTGCGGTGAAACTCCGCGTTCCGACCCGCCGGAAACATGAACTGGTGTACGCGTGCGCGCCGTTGGGACGTACGTTGGGCGCAGCACACTTCACGCCTCGGCCGAAAGACGGACGCCTCCCATGACCGATCCCACAACACCGCCCTCCGCAGAGCCGCACCAGAAGATCGACACGTCGGTGCCGCACTCGGCCCGGATCTGGAACTACTGGCTGGGCGGCAAGGACAACTACCCCGTCGACGAGGAGGCCGGCGACGCGTACACGGCCGTCTTCCCCGGGATCGTCACCATCGCCCGCGGCAGTCGCGCCTTCCTCCGCCGCAACATCACGCACCTGGTCGCCGAGGCGGGCATCAGGCAGTTCCTGGACATCGGCACGGGCCTGCCGACGGCCGACAACACCCACGAGGTGGCCCAGCGGATCGCCCCCGAGTCACGGATCGTCTACGTCGACAACGACCCCCTGGTCCTGACACACGCCCGCGCCCTGCTCTACTCCACCGCGGAGGGCGCGACCGCCTACGTCGACGCCGACGTGCTGGACCCGGACCGCATCCTGGAGGCCGCCGCCAGGACGCTGGACTTCAGCCGGCCGACCGCCCTGATCCTCAGCAACATCCTGGGGCACATCGGCGACTACGACCAGGCCCGTTCCATCGTCACCCGGCTGACGGCCGCGCTGCCCTCCGGCAGCTACCTGTCGATCAACGACGGCTCACGGGGCTTCGACCCGGTCTTCGAGCAGGCGCAGGACGCCTACAACGAGAGCGGCGCGGTCCCCTACAACCTGCGGACCCCCGACCAGATCACCGCGTTCTTCGACGGCCTCGAACTGCTGGAGCCGGGCGTCGTGTCCGTCGTCCACTGGCGCCCGGACGCCGGCGCCCCCGCGCAGGACGCCGTCGCCGAGCACGGCGGACTGGCCCGCAAGCCCTGAAGTACCGCGCACGTGTGAGGCGGCCGTCCGTCCTGCGACGACGGCCGCCTCACACGCCGCAGCGTGGGACGCCGCGGGAACCTCCGGCCGGGCTTTCGCTTCGCCGCCCGGCGCGAGCGGGTCAGCCGCGCGGACGCTCGAAGGTCAGCAGGAGGCCCTCGACGGCTCCGGGACCGATGCGGCCCTTGACGTCGGCCGAGGTGATGGCCTTCAGGGCCCAGCCGTCCCCCGCGTGCTTGTTGAGGACCTTCTCCAGCTTGTCGCTGTCCAGCGCGTCGCCGATCAGCGACTCCCTGAAGCTGACGACCTTGTACTCGTAGGTGTACGGGGTGCTCATGGTGGCGAAGCCTTCCTTCGGCCGCTGGGGCCAGGGTGATGTGGTGCCGGCCGGGACCAGCCAAGCATCCCCGGTCCCGCCGCGTCCCGGCGGGCCTCCCTTCGGCCGACCGCGGCGCCCGTCGCGGCGGCGCGCCGGTGCCGGGTGCCGTGTCGAACCGGGCCCCGCGCGCGGACGTCGTACGGTGGTGCGCGGCGGAGGCGGAAGCACTCGACGGCGGAACCCATGGTGGCGTGATGTGTTGGAGTGCGACAGCCGATCTCGTGGCGGGCTCGGGTGTCGCGGCCCTCGGGGTGGCCTGCGTGGCGCGGGTGCGCGACGCCCGGGACCTTCCCCTGGCGGCGCTGCCGCTGCTGCTGGGAGCCCATCAGATCGTCGAGGCGGTGCTGTGGGACTCCGGCGGCGGAAGCGGACCGGCCGCTGTCGTGTGGGCCGTCATCGCGATGCCGCTGCTGGCGGTGTGGGTCCCGTCCGGGGTGCTGTGTGCCGCTCCACGGCAGGCCCGGGGCCGCCTGCTCCCGCCCCTGGCCGCCGGAGCCGTGACGGCCGCGGTGTTCGCGCACGCCCTCGCCGCCGGGCCGGTGACGGCCGAGATCCGCGGTCACACGATGGGGTACGTCCTCGGTCTCTCCCACGCGAGCCCGCTCGTCCTGGGCTATCTCCTGGCCACCGTCGGCTCGTTGCTGCTGTCCGGCGACCGACGGCTGGTGGTGCTGGGGGTGTCGGCCGCAGTGGGCGCGGCCGTCTGCTGGACCCTGTGGCGGGCGGAGTTCGTCTCCACCTGGTGCGCGTTCGCCGCGACGTGCTCGGTGGTCCTGTTCGGCTGGGTGCGGTCGCGCCCGGCGCGCACTCCGGCGCGTTCGGCCGGGTGACAACCCAGGGTCCACCTGCCCGGACGCGTGCCACCGGTGCGCCTCCCCCGGGCCGTCCCACCCCTGAGGCCGAGCCGCGCGGCGATGCGGGGGCGGGAGCCCACGGGTCACTCCCGTCCCCTTTCGCAACAGCCGTAACTCGCACAACGTTCGAGGTCAGAGCGTTGCGAGGCCGCCACCAGGAAGTTCCGCGGAAGACCCCCCGCGGGGTCGGACACCCGCATAGCGTGCGATGACCCGAACCGCTCCCCCACGTCCTCGCGGTCCCCGCTCCCCGGGCCCCCGCCTCGCTAGGAGATTCTGGGATGTCCTTCGACAGCTCCGAGTTATACCCGGCTCGACACCGGCACGGACGGCACTCCTCCCCCGCCCCGGACCCCCGCACTCCCGGTCCGGCCCTGCGCTCGGCCGAGCCGGCACCCAGGGCCCCCGAACCCGCGGCCGGCCGAGCGTGGCCGGGCGGACGCCGGCCACGCTCCTGGACCGGACACCACCGCCATCTGCGGCTGCTGCGCCGCGCCTGCCGCTGGCAGCGGCGCGTCGCCACCCTCGCGGCCCTCGGCTACTTCGCGGTCTTCCTCACCCTCACCGTCCGGGTCCCGTCGGTCATGACCCGCCCCGCCCCGGGCGGCCTTCCCACCGGACTGGTGCTCGCCCTCCTCCAACTCCCCGTCACCTGGCTGGCCGTCGTCCTCTTCGAGTGCACCGCGCGCCGGTACGTCGACCCGCTGGCGCGCCGGGTGAGCCGGCAGGCGTACCCGGCCGACCGTGACGGGGAGCCGCAGCCGTGACGGACTTCAGCGGCGCCGCCCAGTCCTGGTCCCTCGTCGCGTTCTGCAGTGTCGTGACCATCACGCTCCTGCTGTGCGTGCTGACCGGCCCCGACCGCGACGACATCGACGAGTTCTACACCGGCTACCGGTCACTGTCGCCGCTGCGCAACGGCCTGGCCGTCGCCGGCGACTACATCTCCGCCGCGACCGTGCTGACCATCGGCGGGGTCATCGCGCTGTGCGGCTACGACGGTGTCGTACTGGCGCTCAGCACCCTGCTGTCGCTGCTCCTGCTCATGTTCCTGCTGGCCGAACCCCTGCACAACACGGGCCGCTTCACGATGGGCGACGCGCTCGGCCGACGTCTGCCGGGGCGCTCCGTCCGCATCACCGCCTGCGCGGTCACCATCCTCTCGCTGGTCCCGATGATGGTCGTCCAACTCGCCGCCGTAGGACAGCTGTTGGCATTCATCCTCGGCTTCTCCGACAGTGGCATGAAGACCGGCTGCGTCATCGGGGCGGGCACCTTGATGATCAGTTACGCGGCGCTGGGCGGGATGCGGGGCACCGCCCTGATCCAGATCCTCAAGACGGTGATGCTGCTGGGCTCGGGGCTCGTGATCGCCGTACTCGTCCTGCACACCTTCGGCTGGAGCCCGCGCACCCTGTTCCACGCCGCCGCGGACCGCAGCGGGTCCGGCCAGGCGTACCTGCGCTACGGCCTGCAGTTCGCCGGCGGACCGCATCCCGGGCTCGACATGGTCAGCACCCAGTGCGCGATCGTGCTGGGGGGTGCCTGCCTGCCGCACGTCACCATGCGCATGTACACGGCGGGCAGCGCGCGCCAGGTGCGCCGCTCGATGTCCTGGGCGGTCTCGTCCGTCGCCCTGTTCGTCCTCGTGATCACCGTCGTCGGCGTCGGCGCGATGGCCCTGGTGGGGAGGGCCGGCATCGCCGCCGCCGACCCGCGGGGCAACACCGCCTATCTCCTGGGTTCGCGGGCCGCGTTCGGTCCCCAGCTGTCCCGTACCGAGAGCCTGCTGTTCACCACGGTCACGACGGCGATCTTCCTCACCCTGCTGGCCTCGGTGGCCAGCATGACGCTGGCCTGCGCCAACTCCCTGGCGCACGACGTCGCCGCCTCCCGGCGCACGCACATGCCGCCACTGCGCGAGATGGCCCTGGCCCGCGCCTCGGCGCTGGCCGTGGGGGCGCCGGTGATCCTGCTGGCGGTGCTGGCCCAGCACCGCAGCCTGCAGCCGCTCGCCACGCTGTCGTTCTGTCTGGGCGCCTCCGCCATCGCCCCCGCGCTCGTGTACAGCCTGTTCTGGCGGCGCTTCACGCGTGCCGGGCTGCTGTGCACGCTCATCGGCGGTTCGCTCAGCGTCCTGGTCCTGATGACCGGCACCAACCTGGTGTCCGGCTCGCCCCTCGCCGCGTTCCCCGACGCCCACTTCAACTGGTTCCCGTTCACCACGACCGCTCTGGTCTCGGTCCCGCTCGGCTTCTTCTTCGGCTGGTCCGGCACCCTGCTGTCCGGACGGCGGGCGACCGACCGGGCCCGGGGGCGCTACGAGACGATCGAGCACCTGCTGCTCGCCGGGCCCCCGCGGCGCCGGGCCGGCTGAGCCGGGCCCGCGCCGCCGGGCGGTCCCGGCGGCCCGCCCGCGACAGGTAAGCGGAATGCAAATCTTCCACTAATAGAAGGTGAATTACTTCCGCCTGCCAGGTGCACAACCATTCGCGTTCCCTTCACGTCGAACAGATCAACGACGGCATCCGCCGTGGGCGATACCGGGGGAGCTGTGCAGATGATGATCCGTTGGTTGTGCGACGCGTTGCGCGTACGGGGGAAGGCGGACCTGCTGTTGGTGTTCCTGTTCGGCGCCGGCTTCGCGGCGCTGCCCGTGTTCGCGCTGACGCCGTCCCTGTGGGGTTTCGCCGCGGCCTCGGCGGTGAGCTACGCGGCGGACGAGGCGTTGCACCGGCGGGCTCCCACGTTCGTCCGCCGGCTGTCGATGCTCCAGGTGGACCGCACCATGCGCTTCGCCGTCAGGACGCTGATGCTGCTCGCGCTGGCCGAGCGGATGGACGCGCCGGGCGCGGTGCTGGCCGTGGGCCTCGCGCTCTTCACCACCCACTTCGCGCTGGTCATGCTGTACTCGGCCGTGCACCACGCGATCCGCAGGCGGCGGACGCTGCCGGTGGCGGTGCGCAACCTGGACATGAGCGGGGCGGGCATCCCGCAGCGCCCCCCGACGTACCTCTACCGGCGCCACCTGCGCAAGATGCTCCACCTCGACCTGCCGGCGCACGCGGGGCTGCTCACCGCGCTGGCGACGGGGACCTGGTACCCGGCATACCTCGGCTGCGCGCTGACCGGCGCGCTGGCCGTGGCTGCGGTGCTGGCCCTGCTGGGACAGTTCCGCAGGGCCCGCCGGATGCCGGGGCGCGAGGACGTGATCGCCGAGGTCAACCGCCAACTGGCCGGCTACCGGCCCGAGGTGGCGCTGTACTTCAGCTTCGCCGCGGTGTCACGGGACTTCATGTACCAGGTCAACATGTGGATCGAGACGCTGGAACACCTCGACCGGCGCCCGCTGATCATCCTGCGCGAGCACGCCTCGTTCCAGAACCTGAGCCGCACCTCGGTCCCGGTGGTCTGCGTGCCCAAGGCCGACGACCTCGCCGAACTGGAACTGCCCGGCGTCCGGGTCGTGCTGTATCCGGGCAACGCCGGCAAGAACGTGCACATGCTGCGCGTCGCCGAGGCCAAGCACGTCTTCATCGGCCACGGTGACAGCGACAAGCTCGCCAGCAGCAACCGTGTCAGCAAGGTGTACGACGAGATATGGGTGGCCGGCCGGGCCGGCCGCGACCGCTACCGGCGCGTACGGCACGCCATCAGCGACGAGGCCATCGTCGAGGTGGGCCGCCCACAGCTGTCACCGATCCGGCTGCACGACGACCACACGCCGGGTCCGCTGCCCGTCGTCCTGTACGCCCCCACCTGGGAGGGCTGGAGCGACGACGACTGCCACACCTCGCTGATCCCGATGGGCGTCACCCTGGTGGAGCGGCTCCTCGCTGAGAACGTACGGGTCGTCTACAAGCCGCATCCGCTCACCGGCAAGCGCTCGAAGGAGGCGGCGGCCGCGGACCGGGAGATCCGGGCGCTGCTGAACGCCGACAACGAGCGGCGGGACGCGGCGGAGGCGGAGGCCGCGATCGAGGCCGCGAGGCCGCGCCTGAAGGAGATACAGACCCGGCTGGAGGAACTGGCCGGGCGTCACGGCGGCGACTTCGTCCAGCAGACCGCCGACGCACGCGTCCCCGACCCCGAGCACGCCGCCGAGTGGGGGGAACTGCACGCCGAATGGCACCGGCTCTTCTGGGAGAGCCGCGGCCCCGTCCGGCACAGCGTGATCCTCAGGCAGCTCCCCACCCTGTACGAGTGCTTCGACCAGGCCGACATGCTCATCAGCGACGTCTCCTCGGTGGTCGCCGACTTCGTGGCGAGCCTCAAGCCGTACGTCCTGACGAACGCCCTCGACCTGCCCGACGAGGAGTTCCGCGCCGCGTACACCACGGCCGGCGGCGCCTATCTGCTCGACCGTGACTGCACACGGCTGCCCGAGATACTGCGGTCCGTACGCGAGCCGCGTCACGACCCGATGGCGGAGCTGCGCCGCACCCTCAAGGAGTACGTCCTGGGCCCCGACCGGCCCGCCTCCACCGTCAGGTTCAACGCGGCCGTGCAGGCACTGGCCGCCAAGTCCGAGGCAGAGGCGGAGGCGGGGACGGCCGAGGGGGATGCCCCCCGGCACCGGGACCCGGCGTTCCCACAGCAGCGGACCGGCTCCTCCGGCCCTGCGCCCGACCCCGGAACCGGCCCCGCCGGGTCCCACCGGCCGGTCCCGGCGGCCAACTCGTGACAGGGCGTCCGGGGGACTGCTGAGCGTCGGCCGGCGCCATGGACGGCGAGCGGGCCCGGAGGTTCCGGGCCCGCTCGCCGTCCGCCCGTCCCTCCCCGTCCGCCGAGGTGACGGGCGCCGGATCAGGTCAGCGTGACCGGCAGCTCGAAGAGGTCGTTCTGCGTCACCACCGGCTTGTTGCTCAGGGCCGACGCCGGCACCGCCAGGTCCAGGCGCGGGAAACGGGCGTACAGCGCGGGCAGGGCCACACCCGCCTCCAGCCGGGACAGCGCCGCTCCCGGGCACACGTGCGGGCCGTGCCCGAAGGAGATGTGCCGGGTCCTCGTCTCACGGGTGATGTCGAAGTCACCGGCCGTCGGCCCGTGCGCCCGCTCGTCGCGGCCTATCGCGCCGTACGACACGATCAGCGCGTCCCCCGCCGGGATCACCCTGTCCCCGACGGGCACGTCCTCGGTAGCGAACCGGATGAGGACGTGCGAGGTCGGCGTCGACCAGCGCAGCGTCTCCTCGACAACCGCCGACCAGTCCACCGCGCCGGACAACACCTGAGCCCGCTGCTCGGGGTGGGTGGAGAGGTTCACCACGGCGTTGACGATCAGGGAGATCGTCGTCTCGTGGCCGGCCGCGACCATCAGCTGGAGGGTGGAGACGATCTCCTCGTCGGTGAGCGTGTCGCCGTCCTCGGACGCCAGGACGAGCGCGCTCGTCAGGTCGTCACCGGGGTTCGCCCGCTTGGCCGCGACCGTCTCGCCCATGATGCCGGCCAGCTCCACCAGGGTGGCGATCACCTCCTGCGGCGGGGTCTGGGTCGAGAAGAACTTCTCGAACAGCTCCTTCAGCCGGGGCAGCCGGTCCACCTCGATGCCCATCAGGTCGGCGACGACGTACATCGGCAGCGGGTAGGCGAACGTCGCCTTGAGGTCGACGACCTGGTCGCCGGTGGGCAGCGCGTCCAGCAGCCGCTCGGTGAGCTCGCTGATACGGGCGCGCATCGCCTCCACCCGGCGCGGGGTGAGGGCCTGCGCCACCAGCGTGCGCATCCGGCGGTGGTCGGCGCCGTCCACGGTCAGCATCGAGCGGCCCGGGTTGGCCAGCCCGATCAGCGGCCAGTCCGGCGGGATCTCCCCGCGCTGCCAGGCGCCCCACACGTTGATGTCCTTGACCAGCCGGGGATCGGTCAGCAGCGCCTTGGCCTCGGCGTGACGGGTGACGGCCCACACCGGGACGCCGCCTGGCAGCTCGACCGCCGCCAGCGGTCCCGCCGCGCGCAGCTTCGCGCTCTCGCCGTCCAGATCGGTGACGAACGGGTCCAGCGCGATCCGCAGTTCTTCGGTGCCGGACGTCATGGTCGGGTGCCTCCCAGGGCAGGGGTGGGTGTGAACCGCACGGGCAGCTCGGTCAGCCCGCGCAGCCACGGCGAGGGACGACGGGTGAGGGACTCGGCGGGGACCGCCAGGTCGATGTCGGGCAGCCGGTCGAGCACGACCTCGATGCCGGTCCGGGCGACCACCTCGGCGATCTCCTGGGCGGGGAAGGGACAGCGGTGCTCACCGTGGCCGAAGGAGAAGTGCGCGCTGTTGCCGCCGGTGAGCGCGGAGCCGTCGGTGCGCACCTGCGGATCGGAGTTGGCGGCCTGGAGGCCGAGCAGCAGGAGGTCGCCGGCCCGGATGTGGTGGCCGCCGAGCTGGGTGTCGCGCGAGGCCCAGCGGCCGGCCACGTTCTGGGTGGGCGTGTCCTCCCAGAGCACCTCGTTCATCGCCTCGGCGACACTGTTGCGGCCGCCGAACAGCGAGGCGGCGAAACGGTCGTCGGTGAGCATCAGGCGCAGCGAGTTGCCGATCCAGTCGGCGGTGGGCTGGTGCCCGGCCGCCATCATCACCATGAGGTCCTGGACGATCTCCTCGTCGCTGTATCCGCCGCCGTCGGCCGTCATGCGGGAGACGACGTCGTGGGCGGGCGCCGCCCTGCGCTCGGCCAGCAACTCCCCCATGGAGGTGGCGAGATGGCTCTGCCCGGCGAGCGCCCGCTCCCGTCCGTCGATCATGTCGTTGAGGGCGGTGACCAGTCCCGGCCCGTCCTCGTCGGAGAAGCCGTACAGCCGCGCCAGCACCCGCACCGGCAGCAGCATGGCGTACTGGCCGATCAGGTCCGCCTGGCCGTGGGCGCACACCGAGTCGATCAGCTCGTCGGCGAACCGCTCGGCGTAGTGGCGCAGTTCGGACGGCGGGACCGCTTCCAGGGCGTTGCTGATCATGCCGGCGCGCTCACGGTGCCGCTCGCCCACCGTGTACAGGATGGACGGCTGTCCGCGGCCGATCATCGGCAGCAGGGGCCAGTCGTCGGCGATGGTGTCCCACTGGTTCCACAGGTCCGAGTCACGGCTGAAGAGCACCGGGTCGCCGGTCACCTGGTGCAGTTCGCGGTAGCCGAGCACGAGCCAGGCCGGTACACCGCCGTCCAGCACCACGGGGGTGACGGCACCGTGCTCGCGGCGCATCTCCCGGTACAGCCGGGCGGGTTCGGTCTGGAAACGGGGGCCGCTCAGCGGAACGGCTTCGGTGCTCACGCGAACTCCCGTGGGGGCGCGACGGCGGGGGCTGCCCGCCCGCCGTACTGGTTCTGGATGTGCTGGACGAGAGTGATCAGGGTCTGCTTGCTGGACTCCCGGGAGCGGGCGTCGCAGTCGACCAGCGGCACATGGGGATCGAGGTCGAGGGCCGCGCGGAGGGCCGCGTGCGAGTGCCCAGGGCCGCCGAAGTCGTTGCAGGCCACGATGAACGGCGTACCGTGCCGTTCCAGCCGGTCGATCGCGTACCAGGAGTCGTCGATGCGCCGGGTGTCGACGAGGACGACCGCGCCGAGCGTGCCGGAGAACAGCCGGTCCCACAGGAACCAGAAGCGCTCCTGGCCGGGCGCGCCGAACAGGTACAGCACGTTGCGCGCGTCGAGGGTGATGCGGCCGAAGTCGAAGGCCACGGTGGTGGCGGTCTTCCCGCGCACCGCGCTGATGTCGTCCACCGCCTCGCCGGCCAGGGTCATCGTCTCCTCCGTGTTGAGGGGACGGATCTCGCTGACCGAACGGACCATGGTCGTCTTTCCGACGCCGAACCCGCCCACGATCACGATCTTCAGACCGTTGTCGGCGGAGGCACCCAGCGGGGTGCGGGCGTCAGAGGCTGCGGAGTCCAACGAGCACCTGCTCCAGGATGTCGGGGTCGGGGAGGGCCGAACTGCGCGGATGGCGGGCGCTGACGCGGCCCGCGGCGAGCAGGTCGGAGAGGAGGATCTTGGTGATGCTCACCGGCAGCCCGAGCTCCGCGGCGACCTCCACCACGGCGGCGGGGGTCTGCGTCATGCGCAGGATCGCCGCGTGCTCCGACTGCATGCCGGGCGCCGGTCCGCATTCGGCCACCACCAGGGTGACCAGGTCGAAGGGGCTGTCCGGGCCGGCACCGCTGCGTCCGCCGGTGAGCGTGTACAGCCGGTCGGGTGCGTCGTCCCTGCCGGGGCGGCTCATGCGGTACGGGGATGGGCCGTCAGGTGCTCGCCGAGTTGTTCCACCAGCTCGCTCATGTTGTGTCCCACCAGCCCCGCGTCCGCGTCCTCGGTGGTGACGACCGCGAGGTGCGCGCCCTCGCCGGCCTCCACGATGAAGAGGGTTCCGCCGTAGAACTCGGTCATCGACGAGCGCACGCCTCCGCTGCCGTCGCCGAACTCCACGGACGCGCCGTGCGAGAGCGACTGGATGCCGGCCGCGATGGCGGCGAGCTGGTCCGCCTGGTCGACCGTCAGCTCCGGGGTGCGGCACAGCTTCAGCCCGTCACGGGACAGCACGAGCGCGTGCCGTGCGCCGGGGGTGCGCTCCAGGAGCCCTTCGATGAGCCAGGTGAGCTTCTCGTCGGCGGTACTCGTGCCGGTCATGAGGTGGTGTCGCCTTCCGGGTGCGTGTGCGAGTGGGTCGGGGTGTCGGTCGCGGTGCCGGTGCCGGTGCCGGTGCCGGCGGCGGCCGGTGGGCCGTCCTGCCGGGTGTCGGGGGCCGGCGGCAGGGGGTGCCGGCCGGTGGTCTCGTCGGATCCGGCCGCGCGGACGGCCTGCCGGAAGCTGCTGAAGCGGGCCGCCCTGGCCCGGATGTCCTCGGCCGGGGCCGGCCGTGGTGGGGCGTCGCCGGCCGCTGCGCGGGCGCGTTCGGCGGCGGCGAGGGTGCGGCCGCGTCGGCGCCGGGGCAGTTCGCCGGGGGCGGCGGGCGTCGTCGTGTGCGGGTCGTCCGCGGGCGGGGCCGCGGCGGGTGCGGGGTCGGGGGCGGGTGCGGGGTCCGGCTCCCGCGGGGCGGGCGGGGACGCCGGGCGCGGCCGTTCTCCCGCCGCGGGCCGCGGATCGGGCAGGGCGGTGGTGGTGGTGACGGTGGTGAGGATGTCCTGCGGGATGAGCATCAGCACCCCGGTGCCGCCGCGCGCGGAAGGCCGGAAGGACACCTTCAGGCCGTACTTGCGCGCCAGCCGTCCGACCACGGCGAGGCCCAGCCGGGTGCCCGTGAGTCCGCCGAGTTCGGTCGCCTCACCGCTGACGGCGGTCTCCGCCCGCCGCAGCTGGACGTCGCCCATGACGAGGCCGCTGTCCTCCACCGAGACGATGACGCCCGCCGGCACCTCTTCGACGTAGACGTGCACCTCGGCGTTGGGCGGTGAGAAGTTGGCCGCGTTGTCGAGGAGTTCGGCCAGGGCGTGCATGACGCCCTCCGCCGCGTGTCCGGCGACCGCGATGTCACTGACGGAGTGCAGCCGGATGCGCCGGTAGCCGCTGATCCGGCCCATCGCGCCGCGCAGGATGGACTCCATGCCGATGGGCCGGGCCCAACGGCGTCCGGAGCGCGCGCCGGTGAGGACGGCGACGGAGTCGGCGAGCCGTCCCGCCTGCGCCGTACGGTGGTCCAGGTGCAGCAGGTCGGCGAGCACGTCCTCGTCGCTGTGCCGCTCCTCCATCGCGCGCAGGTCGGCGAGCGTGCCGGTGGCGAGGGCCTGCATACGGGCCGCCGCGTTGGCGGTCGCGGAGATCGCCCCGGCCCGTTCGCCGACGGCGCGGTCGAGCTGTGCCGACAGCCGCCGCACCTCCTCGGTGAGACGGGCCCGCTCGGCTTCACCCGCCTGCGTGAGGTGCGCCCGTTCCCGGGCGAAGTCCTCGACCAGACGGGCGTGTTCGATGGCCTCGGCGTCGATGATCCGTTGCTGCTCCCGTCGCCACTGCTCGGCGAGACGCTCCCGCTCGTGCGTGGCGCGCAGGGCGTCGTCGGTCAGGCGGCGCACCTCGGCCCGGGCGGCTCGCGCGGTCCGCCTGCCGTGGACGGCGGCGGTGACGGCCGCGCACAGCAGGACGGCGGCGGCACCCGCGCCCCAGCCGAGGGGGCCGCGCACGGAGGACGGCGCCGCCGAGACGGCCCAGCCCACGACGAGGCCCGCCACGAGTGCGGTGAGCAGGGCAACGGGAAGCAGGGAGCGGACGGTGGATCGGTCGCCGGAACGGGCGGGCGCGGTCATCAATCAGGTCCTCGGGCGGCCGCTCAGGTCACGGCCTCGTGTCGTCCTTGGGGATAAAGTGCGCAGAAAACTGTGTGCAGCGATCAACTGGGCGTCACTATACGAGAGTTTGCGATCAGATCGAGAGGGTTGTGTCGGCTCGGTTCAGGCGCGGCCGGCCAAGGCGCTCACAGCGTCCGGCGCATCAACTGCATGAGTCTGTCGCGCTGTTCGTTGAAGGCAGTACGGGCACGCTGGAACTCGTCGGCGTCGTAGGACAGTCCCTGGGACACGACGTCCCGGTAGACGCGCAGCGATCCGACGGTCCGGCCGACCTCCTCCAGGACGCCGTCCTCGGCCACCAGGGACAGCTCCAGTCGCCGGGACAGCACGCTGCTGTCCCGCAGCACCGTCCCGGCCCGGGCCAGCGCCGTCTCGTCACGGTCGTGACCGCGAGCGATGTTGACGAGCGTCTCGCTCGCCTCCGCCGTGGCGTTGAGGAAGGCGATGTACGCGGCACGGCGATCGTCCTTCGTGCGCTGTTCGCTCTCCCGGGCCCAGCGGCGGCGCTCGGCGAACGCGGACGCGCCGAGAGCGATGAGCGCACCCATCGTGGTGTTGACGAGACCAGACCATTCCACGCCCCCACCCTGCTGCACCGCGGCGTGTTCCCACCAGAGGAACCCGAGCAACTCCTCCTTCTCCGTGCCTCTTCGAGCACGGCGGCGCGGCCTGGCGCGCTCCCGAGTCCCCCGCGCGGCCGGACCCCCAGGTCACCGGGGAGCCGGACATCCGTCCCCGCCCGGCTCAGACGGTCCTCGTCACCTCCACCGAGAGGTCGTTGTCGTTCGTGTAGTAGGGGCGCAGGGCGGCGCCGCCGGCGGTAACCGTCGGGTAGACGAACACCTCCTTGCGGTCCGCCAGGTCGTCGAGGAGACGGGCGACGCGCACGACCGGCGCGTCCGCCGCCGGCCGGACGAAGACGTCCCAGACGTCCTTGCCCAGGCCCGGCCCGGCGGTCGACTCCGCTGCCAGCTCCGCGTGTTCGACTGTGAAGGAGAACCGGTCGCCGTCACCGGACCGTGGTTCCAGAGCGCGTTCGACGGCGCCACCGCCGCGCCGGCGCAGCCGTACGACGGCCGTCTCCTGGAGCGCGGTGCCGTGCAGACGGGCGCCGACCGTGGTCGAGCGGTCCGTGACGTCGACGCGCTCGACCTCGGCGTGCGCGGGGCGCAGCCAGGCCCGCACGGCGAGGTGGCCGCCCCGGGTGACGTACGGGATGCGCACGGCCAGCGGTGAGAGCCGGTCCCGGAGGTGGCCGTCGACCAGGGCGCGCAGGTCGCGCGGGCCCGGACGCAGGCGGTGGCGCGTGGCGTCCGGCCCGACGAGCAGGTACACGTCCCACCGGCCCTCCTCCAGCACCGTGTGCGGGGCCAGCACAGCACGCCGGCCTCCCTGCGCGGCGGGCCGGACGTCGAGGTGGTGCAGGACCGTCTCGGGCTCGCCCTTCTTCGGGCGCAGCCGCAGCAGCAACCGTCCGTCCGCGGGCGCGGAGAGCGGCAGGTCGAAGACGATCCGGCCGTCCGCGTCGGCCGTGCAGGCCACGCGCGGCTGGGCGTCCTGGGTCGGTTCCCCGGTCATCGCTGTCCCTTCCGCACCATGCTCAGCGCGCTACTGGTCGCGGTCAGCGCGACGTCGCGCGCGGCGAATCCCCGGCTGACCAGGGCGCGGTGCACCCCGGCGTCCTGACGCACCGCCGGCCGTCCCGCGCTCCTCGCCGCGACGGCCTCCGCGAGAAGCCGTTCGGCCTGCTCCACGACGGGCGCGGGCGCGAACCGCCGCGCGTTCTCCTCGGCGGCGCGGCCCATACGGCGGCGCCGGTCGTCGTCACGGACGAGGTCCAGCAGGGCCGCCCCCAGCGCGTCACGGTCACCGACCGGCACGAGCCGGCCGTCGACCCCGTCCTGGATGATCTCGCCGGGTCCGTAGGGGCAGTCGGTGCTCACCACCGGCAGCCCGCAGCGCATCGCCTCGACGATCGTCATGCCGAACGGTTCGAAGTCGGAGGCCGCCGCACCGATGGATCCCTTCACCCACTCCGCCTCCATGGGGGCCGTCGCCCCCATCAGGAAGACGTTGTTCGACAGGCCGAGGTCCGCGATGAGCCCCCGCAGGCGGTCACGCTCCTCACCCTTGCCGTAGATCCGCAGCTGCCAGTCGGGGTGTTCCGCGGCGACCGCGGCGAACGCCTCGACGAGCAGGTCGTACCGCTTCACCGGCACCAGCCGGCCGGCCGCGACGACCACCTTGGAGGTGCCGTCCGCGGTGGGCAGCACGGGGTCCGGCACGCTGTTGGGCAGCGCCTCGACCCGGACGCCCGGCAGGGCCGTCTTGCGCCGGTAGGAGGCGGCGTCCGCCGCGGTCACCGTGGTGAGCACGTCGAGCCCGCGGTACGCCCGGCGCAGCGCGTGGCGCAGCCGTGGCGGATGGTTGTCGAGGGTGAGGTGTTCCTGCCCGACCCGTGCGACGTGCGGCGGGGCCTGGAGCGCGAGGTGCACGTTGAGGCCGGGCCGGGTGCCGATCACCACGTCGGCCTCGGTCGTGGCGAGGCACTCGCCGATGCGCTGGTCGGTCAGCTCGCTGTACTGCTCGTAGCGGTACTCGGCCCGGGGGAACACCCTCGCCGGTCTCAGGTGTAACGGGTGCTCCTTCTCCTGTCTGAGGTCCACCAGCGGCCGCAGCGACACCTTGGGGTCCAGGGTGAAGACGGGACGCGCGCGGTGCCTCAGCACGGAGACGATCTCCACCTCGTGCCGCTCGGCCAGTGCCTGGGCCAGGTTGAACGTCGTGGTGATCGTGCCTCCGATTCCATAGGCGTTGTGGAGCAGAAAAGAGATCTTCATGGCGGGCTAGACCACGACTGTTCCCCCTACGGTTGCGGTCCGTTACCACTTCGTTAGTCCTCGTCCCGCCGTGAAACCGCACGGATCCCGGGGCGCGTCCTCACCACCGACCACAGGGGTGCGGGTGCCGTCAGGGGCCGCGCGCCGATTCGTTCCAGGGGGAATCCACATGCCGATCCGTCTCACCGTGCCCGGACGCGCCCGGCTGCGCGCCGCGGCCGCCGTCACCGCCGTCCTCTCCGCGGGAGCGCTGCTGGCCGCCGCCGGCCCCGCCGCCGCCGTGAAGGGCGGCGGCCCGGCCACGACCGCCGCCCGGCCGTACGCCATGCTCATCGAACTCGACGGCAGCCAGTTCTGCGGCGGCACCCTCGTCGCACCCACGAAGGTGCTCACCGCCGGCCACTGCGTGGAGAACGCCGGGGACGTCTCCGCGCTGCGGATCATCGGCGGCCGCGACCGGGTCGACGGCACCGGCGGCACGGTGCGGCGGGTGGCGTCGTACCGGCTGGACTCGCGGTACGGCGCGCCCGGCTCGGCCTACGACGCCGCCGTCCTCACCCTGAACCGCCCGATGCCGTACCGGACGATCCCGGTGGCCGGTCCGCGGGACGCCGCGCTGGTCACCGACGGCCGCCGGGCGACAGTGCTCGGCTGGGGACGCACCGGTTCCGGCGTCCCGGGCGACCGGCTGAAGCAGGCCAAGCTGGTCATCTCCCCCCTCGCCGCGTGTCAGCCGTACACCGAGCCGGACACCGACCCCTCGGCGATGCTGTGCGGGAAGCCGCGGCCGGGCACCACCGACAGCATCTGCCCCGGCGACTCGGGCGGGCCGCTGATCAGCGGCGGCAAGGTGGTGGGCGTCGTCTCGTCCGGCAACAAGTACTGCGACGAGCAGTACCCGGTCTCGGTCTTCGTCCGCGCCGACTCGGTCGCCGCGGATCTGGGCATCCACACCCGCTGACACCGGACGCGGGACTGTGTGCCGCCGTCGCGAGGGGCGGGGCGGCACCCGGGCCGCGCACGGCGCCGGCCGTCACCGCCCGGCGACCGGGACGGCACATCGGGGGGCGGGGGCCGCAATCTCCCGGTGCCGCAGTCGAGTTCGGCCCGTGTGCCCGCGTCTTCCACAGGCGGTCACCCCCTTGCTCTCCCAGGTGGTCCGAGGCCGCCGGGGCAGCGGCTTGCCCCGGTCGGGCGCCCCTTGGACCGGCGCGCGAAGCGGGCTCGTCACGCCGGGACGGTGACGATGCCGAGGGGCGCGCCGGTGGGCTGCCGCGACCCGCCGGCCGGTTCGACGGTGATGCCGACGGCGCCGGCGTCGCCGAGCTCGCCGGCGAGGACCTGCGCGGCCCGTCCGCCGGAGCCGGGCAGCAGGCCGGCCGGACGGAGGGCGCCGGTCTTCGCGGCGTACCAGAGCTCGTAGACCCGGTCGCCGCCGAGGCGGGGCAGCCCCGTGGCGACGGCGGCCGCCCGGCCCTGGCTGCGGGAGGCGACCACGCTGATCCGGCCGCCGTCGGCCAGCGCGCGGGTGCTGACCGTCGCGTCCCGGGCGGCGAGGATGTCGGCGAGCGCGGACGCGCCCGCCTCCTCGCGTGTGAGTGCGGCGCGGGCGTCGTGGGCGCGGGTGGACTGCCACGCGGCGACGCCGCCGAGCGTGACGGCGGCGGCGAGACACGCCGCCAGTGCCACCCGCAGTGCCCGCCGGCGCCGGGCGGCGGGGCGGGGCGCTGTGTCCTGCCGGGTACGGCCGACCTGGTCGAGGACGCGCTCGCGCAGCCCGGCGGACGGTTCGGCGTCCTCGGCCTCGGCGAGGCCGAGCGTGACGGCCGACAGCTCCACCACCTCCCGGCGGCAGGCGGCACAGCCCGCGAGATGGTTGCCGAAGGCCGCTTCCTCGGCCGGCGGAAGGGCGTGCAGCACGTACGCGCCGACCGCCTGGTGGGGGTCGTCGGTGGCGGTCATGGCCGGACCTCCAGACACGCGCGCAGCCGCCGCAGCCCGGAGCGCATCCGGGACTTCACGGTGCCGGCCGGGGTGGCCAGGCAGTCGGCCACCTCCAGGTAGGTCATGCCCTGGTAGTAGGCGAGCACCAGCGGCACCCGCTGTCGGCGCTCCAGCGCGGCCAGGCAGCGCCGTACGCGCCGCCATTCGTCGCGTCGCTCCACCGTCTCGGCCACCGCGTCGAAGGGCGGGTCCTCGCGTGACAGCGCGCTCCGGCGCTCGCGTGCCGCGCCGGCCTGTGCCTGCCGGACCCGGTCGACGGCCCGGCGGTGCGCGAGGGTGAACACCCAGGCTCGTGCCGCCCCCAGCTCGGGGCGGTAGTGGCCGGCCGTGCGCCACAGCTCCACCATCACGTCCTGGGTCACTTCCTCCGCCTGCGACTCGTCGCGCAGGATCCGGCAGACCAGACCCATGACCGGCCGTACGAGAGCGTCGTAGACGTCCGCGAACGCCGCCTGGTCACCCGCGGCGACCCGGGTGAGCAGGCCGTCCAGACGCGCGTCGGCGGAGGGCTTGCGCGGCGGGCGGTGTCCGCCCTGCCCGGTGTTGGGCATCCGTCCCACAATCCGTGTCGTTGGTTCGCTCTGGTCTGTCAGGTGTTCGTAGCCGCGCGGTGCGGGTATGACGGGCTCTCGACGAGAAATCCCCTATGGACTAAATTATGATGAAAGATCTTCATACGTGTATCTCGTCGCTCCGAATGGCTTGTGTCCACCGCGACGGGACCCACGCAAGGAGCCGACGGCCCCTTCGGCTCGACGAGGCTCGTACAGGCTCCCGTCGCACCCGCACTGCCGACTTATCCGAGGGAGGTGAGTCCGATGACCACATCCATCCGGGCCCGGCGTCTGCTGGCCGGTGCCGCCGCCACAGGTCTGCTGGCCGGCGGTGCCGCGCTCGGCATGTCAGGAACGGCCGTCGCGGCTCCTGCACCGACGTCCACCGCGTCCGTGGTGAGCAGCGACCATCACAACCGGTGCGAGTGGGTGAAGGGCCACTGGGAGAAGAAGTGGGTCAAGGGCCACTGGGAGAAGAAGTGGTTCGACCACGGCACCTGGCACCAGGGACACCGGGACATGAACGGCAGCTGGCACCCGGGCCACTGGAGCCACGACCACGGCCACAAGTGGGTCTACGTGCCCGCCCACTGGGAGAAGGTGTGGGTGAAGGGACACTGGGACTGCCACGACCACGAACACGACCACTGACAGCCCCCGGCCGCGGACGTCGCGGCGTGAGCGAGGGCCCGGAGCGGACGCTCCGGCCCCTCGCTCACGTACACACTGGCTCACGCACGTACGTACACACGCCTCCTACGGCCGCACGGCACAGGAACGGGGACGGGGTGCGCCGGTCGACCGG
>NZ_JBWKDW010000011.1:167800-231430 GCF_056435735.1 Streptomyces sp. NPDC043878
ACCCCCCCCCCCCCCCCCCCCCCCCCCCCCCCCCCCCCCCCCCCGCCCCCCCCCCCTCCCCCCCCCCCCCCCCCCCCCCCCCCCCCCCCCCGTGCCGTGCGGGCCGCTACTCGACCTTGGCCCAGTCCAGCGTGCGCTCCACCGCCTTCTTCCAGCCCGCGTAGCCCTCCGTCCGCTGGTCGTCGGACCACTGGGGCTCCCAGCGCTTGGACTCCTGCCAGTGGGTGCGCAGTTCGTCGGTGTCGCGCCAGAAGCCGGTGGCCAGTCCGGCCGCGTACGCGGCGCCGAGCGCGGTGGTCTCGGCCACCACGGGACGGCTGACCGGTACGCCGAGGACGTCGGCCTGGATCTGCATGCACAGGTCGTTGGCCGTGACACCGCCGTCGACCTTGAGCACGTCGAGGTGGACACCGGAGTCCTGTTCCATGGCCTCGACGACGTCACGGCTCTGGTAGCAGATGGACTCCAGGGTCGCCCGGGCCAGATGGCCGTTGTCGTTGTAGCGGGCCAGGCCGACGATCGCGCCGCGGGCGTCGGAGCGCCAGTACGGAGCGAACAGGCCGGAGAACGCGGGCACGAAGTACATGCCTCCGTTGTCCTCGACCGTGCGGGCCAGTGTCTCGCTCTCGGCCGCGTCCGAAATGATCTTCATCTGGTCGCGCAGCCACTGCACCGCGGACCCGGTGACCGCGATGGAACCCTCCAGCGCGTAGATCGCCGGGCTGTCCCCGAACTGGTAGGCCACGGTGGTCAGCAGACCGTGCTGCGAACGGACCAGTTCCGTGCCCGTGTTGAGCACCAGGAAGTTGCCGGTGCCGTAGGTGTTCTTGGCCTCGCCCGGCGCGTAGCAGACCTGTCCGACCGTGGCCGCCTGCTGGTCGCCGAGCACGCCGGTGATGGGGATGGGCGCGCGCAGCGGCCGGGAGGTGCGCGTGACGCCGAACGCCTCCCGGTGGGACGAGGCGCTGATGGTCGGCAGCATCGCCCGGGGGATGTTGAAGAAGCCGAGCAACTCGTCGTCCCAGTCGAGGGTTTCGAGGTCCATCAGCATGGTGCGGCTGGCGTTGGTGACGTCGGTCGCGTGGATGCCTCCGTCGGGGCCGCCCGTGAGGTTCCACAGCACCCAGGCGTCCGTGTTGCCGAAGAGGGCGTGCCCCTCCTCGGCCGCCGCGCGCACCCCGTCGACGTTCTCCAGGATCCACTGGATCTTTCCGCCGGAGAAGTACGTCGCCGGCGGCAGTCCCGCCTTGCGGCGGATGACGTCGCCCTGGCCCGAGCGCTCCAGGGCCGCGGCGATGGAGTCGGTACGGGTGTCCTGCCAGACGATGGCGTTGTAGTAGGGCCGCCCGTTGCGCGGGTCCCACACGACGGTGGTCTCCCGCTGGTTGGTGATGCCGATCGCCGCCAGGTCCTCCGGAGCGAGGTTCCCGTGCCGCAGGGCGTTCTGCATCACGGAGTTGGTGCGCTCCCAGATCTCCACCGGGTCGTGCTCGACCCAGCCGGACCGCGGCAGGATCTGGGCGTGCTCCAGCTGGTGCTTCGCCACCTCGTTGCCGGCGTGGTCGAAGATCATGAAACGGGTGCTGGTGGTCCCTTGGTCCACCGCGCCCACGAAGTCAGCCATGGGGTGCCGCCTCTGCTCTGGGGGTCAGTGTCATTCCTCGGGTGCCGGGATGCGCCCGGGAGGCTCCGGTTCCGCCGCGGGCAGGAAGTGGCCGACGAAGATCTTGTACAGGCCTGCACCCAGCACACCGCCGACGAAGGGACCGATGATCGGCACCCAGAAGTAGAAGTTGCCGTACTGATCTCGCCATGCTCCGCCGTAGCCCGTGAGGAAGCTGGCCAGTCGCGGCCCGAAGTCACGTGCCGGGTTGATGGCGTACCCCGCGTTGGTGCCCCACGCCATGCCGATGGCCACGACGATCAGACCGACGATGAACGGGGCCAGGTTGGCGCCGGGCGGTGTGTTGAGCAGGTCCGTGACCGCGAGGATCAGCAGCAGCAGGATCGCCGTGCCGATGACCTGGTCGCGGAACGCGCCCCACTCGTGGACCGGCAGGTTCGGGTTGCCGTTGGCCGGAAGGGTGGAGAACACGCCCTGCGTCTTGATGGTGTGTCCGGGGTCGGCCTTCGCCAGCGCCTCGGTGTAGTTCCAGCGCACGATCAGGGCCGCCACGAAGGCTCCGGCGGTCTGGGCGAGCGCGTAGGGCGCCACCTTGCTCCACGGGAACCCCTTGAACGTGGCGAGCGCGACCGTCACCGCGGGGTTGAGGTGCGCGCCGCTGAGGCGGGCCGCGACATAGACGCCGAGGGTGACACCGAGGCCCCAGGCCCAGGCGATGCTGTCGTGGTTTCCGAGACCTCCCGGCGGTGTCGTCAGCGCCCCGCCGGCGACGACCTGGGCGACCACGCCCACGCCGAAGAGAATGAGGATCATGGTGCCGGCGAACTCGGCTGACACCTCGCCGATCAACCCTGTCCTTTTGAATCGCTCAGCCATGGAAGCCTGCTTCCCGCCGGCTCAGGACCGGCCGTCGACTGCCAGAGCCCTCCCCGTATCAGCATAAGGCGATCAAGGACGACTCGCACAGACAGCCGGAATTCCGGCCAGGACGGGGCATCCACGGCCGTCGCGCGGCGGGTTGTCGCCGCACCGGCCGCCCGCACAGACGACGAACCCCATCCCGTGGATCATGGGATGGGGTTCGTGTGTGGAGCGCCGGGCAGGCCTTGCACCTGCATTTCCTCGCGGGAAGCGAGGCGTCTTTCCTTGGACCACCAACGCACGACCGGCTGCCGGATGTCCGGTGACTGCTCAAGATCCAGCATAGCGCACGCGATAGCGCACGCGGCGGGGCCGGGGCGACGGGCGGATGTTGGCCGGCGCGACACCAAACTTGAACCCTTCGTTCTCTTGAATGATTCGTCTTAAGGACGATAGGTTCGTCGCCATGACCCCATCCCGGACTCCGACCACCGCCGAGGAGCTGCGCGGTGCCGGCCTGCGGGTGACGGCCGCCCGCGTCGCGCTGCTGGAGACCGTGCGGGGCGGTGACCACCTCGGCGTCGAGGCGATCGCCTCCGGAGTACGGGACCGCGTGGGCCACATATCCCTGCAGGCCGTCTACGACGCGCTGCACGCGCTCACCACGGCCGGACTCGTCCGCCGGCTCGAACCGCCCGGCAGCCCCGCCCGGTTCGAGGGACGCGTCGGGGACAACCACCACCATCTCGTGTGCCGCTCGTGCGGCGTCGTCGCCGACGTCGACTGCGCGGTCGGCCATGCTCCCTGCCTCGCCGCGTCCGACGACCGCGGCTTCACCATCGACGAGGCCGAGGTCATCTACTGGGGCCTGTGCCCCGACTGTTCCACCGCCCCCGGTTCAGCACCCTGACCCACCCCGTTCGGAAGGATTCGCATGACTGAGAACCACGACGCGATCGTCACTGACGCGAAGTCGGAGGAGGCAGGTGGCTGCCCGGTCGCGCACGGTCGCGCCGCCCACCCGACTCAGGGCGGCGGAAACCGCCAGTGGTGGCCCGAGCGCCTCAACGTCAAGATCCTCGCCAAGAACCCCGCCGTGGGGAACCCCCTCGGCGAGGAGTTCGACTACGCGGCGGCCTTCCAGGCCCTGGACCTCGCCGCCGTCAAACAGGACATCGCCGAGGTGCTCACGACCTCGCAGGACTGGTGGCCGGCCGACTTCGGCAACTACGGCCCGCTGATGATCCGGATGGCCTGGCACAGCGCCGGCACCTACCGCATCAGCGACGGCCGTGGCGGCGCCGGCGCCGGCCAGCAGCGATTCGCCCCGCTCAACAGCTGGCCGGACAACGTCAACCTCGACAAGGCCCGCCGTCTGCTGTGGCCGGTCAAGAAGAAGTACGGCCAGAGCATCTCCTGGGCCGACCTCATGATCCTCACCGGCAACGTCGCCCTGGAGACGATGGGCTTCGAGACCTTCGGCTTCGGCGGTGGCCGCGCGGACGTCTGGGAGGCCGAGGAGGACGTCTACTGGGGTCCCGAGACCACCTGGCTCGACGACCAGCGCTACACCGGCGACCGTGAGCTGGAGAACCCGCTCGGCGCGGTCCAGATGGGCCTCATCTACGTCAACCCCGAGGGCCCGAACGGCAACCCGGACCCGCTGGCCTCGGCCCGCGACATCCGGGAGACCTTCCGCCGGATGGCGATGAACGACGAGGAGACCGTCGCCCTCATCGCCGGTGGCCACACCTTCGGCAAGACCCACGGCGCGGGCCCGGCGGACCACGTCGGCGACGACCCCGAGGCGGCCTCCCTCGAACAGCAGGGTCTCGGCTGGAAGAACACCTACGGCACCGGCAAGGGCGGCGACGCCATCACCTCGGGTCTCGAGGTCACCTGGACCCAGACGCCGACGCAGTGGAGCAACCACTTCTTCAGGAACCTCTTCGAGTACGAGTGGGAGCTGACCCGGAGCCCCGCCGGCGCGAACCAGTGGGTCGCCAAGGACGGCGCGGGCGCGGGCACCGTCCCGGACGCGCACGACCCGTCGAAGAGCCACGCCCCGACCATGCTGACGACCGACCTCGCGCTCCGGTTCGACCCGGTCTACGAGCAGATCTCGCGCCGTTTCTACGAGAACCCCGACCAGTTCGCGGACGCCTTCGCCCGCGCCTGGTTCAAGCTGACCCACCGTGACATGGGTCCGAAGTCGCTGTACCTGGGCCCGGAGGTCCCCGCCGAGACCCTGGTGTGGCAGGACCCGCTGCCGGAGGCGGAGGGCGAGGTCATCGGTGCCGAGGACATCGCGGTCCTCAAGGCCAAGCTCCTCGACTCGGGACTGAGCGTCTCCCAGCTGGTCTCCACCGCGTGGGCGTCCGCCTCGACGTTCCGCGGCAGCGACAAGCGCGGCGGTGCCAACGGCGCCCGTATCCGCCTCGAGCCGCAGCGCGGCTGGGAGGTCAACGAGCCCGACCAGCTGGCCCAGGTGCTGCGCACCCTGGAAGGCATCCAGGCGGAGTTCAACTCCGGTGCCAGGAAGGTCTCCCTGGCCGACCTGATCGTGCTGGGCGGCGCCGCGGCCGTGGAGCGGGCCGCCAAGGAGGCCGGTTACGAGATCCAGGTCCCGTTCACGCCGGGCCGGGTGGACGCCTCGCAGGAGCAGACCGACGTCGAGTCGTTCGTCGCGCTCGAGCCGACCTCGGACGGGTTCCGTAACCACCTCGGCAAGGGCAACCGGCTGCCGGCCGAGTTCCTGCTGCTGGACCGGGCGAACCTGCTCACCCTGAGCGCCCCCGAGATGACGGTCCTGGTCGGCGGTCTGCGCGTGCTGGGCGCGAACCACCAGCAGTCGCAGCTCGGCGCCCTCACCACCACGCCCGGGTCACTGACCAACGACTTCTTCGTCAACCTGCTCGACCTGGGTACGACGTGGAAGGCGACGTCGGAGGACCAGAACACCTTCGAGGGCCGCGACGCCGTCACCGGCGAGGTCAAGTGGGCCGGCAGCCGCGCCGACCTGGTCTTCGGCTCCAACTCCGAGCTGCGCGCGCTCGCCGAGGTCTACGCGAGCGACGACGCGAAGGAGAAGTTCGTGCGGGACTTCGTCAAGGCGTGGGACAAGGTCATGAACCTGGACCGGTTCGACCTCGTCTGAGTTCCCGCCCGTCGAAGGTGACGAGGTCTCGCGTCCGTTCCGGGTCGTGAGGGCTCGGACCCGTCCGACGTGACGTCAGGGCCGGCCGGCGACGGCCGGCCCTGACGTGTCCCGGCGGTGCCGGTCAGGGCGTGAAGTAGAGCTCCTCCTCGGGGCGCAGCCCCAGCACCACCGAGTTGCCCTCGTGCACCACGCCGTCGAGGGTGACGTTGACGAGGTCGGGCCGGACCTCGACGAAGGCGATGCGCGCGTGGAAGGCGACGCCCTCGGCGTTCTCGTACGAAAAGCGTTCGCCCACGAGGGTGTCGTTCAGATCCCCCGCGGCGATGACCCGGGCGTCGGGCGCAACCTTCACGTGTCTTCCCTTCGACGATCGGCCCCGACGACGGCCGGGGCGTCTGTCGTATACCCCGTGCCGGAGGGTCGACTCGGCCCACTGCGGCCGGTGTCGATCCACACGCGGTCGAAATCGCGCATGTTCCACTGGAAAATGCCAAAGCTCTCACCTCACGCCACCACTTTCCGTAGTGTCGGCATCACGGTCGAGGTAGTCGTGCGGGGAGGGGTTCGGCGTGCCCGGAATCGACGAGAGTCTGCTCGACGCCATGCGGGTGACCGGTGCGCGGGGTGCGTCGGTGGTCGACTGGATCAGCGGGCTCTCCCTGGGAGCGGTGGGTGAGGCGTCGAGCGGGGACCACGAGGTGACGGCCACCGAAACCGCCGAGTTCGCCCGTTCGGCGCTGGAGAGCGGCGCCTTCACCCGGCAGGGCGGCGATCCGGTGACGCCCGGCGGCCCGCCTCCCGTGGAGGACCTGGTGGTGACGACCCCGGACTCCTACCACGTACTGCGGTTCATCGGCACGCAGTTCGAGAGCACCGTCTTCCTCCACCTGTGGCTCGACCGGGCCGTCGGGAACCTCGCGCTGGCGCGCATCCGCCTGGCCGACACGGCCGACCGGCTGGTTCTCGGATGACCTCGCCCACCCGACTCGCGGACACGGTCCTCGACTCGCTCGCCCTGCTCGCCGCCGAGCGGGCCACCGGAGCGCTGTCCAGCGAACGCGGCACGTTCTTCCTCAGCGCGGGCGGAGTCACCCACGTCGACTCCCCCCTCTCCCCCGGCCTCGGTGTCCTCCTCACCGGGAGCGGTGTGATCGACGCGCTCGGCTGGCACGAGGCGCTCGAAGAGGCGGGGGCCGACCTGCGGGTGGGCCGGCAGCTCGTGGACAGCGGACGGCTGGCCGAGGGAGCGCTCGAACTGTGCCATCTCGGGGCGTTGTTCGACGCCGCGTATTTCGCGCTGGGCGCCGTCGGTCACGCGCCACGGTTCCGTCCGGGCGCCGCGCACTGGCTCGGTGCCGTACGCGCCGTGGCGGTGGACACCGTCGTACGCGAGTCCCGGCGGCGGCGCGACCGCCTCCAGCGCATCTGGCCCGAGCCCGACCTCGACAGCGCTCCCCTCGCCCGGGTGCCGGACGCCGCCACCGGTGCCCTGCCCGCCCGCAGACGCCGGGTGCTGGCCCAGGTCGACGGGGTGCGTACGGCGGCGGAGATAGCGGCCACACTGGCCTGCCGCGCCTACCCCACCCTGATCGAGCTGCGTCGGCTCGCCGCCGACGGACTCGTGACCGTCACCGCCCGGCGGACCGGACCGGCGTTCGGCGGTCTGCCGCCGGACGCGCCGCAGGAAGAGCCCGACACCGCACTGCTGAGGCGCTTGCGCGAGGCCCTGGAGGCTTTGTGATCCGCGCGCGCCGGCGTGCCGAAAGGAGACTGGTCATGGCCGTCGAAGCCGAAGTCCTCAACGAGTTACGGCGCTTGCGTACCCGGATGCCCCAGCTGACGGGGTCCCTGGCGGCCAGCGCCGACGGTCTCGTGCTGGCCCAGGACATGCCCGGTGTGGAACCGGACGGTCTGGCGGCGCTCACCGCGGCGGCCCTCGGCATCGCCCACCGCATGGCGGACACCGCCCGGCGCGGGGAGTTCTGCGAACTGCTGATGCGCGGGGCGCAGGGCTATGTCGCGACCTACGCGGCCGGTTCCTCCGCCGTACTGACCCTGCTGGCGGACGGCCGCGCCAACGTCGGCCGACTGCACCTGGAGGGCCGGCGCAGCGGGGCCCGGATCGCGGACCTCGTGGCCGCCCACCTCGACGCGCAGGCGCGGGACCAGGACCGGCGCCCCGCGTTCACCCCGGACGACGCCGTGCCGCCTTCGCACAACCGCACCCTCGGCACCCTGCCCGTGCGGCTGCCGAGGCAGTCGCGCCCACGGCTGCGGCCGGACCCCGGCGAGTAGACGCACCCACCACGACGACGAGGTCGACCCTGCGGGGCGTCCCTCCTTCACTCAGGGCGCTGGCGGCTTCCGCGGCGTCCACGCGGGCAGGCCCGGGCCCCGGTGGTACGGGGCCGGGCCGTCCGACGGCGGGTCGTCGGGCACGTACACCGCCCACGGCCCGGACCGCCGGGCCGGTGGCGCCGCCGCCGGGCCGGTGGCGCCGCCGCCGGGCCGGTGGCGCCGGTCAGAACCTCGGCGCCGGTGCCCTGCTCGCCACGAGTTCGGCGGCCTCCTCGGTCGTCCCCACCGAGGGCGGTGAACCCTCCAGCGGCTGTCGCGCGGTCTCCTTCATGCCGGCCACCGCGATGACACCCACCAGCGCCGCGGCCATGGCGTAGTACGCGGGCATCATGTCGGTGCCGCTCACGGAGATCAGCGCCGTGACCACCAGCGGTGTCGTCCCGCCGAACAGGGAGGCCGCGAGGTTGTAGCCGATGGACAGGGAGCCGTAGCGCACGGGCGTCGGGAAGAGCGCGGGCAGCGCGGCGGACATCGTGCCCAGCATGCACACCAGGGACAGCCCGAGCATCAGCATGCCCGCCGAGACGGCCACCAGGTTCCCCTGCCCGACCAGCACGAACGCCGGTATGGACAGCACGAGGAAACCGAGCATGCCCGCCATCAGCAGGGGCTTGCGCCCCCACCGGTCGGAGAGCCTGCCCACCCGGCTGATCACCAGCATCAGCACCACCATGGTCGCGATCAGGATCAGCAGACCGTGCGTCTCGGAGTACCCCATCTCGTCTGACAGGTAGGTGGGCATGTACGACAGGATCATGTAGTCGGTGATGTTGTAGGCACCGACCAGGCAGACGCACAGGATCAGCGTCGGCCAGTGGTCCCGGAAGATCCTCGCCACGTCGCCCTTGGCGGTGGTCTCGCCGGTGGACGCCGGATCCGGGGCCCTGCCCGCGGAGGTGTCCGCCAGCTTCCGGAACGCCGGTGTCTCGTCCAGCCGCAGCCGCAGATAGAGGCCGACCAGTCCGATCGGACCCGCCACCAGGAACGGCACACGCCAGCCCCACGACTCCATGCCGCCGTCACCCAGCAGCGCGGTGAGGGCCGTCACGAGACCGGCCGCGCCCACGTACCCGGCCAGCGTGCCGAGTTCGAGGAAGCTGCCGAAGTAGCCGCGGCGCCGGTCGGGCGCGTACTCGGCGATGAAGGTGGACGCGCCGCCGTACTCGCCGCCCGTGGAGAAGCCCTGCACGAGACGGAAGAGGATCAGCAGCGCGGGGGCCCAGAAGCCGATCGCGGCGTACGACGGGATCAGTCCGATGGCGAACGTGCCCACCGCCATCATGATCATGGTGGTCGCGAGGACCTTCTTACGGCCGATCCTGTCCCCCATCGGCCCGAAGACCATGCCGCCGAGCGGGCGCACCAGGAAGGACACCGCGAACGTCGCGAAGGAGGAGAGGAGTTGGACGGTATCGTTCCCGGACGGGAAGAAGACGCGCCCGATGGTGACGGCGAGGTAGCTGTAGATGCCGAAGTCGAACCATTCCATGGCGTTGCCGAGTGAGGCCGCCTGAACGGCACGCTTGACGGCGGCCTCGTCGGTGACGGTGATGTCGGTCCGCCGCAACGGCGGGTTCCTGCGGCGTCGTACCGCTCTGAAGAGCGTGCGGTGGCGTTTGACGGCTTCGGGATGAGCGGCGGCCTCGACGGGGTCGGGCTCAGTGGCCACCATGGGACGTACCTTTCTGCCTTCGTGCGCGGACTCAGGGGACAGCCTGCTCACTCGTGGCTTCTGCAAACAACACGGGTTCCGGAGGTCGTTCGTCACCCGGGGTCGAGCCTTGCACCCGTGGTCGCGTTGTCACCCGTCGGCGCTCACCGGCAGTCGGGGTTCAGCGGCATCCCGTCGAGGCGCCCGCGGAGTCGTCGGTGCGCGCCGGACCCGTCGGCGGGTACGGGAGTGGACGGCGGTTGCGTGTCCGGTGGGGCGTCAGGGAGCGGTGGGGCGGGCCAGGAGGCCGGTGACGTGCCGGCTGACCACGTCCCAGGCGGCGGCGGGCACGGCGCCGAGTGCGGTGGCGCGCAGGGCCATGAGCACGGGCAACGCGTCGGCGCCGGGGCCGGGTTCGCATGGGCTGCTGCCGCCGAGCACCTCGTAGCCGTCGCGGACGGCGACCCGCAGTCGACGCCGGCCGTCGTCGCCGGCGTGCACCGCGCAGGCGACGACGAGGGGCGGCGGCCCGCCCGCCTCGCCGGCCTCCTTGTGGTAGCCGCTGACCACCGGCTCGCGCCAGCGCAGGCCGAGCAGCAGCTGACGCTTGGCCACGACCTCCGCCAGGTCGGTCTCGTAGGGGCCGTCCGCCTCCAGCACCACGGCCCGGGCGTCCAGTACGTGCGCGGCGGGCAGCAGACAACGCAGGGCGCTGCCCACGAGGTTGCCGCCGACGGTGGCCGTGCGGCGCACGGCTCCGGTCCCGACGGTGGCGGCTGCCCGCCGCAGTACCTCCGGCAGCCGTGCGTCGATCTGGTGCAGCACCACGGCCGCGCCCAGCGCCTCACGGTCGACGACCCGGGCCTCCGGCACGTCCCGCAGCGACATGGCCTGCTCGGGGAAGCCGTCTCGCTGCCAGGTGGCCCACACGAGCGTCGCCCCGCCCACCGGCACCGCCCCGTCGGCCAGGCACTCCTGCGCTTCGGACACGGATGTGGGCAGACGCAACAGCACGGCGGCCGACCTGCTTTCCCCGGACGTGGCACCCGGCGGAAGGACACCGCGACCGGGCCACCTGATCGCTGACACGCGTAGTGTCCCCGGACACCCGGGGGCGCGTACAGGGCTCACACCCCTACGCCATGCGCCCCTCGGCCGAGCACCATCGGGCGGTCGGGCCGGAACACACCGGTGCTGCCGGGCAGTCAGGCCGGTACACACCGGCGTTGCCGGGCAGTCAGGCGGAACGTGCCGGCGTTGTCGGGCAGTTGGTCAGTCATCCAGGCTGTCCAGCGCCTCCAGGAGCCGGTCCACGTCCTCGACGCTGCTGTACGGCGCGAGTCCGACCCGGACCCCGCCCACGTCCGCGAGCCCCAGCCGGCGCGCGGCCTCCGCCGCGTAGAACGTCCCGGCCGGGGCGTCGACGCCCCGCGCGGCCAGACGCGCAGACACGGCCGCCGACTCACGGCCGGCCAGCGTGAACAGCAGCGTGGGGGTACGCCGGGCCGCCCTGGAGTACACGGTGAGTCCCGGGATCTCCGCCAAGCCCCGCTCGATACGGCTCCGCAGAGCCTCCTCATGTGCCTCGATCGCCGTGAAGGCGGCGAGCAGGCGCTCGCGGCGGGTGCCGGACGTGTTCGGTGCCAGCCCCGCGAGGAAGTCCACCGCCGCCCGGGCACCGGCGAGCAACTCGTAGGGCAACGTGCCCAGTTCTAAGCGTTCGGGGACGGCGTCGGTGGAGGGCGCCAGCTTGTCGGGACGCAGGGTCTCCAGAAGGTCGGGGCTGCTCGCCAGGACGCCGAGGTGCGGGCCGAGGAACTTGTACGGCGAGCAGACCAGGGTGTCCGCGCCCAGTGCCGCCAGGTCGACCGCGGCGTGCGAGGCGTAGTGCACCGCGTCCACGTGCAGCAGGGCCCCGGCACGGTGGGCCAGGTCCGCGAGGGCGGGGACGTCGGGACGGGTGCCGATGAGGTTGGACGCCGCGGTGACGGCCACCAGCCGGGTACGCGGCGACAGGACGGCTTCGACCTGCTCGGGGTGCAGTTCGCCGGTGGCCGGGTCGAAGTCGGCCCAGCGGACGGTGGCGCCGACCGCTTCGGCCGCCTGGATCCAGGGTCGGATGTTGGCGTCGTGGTCGAGCCGGGTGACGACCACCTCGTCACCCGCGGACCAGGTCTTGGCGAGCGTGCGGGACAGGTCGTAGACGAGCTGGGTGGCGCTGCGGCCGAACACCGTGCCGCGCGGCTGTGCGCCCAGCAGGTCGGCCAGTGCCTCGCGGGCGCCGGTGACGACGGCCTCCGCGTTGCGCTCGCCCTGCGTGGTGCGTCCCCGGTTGGCCAGCGGGTTGGCCAGGGTGTCGCTGATGGCGTCGATGACCGGTTGCGGGGTCTGCGTTCCGCCGGGTGAGTCGAAGCGGGCCGTGCCGGACTTCAGTGCGGGTATCTGCGCGCGGACTGCACCGACGTCGAAGGCCATGCGTACTCCAGTCGAAGAGAAGGGTGCGGGGCCGGTGAGCCCGGGTCCGCTGCACACGTCGGCGACGGCGCCCCCTCCTGCGCGAACCCCGTCACCGGTGGCCGCCTGCCCGGCCGGCGAACCGCTCCGGACCGGCCTTGATCAACCACAGGACCAGCATCACACGTCGTGCCGTCCACAGGGAGCGACCGGTTCGAGCCGGTCACCTACGACCGTGCCGGGCCGCGCGTCCCGCGGAGGGCCTGCCGAGATGTCCCGCACGGACGCGCCGGTGGCGGCGGGGGCCCCGGTGGTGGGACCGCCGTTCGCGGAGCTGCCGGTGGTGGGATCGCCGGTCGCGGGGCCGCCGGTGGTGGGGCCGCCGGTCGTGGGGCTATCCGTCGCCGAGCTGCCGGCGGTGGGGCCGTCGGTCGTAAGGCTGCCGGTCGCGGGGCCGCCGATGGTGGGACCGCCGGTCGCAGGGCCGCCGATGGTGGGACCGCCGGTCGTGGGGCTATCCGTCGCCGAGCTGCCGGCGGTGGGCCCGCCCGTCGCGGAACCACCGGCGGTGGGCCCGTCCGTCGCGGAACCACCGGCGGTGGGCCCGCCCGTCGCGGGGCTGCCGGTGCCGGGTGTCTCGGTGGTCGCGTAGCCGGGGGCCCGCGGTGCCGGGGCGGCCGTCGCCGCGGTGGGCGGCTTGCGCAGCAGGAGGAGGGCCGCGTCGTCGTGCAGCCGGCCGCCCACATGCGTCAGCAGCTCGTCGTGGAGCGCGGTGAGCGTGTCCGCCGGCCTGTCGGTCAGGTGCCGGGCGAGCCCCTCGGCGAGCGGGTAGAACGCACGGCCGTGGTCGCGCGCCTCGGTGACCCCGTCGGTGTACAGGAGCAGCTGCTCCCCGTCGGAGAAGGGCACGACCTGGAGTGTGGGGGTCTCGCCGGTGAGGGCGCGCAGTCCGAGCGGCGGAGCCGGAAGCGTGGGCTCTATCGCCGTGACGGTGCCGGCTTCACCGACCCGCAGCGGCGGCGCGTGTCCGCAGTTGACCAGCTCCAGCTGGCCCGGACGCGGGTAGCCGGCGACCACCGCGGTGACGAAGTCGTCGTGACCCAGGTTCCGCGCCAGGCTCCGCTCGATCCTGGTGACGACGGCGAGCAGGTCCGGCTCGTCGTAGGCCGCCTCGCGGAAGACACCGACGACGAGGGCGGCCGTCCCCACGGCCGGCAGGCCCTTGCCGCGCACGTCACCGACGATCACCCGCACGCCGTACGGGGTGGGCACCAGGGCGTACAGGTCCCCGCCGATACGGGCCTCCGCCGCCGCCGCGCTGTACCGGACGGCCACCTGGAACGGGCCGACGGTCGAGGGAACGGGCCTGAGCAGCGCGTGCTGGGCCGCCTCCGCCACCGAACGGACCGCCGCGAGCACCCGTTCCCGGCGCGCCCGCAGCGCACTGGCCAGGCCGCTCGCCAGCGTGACGGCCAGCAGGGCGGTCTGTACCGCCGCCAGTTCCCGGCCCGGCACACCGTCACGGGTGCCGAGGGTGGTGCCCAGGGCCGCCGCGAGAAGACCGACACACAGCACGCCGCGGGGCCCGCTGGTGATGGCGGCCAGCGCGGGGCCGGCCGCGAGCAGCGGCAGCCAGACCATCCCCGCGCCGCCGGCGAGGTCGGCGAGCACGACGACGCACACCACGAGCACGGGCAGGGCGGGCGTGACGGCGGCGCGCCGTACCGCGGCGCGGACCGCGGCCGCGCGTCCGGACCCGGCCGCACGGTGTCGAAGGGGCCTGATCGGCCAGTGGTCGCCGCCATGGTCTCGGGCCTGACTCATGTGTGGTCCGCAGTCCTCACCTGGGTGAATGTCGCAAATGCCTGACTCATCCAGGAAACGGAATCGGGCCGGACGCCACAAGCGCCGGGTTTTCAGATAGTGAGTGACAGGCTCCTGGTCACCCGGCTCGCGGTCGGGATCAGCCGCGCCCGGATCTCCGGGAGGCGCGAGACCCGGTTGACCGGCATCGAGACGCCGAGGGAGCCGACGATGTCCCCGCTGTAGACGGGTACGGCCACGCAGACCGTGCCGAGGGCGTACTCCTCCAGGTCGGTGACGGCCGGGGCCACGGGCGAGTCGTCGAGGCGCCGCAGCAGCTCCGGGGAGCTGGTGATGGTCCTTGGTGTCAGATCGGCGAGGGTGTGCCGGGAGAGGTAGTCCTTGCGGGCGTCGTCGTCCAGTTCACGCAGGACGGACTTGCCGAGGGCGGTGGCGTGTCCGGCGTCCTCGAACCCCACCCACAGGTCGACGCGGGGCGCGCGGGGCCCGTCGACGATCTCGGCGACCCGGATCTCGCCCTCCTCGTAGAACGTCAGGTAGGCGGGGGTCGCGAACTGGTCCCGCAGCGCCGCGAGGGTGGGACGGACCCGGCTGAGCAGCGCCTGGCCGCGGCCCGAGGTGTGCAGCGTCTGCACCTTGTCACCCAGCACGAACCCGCCGTCGGCGAGCTTGCGCAGATAGCCGTCGTGCACCAGCGTGCGCAGCAGGTGGTAAGCGGTGGGCAGGGACAGGCCGGTCTCACGCGCCAGCTGTTTCGCCGGCGCGCCGTTCTCGTGTGCGCTCACCGCCTCCAGCAGGCGGAAGGCCCGCTGCACCGAGCCGATGAGCGTCGGGCCGTCGCGAGCACCCATAAGGACCAGAGTGCGCCGGGCACACGGTCCAGGCAAGGCGCACGGCCCGATCCACCGCCCGCGCGGCGCGGGCAGGAGCACGGGTGACTCGCGGCTCGCGCGCCCTGTGCGCCTCACTCGTGCGACCTGTGCGGGACACATGAGTGACCCACCACCCGCACACCCCGCGCGCACCGTACGGCCGGCACATGGTCCGCGCCGCACACACATGACGTACGGGTGACGCACCGGCCGCCGGCGCCCGGACACGGCCCCCGACCGGGGATGCCGGTGGCGGGCCCACCCCGGGGAGTGACTCAGTCGGTACCGCCGTCGCCGCTGCGGGAGGGACGGAAGCAGGCCGTGACCGTCTTGCCGTGCCGTCCGCACTTCATGCCCCAGGTGTCGGCGAGAGCGCTGACGATCGACACCCCACGACCCGACACCTCACCCTCGCCCGGCTCCCGGCGCCGCGGCAGGGTGGGGTCCTCGTCATGGACACTCACCTGCAGACAGTCGCCGTCCCAGGTGAGGATCAGCTGCGCGTCACTGCGCGCGTGGACGTGGGCGTTGGTCAGCAGCTCCGACACGGCCAGCACGATCGACTCCACCGTCTCCGGTTCCTCGGCCGTCCACGGCAGTGACGCCACATGTCCCCGCACCCACTCCCGCCCCGCGCGCACACCCCCCGACACGGGAAACGAGTGGGCCCAGCCCATCGCCTTGACCGCCATCGTCCCTCATTTCCGCCGTTGTCGATTAGATCCGCTCCGGGTGGGACGGGTACCCGGTCCCCACCACCGCACGCCCCCGACCTGCGAAACCTGCCACCTTCAGGTGACAACTCCCCGGCCGCGCATGGGCGTTCGACCCCATGACGTGTGCCGAGTTGGTGTGCCAACAGTCCGTTCACCGGTACCCACGGGGCCTCACCGTCGTTTTCCCGGCATGCACGAGGCGAACCATGTGTTCCTGTTGTCCGTACTATCTACGCAAGGTCCTGAGTTTCGGTGACTGCTGCCGCCCCCGCAGACATCAGTCCCGGACCACACGCACATGCGCCAGGCCCGTCAACTCCGGCTTCCGGCCGAAGAAAGGTTGCACCCCATGCCTGAAACCCTGTCCGCCACCGAACTCACGTCCCACTACACCGCCCAGGTGACCGGCGACCTCGACCGCAACACCAAGGAGCAGGAGCGTATCGGCGACGAAATCGCCGCTCTGCAGGAGCAGTTGGCGGCGCTTCAGCGTGACCACGAGATCCTGGTCAACATCCAGCGGGCCATCGACACGTCGCCGCCGAAGCCCGCCGGGGCCGAGGCTCCCACCGAGGCCGGCGTCGTGCCCGCCCCGCGCCGGAAGCAGTCCGCGACACCCACCGCGGCCAAGCGGACCCGGACGAAGAAGACGGCCGGCGCGGCGCCCGCGACGGCCGAGAAGCCCGCCGCCGCCAAGCCCGCCGCCACCAAGCGTGCGACCAAGTCCGCCGCCAAGCCCGCCGCGAAGTCGTCCGCCAAGACCGCCACCAAGTCCGCGCCCAAGTCCGTGTCCAAGTCCACCGCCAAGGTGACGGCCAAGGCATCGGCCGTGAAGTCCTCGCAGCCGACGCTCGTCGCCCTGGTGCGCAGCCACCTCAGCGAGCAGAGCGAACCGCGCTCGGCCGCGGAGATCGCCACCACCCTGGGCCAGACCCACCCCGAGCGCAACGTCAAGATCACCGTCGTGCGCACCACCCTCGAAGGACTGGTGGCGAAGAGCCTCGCCCAGCGCTCCAAGCAGGGTTCATCGGTCTTCTACACCGCTCCCGAGGCACCGCAGCAGCCGGAGTCCCAGCAGGCCGACGAGCAGCCCGCGCCCGTCGACGCCTGACCCACGCCGGGACGCGCTGCGACCCGGATTGCCAGGTGCCGTCGTGGGTCGGCATCAGGCGATCGCGGGCCGCGCCCGGCCGGTGCCCGGCACCGGGCAGGCTGCCCGACAGGCGTCCGGGAACAGCCGCACCGGAGCGGAACGCGGTCAGGGCGTGGAGTCAGGAGTCAGGGTGTGCGGTCGTAGGTGTGCGGTCGTAGGTGTGCGGTCGTAGGTGTGCGGTCGTAGGTGTGCGGTCGTAGGTGTGCGCTCAGGGTGTGCGCTCAGGGGGTGTCGCCTCGCCAGTCGAAGCGACTGCTGCCCGCGACCCGAGGCGCGTACAGCGCACGGCCACCTGGTCCGTGACTGCCTATCTCCGTCCGCAGCGCCACACCCGCGCGCAGTTCGTGGCCGGGCCGGCCGGTGACGTCCAGCAGCAGGCCGTCCAGTGGCCCGCCGACCAACTCCACATAGGTGTGTCCGGGCTGTGGACCGGCGTCGTCGTGGTCGGCTCCGTAGACCCGGCCGCGCATGAACTCGAGCTCATCCATGTCATGCAGCCTCGCATCCGGCACTGACAACCGCCCGACACGAGCACCCCTCACAGGGCCTGTCCGCGCTCGGCACACCGGTCATGGTCCCCCTGCCGTGTGCCGGGTCGCACGCACCCGGCGGGGCGACCGCGTTGTCAGTGGCGGCAGGCAGGATGACGAGCATGACAACAGCAGCAGTGATCGTGGACGACGCCGCCTACGCACAGGCCGTCGAGGACGCCGTGAAGGCTTCGGCCGCCTACTACGAGGGCGGCACCTCGGTGTTGGACGACGAGACCTACGACCGGCTGGTGCGCGGCATCGCGGCATGGGAGGCCGGGCATCCCGACCAGGTGCTGCCCGGGTCACCGACCGGCAAGGTCGCCGGCGGTGCCGTGGAAGGCGACGTCCCGCACACCGTGCCGATGCTGAGCCTGGACAACGTCTTCTCCGCCGAGGAGTTCACGGCCTGGGCCGCCTCACTGGCCCGGCGGCTCGGCCACGAGACGGAGAGATTCAGTGTCGAGCCCAAGCTCGATGGTCTGGCGATCGCCGCCCGCTACCACCACGGCCGCCTGACCCGGCTGGTCACCCGCGGCGACGGCTCGGCCGGAGAGGACGTCTCGCACGCCATCGGCACCGTCGAGGGCCTGCCGCGGGAACTGGGCGAGCCGGTCACCGTCGAGGTCCGCGGCGAAGTCCTGATGACCACCGCCCAGTTCGAGCACGCCAACGAGGTGCGCACCGGGCACGGCGGGCAGCCGTTCGCCAACCCGCGCAACGCGGCGGCGGGCACCCTGCGCGCCAGGGAGCGTGCCTACACCGTGCCGATGACGTTCTTCGGCTACGGTCTGCTGCCGCTGCCCGACACCGAGCCGGGCCTCGCCACACGGCTGGAGGGCCTGGCGCACAGTGACCTGATGCGGGAGGCGGCCGCCCTCGGTGTGCACACCACCGCGGGCACCCCCGTGCCGGGCAGCACCGCGGACACCGCCGAACAGGTCATGGCCCGCGTGGTGGAGATCGCCGCGCTCAGGGCGGAACTGCCGTTCGGGATCGACGGGATCGTGGTCAAGGCCGACCTGGCCGCCGACCAGCGCACCGCGGGCTCCGGGTCACGCGCCCCGCGCTGGGCGATCGCCTACAAGCTGCCCGCCGTGGAGAAGATCACCCGGCTGCTGGAGGTGGAGTGGAACGTGGGCCGCACCGGCATCATCGCCCCGCGCGCCGTCCTGGCACCGGTCGAGATCGACGGCTCCACGATCACCTACGCCACCCTGCACAACCCGGCCGACATCACCCGCCGCGACCTGCGCCTGGGCGACCACGTCATGGTGTACCGCGCCGGTGACGTGATCCCCCGCGTCGAGGCCCCCGTGGCGCACCTGCGCACCGGCGAGGAGCGGCCGATCGGGTTTCCCGAGGCGTGTCCGCACTGCGGGTCCGGCATCGACACCAGCGAGCAGCGCTGGCGGTGCGAGAACGGCCGCAACTGCCATCTGGTGGCCGCCCTCTCCTACGCCGCGGGCCGCGACCAGCTGGACATCGAGGGCCTCGGTCACACCCGGGTCGTGCAGCTGGTGGAGGCGGGTCTCGTCGCCGACCTCGCCGACCTGTTCTCCCTCACCCGCGACCAGCTCCTGGGGCTGGAGCGGATGGGCGACACCAGCACCGACAACCTCCTCGCGGCGCTCGGTGCGGCCCGGGGGCGGCCCCTGTCCCGGGTACTGTGCGCGCTCGGGGTGCGGGGCACCGGCCGCTCCATGTCCCGCCGTATCGCCCGGCACTTCGCGACCATGGACACCCTCCGCGCCGCCGACGCCGAAGCGATGCAGCGCGTCGACGGCATCGGCACCGAGAAGGCCCCGTCGATCGTGGCGGAACTCGCCGAACTCGCCCCGCTCATCGACAGGCTCGTGGCGGCCGGGGTGAACATGACCGAGCCCGGCGCCACCCCGCCCCCTCCGGCGGGCGAGGACACCGGGGAAGGACCGGCCGGCCCGGACGCGGCGGACGGCCCGGCGCCGGCGGGCGGGCCACTGGCCGGGATGACGGTGGTGGTGACCGGCGCGATGACCGGAGCGCTGGAGGCACTCAGCCGCAACCAGATGAACGAACTCGTCGAACGCGCCGGTGGCCGCTCCTCCTCCAGCGTCTCCAGGAAGACCACGCTGGTCGTCGCCGGGGAGGGCGCCGGCTCCAAGCGGGCCAAGGCCGAGTCCCTCGGCGTCCGCCTGGCCGACCCCGAGGAGTTCGCCGCCCTCGTCGCCGACTTCCTCGACTGACACCGGCCGGCGTCCGGGTGGGCCGGCTCACAGCGGCCCACCCGGCGGAGCGGGGAACAACCGGCGCCGGCCGGCCGTTCACACTTACGTGGCTGCGGAGGGGACAGTGTCCCCGGGCCTACCCACAGCCCACAGGGACGATCGTTCGGCTGAAGCCCTGTGGAGCCTTTCGCCGCGAGGCGACCGCCCTCCGCCGGCCACCCGTCGCGGCCCCGGCTGGTCTCCCCCGTCCAGCCGGGGTTTCGCACGTCCGGCCCGGCTTGAGGATACCGAGGGGCACGAGGCGATGCTGCCGGCCGTCGAACCGGCCGAGCGGACCCTGCGGGCGAACTGAACACCGCCGCGGGCGGACCGAACACCGCGAAAAGCAGGTGCGGTCGCGGGGCCCCGGTCCATAGGCTTCCGGTCATGGACAGCACCGGGGCCGAACGTCTGCTGAATGTCGTGGACGTCGAGGCCACCTGCTGGCCCGGTTCACCGCCGCGGGGGCAGACCAGCGAGATCATCGAGATCGGCCTGACCGTCGTCGACCTGGCCGCCCGTGAGCGCGTGGCCCGGCACCGGGTCCTGGTGCGACCCGCCCGCTCCCACGTCAGCGCGTTCTGCACCGAGTTGACCAGCCTCACCCAGGACGAGGTCGAGAAGGGCGTGTCCTTCGCCGAGGCGTGCCGGCTGCTCGCGGCCGGGCACGACGCCGGCATCCGGCCGTGGGCCAGTTGGGGCGACTACGACCGCAACCAGTTCACCCGCCAGTGCCGGGCGGCGGGGGTCGCGTACCCCTTCGGCCGGTTCCACACCAACGCCAAGGCCGTCTTCACCCAGGCGCACGGGCTGCGCAAGCGGCCCGGGATGGCGCAGGCCCTGCACCTGGCCGGCCTGCCCCTCGAAGGGCGCCACCACCGGGGTGAGGACGACGCCTGGAACATCGCGGCCCTCGTGCTGCGGCTGGCCGCCGACGGCGAGTGGCCGCTTCCCCCGGAGCAGCGCGAGAGCCACCGCCTCTGACCGCTTCGGGGCGGGACCGCTCAGCCGGAGCGGCCGCCCTCGACGAGAACGGCGAGCCGGTCCAGGGCCATGCGCGTGCCCGTCTCGTTGTCCGCGGCCGGTACGGCGTCGGGGATGCCTTCGTGCACGATGAGCACGTCGGTGCCGCCGTCGGCGTCGGTGAGTGTGGTCGTCATCGTCATCGTGCCCCGCAGCGCCGGGTCGCCGGTCTCGAACTCGAAGACCTCCACCACCTTCTCGTCGGGGACGAGTTCGGTGAAACGCCCGTGGTAGGTGTCCGTGCTGGAGTCCGACTTTCCGGCGCCGGCCGCCGTGTCGTAGGTCAGCGACACACGGAACGCGCCGCCTTCACGGGCGTCGAACTCGTGGACACGGCTGCTCATGCCGTCCGGCACACGCCACCTGGCGATCGCGTCGGCGTCCAGCAGCGCCCGGTACACCACCGCGCGTGGGGCGTTCACATGCCACGGGACCCGCGTGGAGTACATGAGTCTCACGATAGCGTCCGAGGCGCCGCCTCCCCGTCCCGATTGTCGTCCGCCGGGGCATAGGCCGGGCGGGAGGGGTTACTCCGGTCCTCATGGCAAGAACTTCGAAATCCGATGAGGGCAGTGGTGCGGCACAGGCGTCCGAGGCCGAGGCGGAGGCCGAGGCACCGGGGCCGACGGTCGAGGTCGAGCGTCAGGCGCCGGACGGCCCCGCCCAGTTGTCGGGACGGTCGTGGATGGCCGTCCTGAAGGGCACCGTCAAGGAGTTCCAGAACGACGAACTCGCCGACCGGGCCGCGGCCCTGACGTACTACGGGGTGCTCTCCCTCTTCCCCGCCCTGCTGGTCCTGGTCTCGCTGCTGGGCATATCCGGGCAGTCGGCGACCCAGCAGGTCCTCGACAACGTCAACAAGCTCGCCCCCGGCTCCGCCCGCGACATCATCAGCAACGCGGTCCAGCAGCTCCAGGGCCGGGGCGGCGTCGGGTCGCTGATGGCCGTGGTCGGCATCGTCCTGGCCGTGTGGTCGGCCTCCGGCTATGTCGCCGGCTTCATCCGCACCGCGAACGCCGTCTACGACATGCCCGAGGGACGCCCGGTGTGGAAGGTGCTGCCCATCCGGGTCGGCGTCACGGTGGTGCTGCTGGTGCTGGCCGTGATCAGCGCCCTGATCGTGGTGTTCACCGGTGGCATCGCGCAGCAGGCCGGCTCGGCGCTGGGAATCGGCGACACGGCACTGGCCGCGTGGTCGATCGCGAAGTGGCCGGTGCTGGTGGTCCTGGTCACCATCATGATCGGACTCCTGTACTGGGCGTCGCCCAACGTCAAGGGCCGCGGCTTCAAGTGGATCACCCCGGGCAGTGTGCTGGCCCTGCTGATCTGGCTGATCGCGTCCGCGGGGTTCGCGTTCTACGTGGCGAACTTCGCCTCGTACAACAAGACGTACGGCACGCTCGCCGGTGTCATCGTGTTCCTGGTGTGGCTGTGGATCAGCAACATCGCGATCCTGCTGGGCCTGGAGTTCGACGCGGAGATGGCCCGGCAGCGCGCGGTCGCCGGCGGGCACCCCGCGGACGAGGAACCGTACGTCCCGCCGCGTGACACCCGCGCCTGGAGCGAGGAGGACCGGCGCCGCATGACCTGAGACGGCTTCGGCGGCGCGCGCCGGCCGCCGCCGGTGACGCGGCCGCCCCGGTGCCGGCCCCCCGACTTTCGTGCGCCCAGCCGTGGGACGGCGACGGCTGGGTACACGTACGCCGCCGAGCCGGGCGGTGCCGGGCCGGCACGGGTGGGGTGGAACAGGCCGGAACGATGGAGGCGAGCGTGCTGCAGCGACCGACGGACATGATCGAGGGGGCCGTGGGCGACGGCGACACGAACACCACGGAGCTGCGCAAGCAGCGGCTGCGAAGACGGCTGGAGCGCCTCCTCGGGATCGCCGCGACGGAAGGCAACGAGCTCGTGCCGCTGCGCAACGGCGACGCGATCTTCCCCGCCATGCTGACGGCCATCCGGTCCGCGCGGCACACCGTGGACCTGATGACCTTTGTCTACTGGCGGGGGGAGGTGGCCCGCGAGTTCGCGGACGCGCTGGCTGAACGCGCCCGGGCCGGGGTGCGGGTACGGCTGCTGCTCGACGGCTTCGGCGCGATGGAGATCGAACAGGACCTGCTCGACGCCATGGACTCCGCCGGCGTCCAGGTCGCCTGGTTCCGCAAGCCGGCCCGGCTGTCGCCGCTGAAGCAGAACCACCGTTGTCACCGGAAGGCTCTCGTCGTCGACGAGGAGACGGCGTTCACGGGCGGGGTCGGCATCGCCGAGGAGTGGTGCGGCGACGCCCGCAACCCGGACGAATGGCGCGACACCCACGTCCAGGTGCGCGGGCCCGCCGTCGACGGCATCGCCGCCGCCTTCGCGCAGAACTGGGCGGAGTGCCACGACACGCTCTACGACGAGCGGGACCGGTTCACCGAGCACCAGCAGCCGGGGCAGGCCACCGTCCAGGTCGTGCGGGGGTCGGCCAGTTTCGGCTGGCAGGACATGCAGACACTCGTCCGGGTCGTGCTGTCCTGCGTGGAGGAACGCTTCCGGCTGTCGACCGCCTACTTCGCGCCCGACCCGTACTTCGTCGGGCTGCTCGCGGAGACGGCGCGGCGGGGCGTGCGGGTGGAGATCCTGCTGCCCGGCCCGCACACCGACCAGCGCGCCTGCCGGCTGGCCGGGCAGCACCACTATCAGACGCTGCTCGACGCGGGGGTCGAGATACGCGAGTACCAGCCGACGATGCTGCACACGAAGATCATGACGGTGGACGGGGTCGCCTCACTGATCGGTTCGACCAACTTCAACCGGCGGTCGATGGAGCACGACGAGGAGGTCATGCTCGCCGTGCTCGACGAGCACTTCACCGCCTCCCTCGACAGCGATTTCGAGGACGACTGGAAGGCGAGCGAGTCCATCGACCCCGTCCGCTGGCGCCACCGCCCGCTCAGCCAGCGCCTGCGCGAGACGGCGGTCCTGCCGATCCGGCGTTTCCTCTAGCGCTTCCACCACCCCGACCGTGACGCGGGGCCGTACGAGGAGTCCCCGACCGTGATGCGGGGCCGTGGGAGGAGTCGGTGACAGCTCCTCCCACGGCCCCGCGTCGGTGGCGTGCTCAGACGAACGCGCTCTGCCCGGTGATGGCCTTGCCGACGATGAGGGTGTTCATCTCCCGCGTGCCCTCGAAGGAGTAGATCGCCTCCGCGTCGGCGAAGAAGCGGGCCACGTCGTAGTCCAGCACGATGCCGTTCCCGCCGAAGATCTCGCGGGCCCAGCCGACGACCTCGCGCATGCGGGACGTCACGAACGCCTTGGCCAGCGACGACTGTTCGTCGCGGAACACGCCCGAGTCCTGCAGCCGGGCCAGCTGCGACAGCATGCCCCAGGAGGCGGTGATGTTGCCGAGGCTCTTCACCAGGAGGTCCTGGACCAGCTGGAAACCGGCGAGCGGCTTGCCGAACTGCTGCCGCTCGGTGGCGTAGGCCAGCGCCAGTTCGTAGGCGCCGGTCATGACCCCGAGCGCCTGCCAGGCGACGCCGCTGCGGGTGGCCCGCAGGACCTCCGCGACGTCGCGGAACGAGCCGACCTCCTGCAGCCGGTCGGCCTCGGGCACCCGCACGCCGGTCAGGGTGATGTCGGCGTTCTCGACGATCCGCAGCGAGGTCTTGTTCGCTATCTTCTCCGTCACGAAACCGGGCGTGCCGCGTTCGACGACGAAGCCCTTGACCTGGTCGTCGGCGACGTCCCGGGCCCAGACCACGACATGGTCGGCGAAGGTGGCGTTGCCGATCCAGCGCTTGGCGCCGTCGAGCACCCAGGTGTCGCCCTCGCGCTCGGCCGTGGTGCGCATGCCGGCCGCCACGTCGGAACCGTCGAGGGGTTCGGTGAGGGCGAAGGCCCCGATCGTGTCCATCGTGGCCATGCGGGGCAGCCAGCGGTCCCGCTGCTCCTGGCTGCCGCCGGCGTGGATCGCGTACATGGCGAGGCCGTTGTGCACCCCGAAGAAGGTGGCGACGGAGGCGTCCACCCGGCTCATCTCCATGGCCATCATGCCCGTCAACAGGTGGCTCACGGCGGGACGGTGCTCGCCGTAGCCGTCGTACGGCAGTCCGACGAGGCCGCTCCTGCGGAACCTCGCGATCAGCTCCTTGGGGAAGGTGCCCTCGGCCCAGTTCTCGTTCACCAGCGGCTTGACCTCGTCGCGCATGAACGTCCTTGTCCTGCGCAGCAGTTCGCGTTCCTCGTCCGAGAGGGCGGCCTCGAAGTCGTAGAAGTCGGCGACGGTCCGGTCATCCGTGGGAGAAGTCATGTCGGCCTTCTTCCACGCTTTCGTCGCACGATGCTCATGAGTACCGCGGCGGGCCGGCCGGTCCCCTGGTGGTCCCGTCCGTTCGTTCGCCTCTGAGATCGGAGATCAGCCGTTCGGCGGTGACGGACCCGTCGTCCTTGTGGGCGTGCCAGCGCGCGAAGACGTGCGCCGCCGCGTCCGCGAAGGCTCCGGGCAGTCCGCTCTCCCGGCAGGCTTCGGCGATCTCCCTCATCTCGGGTTCCCAGCGCCACGCGCGGGGGCCCGCGCTCGCCAGTCGCCCCGGTGCGGCGAGGGGCGTGCCCGGCAGGAGGTGTCCGGCGAGGTCGCGGAGGTCGTCCAGGACACCGTGGCTCTCGGCGAGGGCGGAGGCTTCGGCGGCGAGGGCGTGGGAGATCTTGTTGTAGGCGGCGAAGGCGAGCTTGAGCGCGGACGCCCGGCCGACCGGTCCGGCCAGGGCGACGGGCGTCAACAGCGTGCCCGCGAACAGCTGGTGGACCTTCTCGACCGTCGGCGCGTCGCCCGACAGGTAGAGGCGGGTGGTTCCCGCGGTGCGGGGCGGCGGACCGGTGATGCCTCCGTCGACCAGCCTCGTCCCGGTGCCGGCGAGGGCCTCGGCGATCCGCGCGACGCGGGCGGGGCTCACGGCGTTGGCGTCGACGTAGACACCGTCGAAACCGGCCGCCGCGACCTGCCGGGCGATGTCGAGGGCCGCCGCCGGAGGGCACACGCTCAGGACCACCGCGCACCGGGCGGCCAGTTCCGTCAGGTCGGCGGCGGGCCGCAGTCCGCACTCCTCGGCCCGCTCCCGCGTGGCCGCCGAGCGTCCCTGTGGCAGCCACCAGACCCGGGCGCCCGCCGCGACGGCCTGCGCCGCCACCCGCGCGCCCATGGCACCGGGGTGCACGATCCCCACGTCTGCGTGAACCATGCCGGAACCCTATCCATCGGCCTGTGCCGGGAAGGCGCCCCGGCATGCGTACGGACATCCGTCCGGGCATGAGAAAACCCCGCCCCGGGTGGCCCCGGGACGGGGTTCGTCGAGCGCCGGGCAGGCCTTGCACCTGCATCTCCCCGCAGGAAGCGGGGCGTCTTTCCTTGGACCACCAACGCCGGGCGGGCCAGAGGTTGTTCGTGGCCCGCTCAAGATCGAACGTACCCCATGGGTGGCGTTCTCGCCAACTCGGACCCGGTCCGCCTCGGTTGCCGGTGTCGGCAGGGCCGCCCACCGCTCGGCACCCGGTGTTCGGCATCGACCGGTCAGTGCTGACCGGCGTGCGTGTGGCTGTGCGAGAGATCCGGGTCGGAGGGTTCGCGCCGCGCGCTGCGGTCCCGCCGCCAGTCGTACACCGCCAGCGCGAGCGAACACAGCACGGGCAGGATGCCGGCACCCACCGCGATCGCCACCGCGGCCCGGTAGTCGTGGCCGCCGTGGCCGAGCACCATGTAGAACAGGCCGGGCAGGGCGGCCGTGCCCATGGCTCCGCCGAGCCGCTGTCCCGTCTGCAGGGCGCCGCCGGCCGCACCCGCCATCCGCACCGGGACGTCCCGCAGGGTCATGGTGACGTTGGGTGAGATGACACAGCCGCTGCCCAGGCCGCCGGCGAAGAGGGCGGGCGCCGCGAGCCACACCGCCCGGTCCCCGGAGACCTGGCTGAGGATCAGGACCGCGCCGCCCAGCCCGAGAGCCACGGCGGCCAGCCCGCACACCGTCAGCAGCCGGCCCAGCCGCTCGACCAGGCGCCCCGCCACCACGGCGGCGACGGCCGACCCGACGGCGAAGGGTGTCACCGCGAGCCCCGACCGCAGCGGCGAGTACCCCTGACCGTTCTGGAAGTAGAGGGCGAACACGAGCCACACACCGCTGAAGCCGACGAAGTACAGGGTCGCGATCACCGCCCCCGCGGAGTATCCGCGGGTGCTCGTGACCAGCCGCGGGTCGAGCAGCGGCTGCCCCTCCCCCGCGGCGACCCGGCGTTCCCAGCGCGCGAACGCCACCAGGAGTGCCGCGCCCACCAGGAAGAGCCACCACAGGCGCCGGACGCCGCCGGACTCCGCCAGGACCAGCGGCAGCATCAGCGCCAGGACCCCGCTGCCGAGCAGTGCGACACCCGGCAGGTCGAGGTGTTCCCTGCGGCGGGGCGCGATCCGGGGCAGCAGTCGCAGGCCGAGGACGAGCGCGATCACGCCGACCGGCACGTTGACGTAGAAGATCCAGCGCCACCCCTGCGGTCCGCCGGCCAGCGCGAGCAGGAGGCCACCGACCACCGGACCGATCGCGCTGGAGATGCCGACGGTCGCCCCGAACAGCCCGAACGCCCGCCCGCGCTCGGCGCCGCGGAACATCTGCTGGATCAGGGCGGAGTTCTGCGGGGCCAGGCAGCCCGCCGCGGCGCCCTGCGCGAGCCGGGCCGCGACCAGCCAGGTGATAGACGGGGCCGCACCGGCCGCGGCACTGCACAGCACGAACGCCGTGAGCGCCAGCAGGAAGATGCGCCGCCGGCCGAGCGCGTCGCCCATCCGGCCCGCGGTCACGAGCACGAGGGCGAACGCCAGCGCGTACCCGGAGACCACCCACTGGATGGCGGGCGCGGAGGCGTGCAGACCCCGTTGCATGGACGGCAGCGCCACCGCGACGATCGTGACGTCGAGCAGGCTCATGAAGCCGGCCACCAACGTCACCCACAGCGCCCTCCACCGCCGGGGATCGGCTCCTTCGGCCGCCTCCGCCGGGCTTTTGTCCCGCTCGCCGGCCTGTGTCCGCACACCCACCCGGGCTCCTCTCCGCCGCCGTCGCCCGGCGCCGGCAACCGGCCCGGACGAGACGATCGCCCGATCAGCGCGGGTACCGCACCGGGCACCCGCGTCACCACTGTCCCCCTACGGGTATCCCCTCGCGCCGACCTACGCATGGCGGGCCCTGCGGACGGGGCACGCCTCCCCCGGACATGCCGAAGACCCCGAAAGGGGTTCGGGGTCCTCGCTCGCCGGACCGGACACCGGACTGAACGCCTGGGACCGCGCACCGGCATACGAGCGGGCGCGCGAGTCGGCGACCGGGCCCGTGCGTACCGGCGCGCGAGCCGGGGAGCGTGGGCTGGGCGCGCGAGCCGGGCGGGTGGGCCGCCGTACGAGCCGGGGCGTGGGCCGGCTAGCGGCGCGTACGCAGCTTGCCGAGCAGGCGCTGCGCCTGGGCGCGGCGGCGCGGATCGGCAGCCGCTCGCCGCGCCTGCTCCATCGTCCGTCGCCCCTGGGGACTGCGGGCGAACTCCTTGATGCGCTGCATGACAGTCGGCATGGATCTCCCTCCACCGGTCGGCAGGTGTCACTGACTTCCTCAGGCCCGGCTACCCGGTGACGGACCGTTCAGGCGCGTGGACGCTCGGAACCCCCGCCGTGGCCGGATTCCCTCCTCGCGGCGGGCCGCCGGCGCGGCCGGGCCATCAGCGGGCCCGTCGCCGGGTATCACCTCCCTTGCGCACCGACGTGTGCGGGGGCGGGGGAAGCCGGCCCAGATGGCTCGGAGGGGGCGACGGGCGGTCATGGAACTATCACGTCGTGCCCGGCGCCGTCGTCTCGTGCGCGAGTTACGGGCCGCAGGACGCTACGGACCCCGGTTACGGGACGTACTGCCCGCCCTCGCCGGCTGCGTGGTCCTGGTGTGTGCCGTGGTGGCGGCGCTCGCGGCGGCCTACCGGTTCCTCGGCATCGGCGCTCCCCTGCTCGGTGTGACGGTCCTGGTCGTCGCCGGGGCCGCCGTGCGCCGCCACCGCCGTCCGCTGGGCCGGCGGCGGCGCGGCTTCTACACGCCGGAGGAACTGGCCGAGTTGGACACGCCTGGACTGATGGTCGCCGTGGCCCGGATGCTGCGCCGCGACGGGTGGTACGTACTGCCGCTTCCCGAACGGGACCGTCCCCTGCTCACCGCGCGCGACGCCCGCGGCCGGGTCCTCGACGTGGCGTTCCGCCCCGTGGCCGAACCGCTGCCCGACGAGGAGGCACCCTCGTCAGCCGTGACGACGGGGGGCGGCCGGCGGTTGCGCCTGGTCGTGCACCGGGGCAGTTTCTCGCGGCGGGACGTCCAGTGGGCCCGGCGCCAGGGCCATGTCCATCTCATCGACGCGCCGCGTCTTCGGCGCTGGGGCGACGGCACACCCCTGCAGCGACTCAGCGGCCCACCGGCCCGGCCACCCTCGGCGTGAGGGAGGCCGGACTCAGCCCGACGGCACGGTTCTGGTCACCCTGCCCTGCGGGTCGGCCTCCATGTACCCGCCCTCGCCGTACTCGTTGCTGAGGTAGATCGCCATGCCCGCGGGGGTGTCGAAGATGTCGTTCGGCTGCCGTACCAGCAGGTAGCGGGTGGCCCGCCCGTCGACCTTCAGGTCCTTCCCGGCCCGCTTCAGCAGCGCGGGGAGCGCGTCCCAGCGGAAGTCGTCGAGTTTCACCGGCTTCTGACCGCCCGTCAGAGAGCTCTTGATGATGCCCTTCTCGACGCCGCCGGCGGCCCGGTAGGTGTAGGTCTCGTACCGCGTCCGGCTGCCCTGGACCATCACCGAGGCCGAGACGTAGTCGGGGTAGACCAGGAAGGCGCCGAAACTGGAGCTCCCGGTCTCCTTCTCGATGGCGTGCAGGGCCGTGCGGACTCCGGCGGGTGTCAGGAGATCGGTGACGGTCGGGGACGTCCCGCCCGTGGACGGCGCGCCGGTGTTCTCCGGCGGTGTGCCGGTGGTGGTCCCTCGCGTCCCCAGCGGGGTTCCGGGGGACCCGGCCGCGCTGTTCCGGTCGCCGTCGGACAACGCCTGCCAGACTCCCCCGCCCGCCAGCACCGCCCCGAGGACGACGGCGAGAACCGTCACGCGCCGGGGCCGGGACCACCGGGAGCCGCCGGGCCGCCCCGGTACGGGCATCGGTGCCGGATACGGCTGCGGACCCGGGGGCGCGGCGTCGCGCGGTTCCCGCGGCGCCGCCGCGTGGGGGTTCGGCCCCGGCGGGGCGGCGTCCCGCGGTGGGGTCGCCGGCGTCGCGTACGGGTGCGGCGCGGACGGAACGGCGTCGTACGGCCCGGACGCCCCCGTCGTGGCGGGCCGGGCGGGTGGCAGGGACGGGCCGGTGGTGGGCGCGACTCCGGGAGGGGTCAGGGGATACGAGGTGGGCTCGGGGTCAGCGGGCTCCCGCGTCGCCGTCTCCAGCATCCGCGCCACGGTCTCGGCGTCCGGCCGCGCCGCGGGGTCGCGGACCAGCAGCCGGGTGAGGACCGGGGTCAGGGCCCCGGCCCGGGACGGCGGGGGCACGTCGTCGTGGAGTACGGCGGCCAGCGTGGCCAGGGTGGTGTTCCGGCGCAGCGGATGGCGGCCCTCGACGGCCACGTACAGCATCATCGCCAGCGACCACAGGTCGCCCGCGGATCCGTCGCCGGTGCCACCGTCGCCGTCGGAGATCCGCTCCGGGGCCATGTAGTCGGGGGTTCCGATGATCGATCCGGTCGCGGTGAGGGCGGTGGACTCGCGGACCGCGGCGATGCCGAAGTCGGTGAGCACCGGCCTGCCGTCGGCGCGCAGCAGGACGTTGGCGGGCTTCACGTCGCGGTGCTGGACACCGGCGTGGTGCGCGGCGCGCAGCGCCTCCAGCACCCCGGCACCGAGGCGGGCGGCCTCCGCCGGTGTCATCGGCCCGCGGGCGAGCCGGTCGGCGAGCGAACCGCCGTCGACCAGCTCCATGACGATCCAGGGGTAGGTGCCGTCGCCGCCGTCGACGATGTGATGGATCGTCACCACGCCGGGGTGTTCGATCCTGGCGAGCGCCCGGGCCTCGCGCAGCACCCGCCGGCGCAGCAGTCGTGCCGCGTCCGGATCGCGGTCGAAGTGGTCCGCGTCCGGGGGCCGGACCTCCTTGACGGCGACGTCGCGTTGCAGCACGAGGTCGCGGGCCCGCCACACCGTGCCCATCCCGCCACCGCCGAGCCGGGCGAGTAGTTCGAAGCGGCCGTCGACGACCCGTCTGCCGCTGTCCCCGTCGTTCATGGCAGGAGCTTAGGGGACGGCCCGGGCGGGTCCGGCCCCCAGCCCGGCGGTCGCCGCACCGGCGCCGGGAGTGGTCCGTACCAGGCACGACGGTCGTGCGACCCCGCCCGGGCGGTCGCGCGGGCCCCTCCCGGCGGCCGTCCGGGGCTGCCTCACCCACACCCCGGCGGCCGCACCGCGCACACCGCCTCCCCACCGTCGAAATCCGGGCAGAACGCGGAGGGTTGGGCGGGCGCACGGCGCGCTCGCCGCTCACCCGCACCTCTTGTTCGTATCTACGAACCTGTCTCGCACAGGTGTCCAATCCGGCTCGACCTCTGATAGGAAACCTTCCTATCAGTGCACAGTCGCTGGCAACTGCCACCCCCCACAAGCCAATTGGAGCCCTCGTGGAACACTCCCCCGGCGAAACACGCCCGACCGCGAACCCCTCCCGCCGCACCCTTCTGCTGGCCGGCGCCGCGTTGGCAGCGCTCCCGCTGCTGCGCCCCGCGCACGCCTCCGCCGCTCCGCCGCTCCTCCGCGCGGCCGGACTCGACGATCCGGCGAAGAAGGAGATCGCCATGAAGCTGGTGTCGAGCGCGGAGAACTCCTCGCTCGACTGGAAGGCCCAGTACAAGTACATCGAGGACATCGGTGACGGCCGCGGCTACACCGCCGGCATCATCGGGTTCTGCTCCGGCACCGGCGACATGCTCGACCTCGTGGAGCTCTACACCACCCGCAAGCCCGGCAACGTCCTGGCCAAGTACCTGCCGGCCCTGCGGCGGGTGAACAACTCCGACTCGCACGACGGCCTCGACCCGTCGTTCCCCCGGGACTGGCGCAAGGCCGCCCAGGACACCGCGTTCCAGCAGGCCCAGAACGACGAACGCGACCGGGTGTACTTCAACCCCGCCGTCCAGCAGGGCAAGACCGACGGACTGCGCGCGCTGGGCCAGTTCACGTACTACGACGCCATCGTCATGCACGGCGACGGCACCGACCCGACCTCCTTCCGCAACATACGCAAGCGGGCCCTCGCCAAGGCCAAGCCGCCGGCCCAGGGCGGCGACGAGGTGACGTACCTCAACGCGTTCCTCGACGCGCGGGTGTGGGCGATGAAGCAGGAGGAGGCGCACAGCGACACCAGCCGGGTGGACACCGCGCAGCGGGTCTTCGTCCGCAAGGGCAACCTGGACCTCGACCCGCCGCTCGACTGGAAGGTGTACGGGGACAGCTACCACATCGGCTGACCCCGCCCGCCCGGCAACGCACCCCTTCCCCGCCGGCCCGCCCCGGACACGCGTGCGACGGTCATGGCACCGGGACCGTCGCACGCGGCAGGGGCGGATGCCTCACCGCTCCGGCGGGCCGGGCGGCCCGTCCGTGTCCTTCGGCGGCCGGGGCGGCCGACCGCGCGGGGAGTCCCCGGCGGTGAGGTGCTCCAGGACCTCGGCCAGGTCGAGGCAGGCCTGCTCCACCGAGCGTCTGGTGCGACCAGGGAGCGCTGGAGCTCCGCCCGTTCCCGTGCCTGCGCGGTGAGCGCCCCGAGCCTGCCGGCAGCGCGTCGTCGTCCGTAGGGCGCCTGCGGAACATGGGACACTCCGTGCGTCGGGTACCCCGCTGATCACAGGAGTCCATTGTGGTCCTTCGGGGTGACGACGGCCCGGCGGCCGGATGCGGGGCCGCACCGGCGGGCAGGCGCATCCACGACTGATCCCGCGCCCAGGGGGAATCAGTTCACGACCGAGGCCGGGAGCACGGCCCGCCCCCGAGGGAGCGCGCCCCATGTCCGCTGAACCACAGGCAGGCCGTACGGCCAGGGTCGGCCGCCCGGCCCGCACCCTCGCCCTGCCGCACCTCGGCATCCGGGTGCCCGCCACCTGGTGGCCCGCTCTGCGCCGCACCCCGGTGTCGATGTGGCGCGACGACATCTCCGACCACGCCGCGGCCCTCACCTACTACACGGTCCTCGCGGTGCTGCCCGCGCTGCTGGCCACCGTCGTCGGCTTCGCCCTCATCAGCCCCGAGACGGCCGAGAGCTTCATCGCGCACGTCACCGCCTACGTCCCCGCGGAGTCCTCCGTGCAGCTGCACGACGCGCTGTCCCGGATGCTGCAGGGCGGCTCCGCGGCCTGGACGCTGCTGGTCACCGGCACGGTGAGCGCCCTGTGGTCGGCCTCCAGCTATCTGGCCGTGTTCCGGCGCGCCCTGCACCGGATGCACCATGTGGCGGACCACAGGTCACCCTGGCGCAAGGCCCCCCGGATCGTGCTCACCGCGTTGGCGCTGCTCGGCCTTCTCGTCGTCAGCGCCCTGGTCCTGCTGCTGAGCGGCCCGATCGCGGAGAGCGCCGGACGCGTCCTCGGGGTCGACACCACGGCCGCGGTGGCCTGGAACCTGCTGCGCTGGCCCGTGCTGCTGTGCCTGGTGGCGGTGCTGGTCGTGGTGGTCTTCCACACCGGCCCCGCCTCCGCCCGGCGCCGGGCGTACAGCCTGCCGGGCGGCATCCTCGCGGCCACCCTGTGGCTGGCCGTGTCCGCCGCCTTCGCGGTGTACGCGTCGGCGCTCAGCACCTACAGCAAGCTGTACGGCTCCCTCGCCGGCCTGGTCGTCTTCCTGATCTGGCTGTGGCTGTCCAACCTCGCCCTGCTGGCCGGCGCGCAGTTCGCGGCCGAGCTCAGCGGCGCGTCGGAGCGCCGGGACTGAGCCGGAGACGACCGCTCTTCTCCCAGTGGGCGGCGGTCGCCAGGGCCACGGCCGCCGCACCGGTGCCCAGCACCGCGCCCGCCAGGACGTCACCCGGGTAGTGCACGCCGGTGTGGACGCGGGAGTAGCCCACCGCACAGGCCAGCAGGCCGAGCGGGACGGTCGCGGCCGGGAAGGCGGGCCCGACGGCCGCGGCGAAGGCCACCGCCGAGGCCGTGTGGCCCGAGGGGAACGACGCGGACTCCGGCATGGGCACGTGCCGTCCCGGGAACGGCGAGTCCGCGGCGCGCAGCGGCCGTGCCCGGCGCACGAGCCGCTTGCCGAGCAGGTTGGCCGTCGCCGAGGCGACACCGATGGCGGCGACACCCAGCACGGCCGCGCGGCGCGGCCGGCCGGGGAACAGGGCCAGCAGCCCGGCGGCCGCGAAGGAGATCTTGGAGTGGTCGGCCGCCGCGGACAGCCGGCGCAGGGCCGAGTCCAGTTCGGGCGTGCTGGTGACCGTCACGGCCTCGTAGAGCGCCTGGTCCAGTGCGGTGAGATCGCGCATCAGACCTCGCGGCGTGCGGTCATCCCGCGCGGGGCGGTCAAGCATGGCTCTTCTCCTGGTTCGTCCTGGGGCGGATGGGGGACCTGCCGAGCGCGAGACGGACGACACGCCGCCAGTCGACGGACGGTGCCACGTAGGGCGCGCCGGGGCGATGCCTCGGTACCCGTACCCGCAGCGCGCCCCGGCGCACCGTGCAGACGACCGGTGTGGGCAGGATCAGCGCCTCGCCGTCGACGGCCACCGGGATGAGTTCCACGTCGGCGTCGACGACCACGCGCCGCGCGGTCAGTGTCGTGATGCTGCTGGCCCGTTCGCCGCGCAGCGCCAGCTCGGCCGCCTGCGCCGGGCCCTCCACCCGGACCGCGATCACACCGAGCGACCCGCCGTCCAGCCGGGTCCGGCGTCCGCCGCCGAAGGGGTCGGCACGGGCGTAGGGGTTGTTGCTCACCAGCAGGGTCTGCGGGGCGTCGATCCGGGTGCCGTCGGCCAGCACCTCCAGTGGGGTCACGTCGTCGCCGACCAACAGGTCCGGCAGCTGGTCGAGCACGGTCGCCGTCTTGGCGCCGCGGTAGTCGGGACTCTGCACGATCTCCGCGTACGCCCCGAACGACACCGTGTTGACGAAGGGCCGCCCGGCCACTTCGCCCAGGTCGATCCGGAGTTCCACACCGTCCGAGAGGGCGTCGAGCCCGGTCGACGGGTCGTCGCGGTCCAGGCCCAGGTCCATGGCGAAGTGGTTGCGGGTGCCGGCGGACAGGACGAGGAACGGCAGCCCGTGCTCGGCGGCCACCCCCGCCACCAGCGCCTGGGTGCCGTCCCCGCCCGCGACGCCGAGCAGGTCCGCGCCCTCGGCCACCGCCTGCCGGGCCAGGGCCACCGGGTCGGGAGCGCTGTCGATGTCGAGCAGCAGCACCCGGGCGCCCAGCGCCTCGGCCCGCTCCACCAGCCCGTACTCGCCGACCTTTCCGCCGCCCGACCGCGGATTCATGATCAGCACCGGTCTTCGGGGCGCCCTGCTCGACCGGTGACGCATGCCGTGCGGTTTGCGCAGCCGGCGCAGCGCGCCGCGGGCACAGGCCAGCGCCGCCACCCAGAGGGCGAGCGCGGTCACCGCCACCAGCCACAGGCCCGAGACGGCGTACAGCACCAGCACCGCCACCGGAGCGGCCAGCGCCAGCAGGGCACCGCACAGGCGGGCCAGACCGCGATGGGCCAGCGCCCACCACAGTCCCGCGCCGGCCAGGGCGAACCCGACCAGGCCGAGGAGCAGGACCAGCCACTGGCCGGAGCCGGCCCCGACGACCACCGCCGCGACGGCACCGGCCACACACAGCAGGGCCAGCCGGGCCAGCGCCCGCGCCGGTCCCACGCTCCGGTCGGAGCCTGCCGGCTCCGCCTCGCTCTTCGTCCGAGTCGCGTTCATGATGTGCCGGGTGGTCCCCGGGGTGTCCGTGACCGGCGCACGCCGGCTCATCGGTCTCCCTGTGCCTTCCGGGTCCCTGCCCCGCCTCCCCTTCCATGATGGTGACTGCCGCGTCGAGAGCCAACCGTCTCATGCGGGCGCCCGCCGCCGGGAGCGGGTCCCGGGACACGTCCCCTCCTCCGCGCCCGTCCCGGCGCACCTCCCAGCCCGCCCCGGAAGCCCGGGCGTTACGCCGTTCGAGTGGTGCTGCGCCGGACGCGGCCTTAGCGTCGGAAGCGGGCCACATCGTTGGAGACAGGACCCGGAGCCAGGCGTCCGCAGACACGCGGCTGGGAGCGACCATGCGCAGACACACAGCAAGAACGGCTCTCGCCCTCGGTGCCGCGGCGCTGCTCGCGGCCGCCGCACAGCCGGCCGCCTCCACCGCCGTCACACCGGCGTCGGCACCGGCCGCGTCGGCCGTCCGGCAACTGCCGCGGACGGTGCTCGTCGACTGTCTGTGGCATCCCGAGGTGCGCCCCAGCGAGTTCATCCTCGCCTGCGGTGACGGCAACAGCCGTCTGTCCTCGCTGCACTGGAGGCGGTGGAACACGGAGAGGGCCGTGGCCACGGGCGTCAACTCGGTCAACGACTGCAAGCCGTACTGCGCGGCCGGACGGTTCCACGACTACCCCGTCGTCGTACGACTCGACCGCGCGCAGCCCTGGAAGAAGCACCCCCGGCTGGGGCACTACACCCGGATCACCCTCGTCTACACCGCCGCCACCCGCCCCGAGGGCTTCCCGCCGGTCGTGACCTACCCGCTGTGGAACTGACCCCGCGTCCGGCGGTGTTCGCCGTCCGGAGGACGGTGGGCGTCGTCGGCCACGTCGCCGGCCGGAGGACCGTGGACGTCGCCGGCCGGAGGACGGTGGGGTCGCCGGCCGGAGGACCGTGGACGTCGCCGGCCTTCGTCAACCGGAGGACGACGGCCGGATCTCGCCGCGCCGGTCGCGGTGCGCCAGCACGCGCTGGAGGCGGGCGAGTCCCGGCGGCTGGTTGCGCCGCAGCGCGGCCCGGGCGGCGTTGGCTCCCGGGGCGCCGTGCACGCCGCCGCCCGGGTGGGCGCCCGCGGACGCGAGGAACAGTCCGCGCACCGGCGTCTCCGGGCGTCCGGTGCCGGGAACCGGGCGGAAGACCAGTTGCTGGTGCAGGGCCGCGGTCCCGCCGTTGATGGCACCGCCGTGCAGGTTGGCGTCGAGGGCCTGCAGCGTGGGCGGGGCCAGGACGCGCCGGGCGCGGATCCGGGCGCGGAACCCGGGCGCGAACCGCTCGACCTGTCGTTCGACGCGGTCCGCCATCACCTCCTGTTCCCTGGTGTCCCAGGCTCCCGTCAGGCCCTCGTCCCCGGCGTCGGACCTGACGACCTGCGGGACGTGCGTGTACGCCCACGCGGACTCGGTGCCGAGGGGCGAACGGGAGGGATCGGAGGTGGTCATCTGGCCGAACAGCGCGAAGGGGCGGTCGGGCACCTGGTGCATCGCCACCTGGGCGGCGAACCGGGTGAGTTCGTCGACGCCGTCGGCCAGATGGACCGTTCCCGCCCGCGCCGCCCGCTCGGCCTGCCAGGGCACGGGCCCGTCGAGCGCCCAGTCCACCTTGAAGGTCGCGAAGTCCCACTGGAAGCGTTCGAGGTCCGACAGCAGCTGGGACGGAAGGTGCCCGGCGTCGACGAGGTCGCCGTACAGCGCGGGCACCGACACGTCGGCCAGCACGGCGCGGCGCGCGGCGACGGTCTCACCGCCGGCCGTCCGCACACCCACCGCGCGCCCCTCGCGCACGAGAACACGGTTGACGCGCTGTCCGCAGGTCAGAGTGCCACCGAGCGACAGCAGCCGGCGCGTCAGGGCCTCGACCAGGGCACCTGAGCCGCCGACGGGCACGGGGAAGCCGTAGGTCTGGCCGAGCATCGACATCAGCCAGCCGAAGCCGCCGCTGCCCGCGGCCTCCGGCGCGAGGTCGGCGTGCAGGGCGTTGCCGGCCAGCAGGAGCCGGCCGCCCTCGCCGCCGAACTCCTCCTCCCCCATCCGCCGTACCGGAAGGATCATGGTGCGTGCCATGCGCAGCCCGCCCGCTCCGCGCAGCCGGAGTGCCAGCCGGGCGGCGGCCCTGACCGGTGGGAAGGGCGTGAACAGGGCGTCGAGGATGTCCGGCCGCAGGCGCTGCCACACGTCGTGGAGGCCACGCCAGGCGGCGCCGTCTCCCGGATGGAAGGCGTCGAGGGAGTCGGCGGTGACGTCGATCCGGCGGTCGAGGACCGCGCACAGCCCGTTGGTCAGGGGGTGCGCGAGGACGTGCGGCGCGTGGCTCCACCGCAGGCCATGGTCCTCCAGCCGGAGTCCGGCGACGATCGGGGAGGCGGCGGCCAGCGGGTAGAAGGAGCTGAAGAGGTCGTTGACGAAGTCGGGGTCGACGCCTCGGTCGTGGCGGACCGCGCCGCCGGGTTCGGGCTGCTCCTCGACGACGGCCACGCTCCAGCCGGCGTCGGCCAGCAGGTTCGCCGCGACCAGTCCGTTGGGGCCGGCCCCGATCACCACCGCGTCAGGCATGCGCGTCTCCCGTGGCGTGCGGCGCCGCCGGCGTGGGCGCCCGCTCCTCGTCACGGCTCTGCGCCTGGCACACCTTGTCGAGCCGGGCGAGCATCGCGCGGTGGCGCACCTGGATCAGTGCTTCCACGCCCGCGTTGTGCAGCATCCCGCCGGCGCCCTGGAGGGGGTGCTCGTCCACGATGACCAGGCAGTGCTCGCCCCAGGGGCGCAGTTCCAGGGCGATCCGCGCGGTTCCGAGGACGCCGGCTCGCGCCTCCAGCTCCAGCGCGTCGCCCTCCTCGCAGCGCCGTACGACGGTCTCGTTGCCGAGGCGCAGGGGGCCGAGGCGGATCTCGTAGGCGAGGGCCGCGCCGACCTCGGGCCAGTGGCCCCGGACCGGCTTGGAAGCAGATGCACCCACCACCCATTCCGCGTACCGGCTGCCATCCGCGAGGACGTCCCATACCGTCCGCGGACTGACCTTGATGAGACGATGCCGAACCGCCACAGCCACCTCCACACGGGTTCCCCCTGCTTCACCGCCAAGTGCCCACACCCGGGTCGCTAAACCGGCGAATCGGGCGCCGGGCCCGCGCCGACGCGTTTCCCGGGTGCCGGGTCAGTGGCCCGGCGGGCGGTGCACGGTGAGGCTCGCGACCTTGAACGACATCTTGGTGTCGGCCTCGGAGGGCGCCGGGTGGTACTGGCCGGCGCACACGGAGAGGTTCACGATGAGGTGGGCGTACCAGTCCTCCCCCACCCCCCGCTCGTCGGCGAAGACCGGGGTGCCGTTCAGGGACCATTCGACGCACTCGCTGCCGAACTCGACGGTCAGCTCGATCCATCCGCCGGGGCCGACGGCCGGGTCACGGTGGTAACGGTGGCCGCCGCGGACGTGGTTGGAGAACTCCAGCAGGTCCGGGTTGTCGGGGTGGTACTCGAAGACGTCGATCTCCTGGCCGCCGTCCCGCCAGGTCCAGACGGCGGGCCAGGCGCCCATCACGGTGGGCAGCCGCACTCTGGTGTGCAGCAGGTCGCCGGTGCGGACGACGAAGTCCTCCTCGCTGCCCTCGGTGGTCAGCAGACCGGTGTTCCACAGCCCGTCGGGACGGCGGGTGGCGCGGAACGTGCCGCCGCGGCTGTAGTGGGGGTCGGCCACCAGGTGGTCCAGCTTGTTGTCGTCCGGGTTGACGGGGCCGCCGTCCGGATACGCCCACGACCGCCCGGCGACCCACTGGCGGGCGGAGCGGAAGTCGGCCGTGAAAAGGGCCTCGGTCACAGTCGGGCTCCCGTCGGTCCTGGGTCGGTGGTGCGAACCGGTTCTGCCCGTGAGGGCCCCCGTCATGCGGGCCGACGGTGTGTCAGGCCGCCCTGTCACCCGCCGGAGTGAACGCCTCACACCCCCGGCCCACATCGCCACCGGAGGGCGGGCGGACCGCCGTACCGGCATCGGACGGCCTAGTCCGTAACCCGTGTGAGCGCCCCGACTGGTGGGAGCGGCAGGACTGACTGACGGTGGATCACGTCGGAGCCGGGTCACAACAGCTGACGAAGCACCAGCTGCCCGGTTGTGACGGAAGGACTTTCAGATGCGCTCTACCCGCATGTTCCTGGCGACTGCGGCGGCTTCTGCCGTCCTCGCGCTCACCGCTCCCGGCGCCTACGCGGCGGACGGCGACTGGGACCACGAGGACTCTTCCTCTTCCTACAGCAAGGAGCACGACAAGGACAGCAGCCACGAGGCGCCACACGGCGGCGTGCACACCGGCGGTGGCGCGCTGACCGCCACGACGGGCGACGACTGGGCCACCGCACGGGACCCCAAGACCGACCCGGAGACCTACAAGACCGAGTCCCCCCGGGACTCGGGCAGCAGTGAGCACGGCAAGGGCTCCTGGAGCGGCGGCGACCACGAGCAGCCGCACGGCGGGATGCACACCGGTGGCGGCGGACTCGCCTCTCCGGGCGTGACCGCGGGCGGGCTGGCCGTGCTGGCGGTCGCCGGTGCCGGCGTGTTCGCGCTGCGCCGCAACAAGACGGCCGGAAACGTGGCCTGACCCATGCCGGACGCGATAGCAGTCGGGCCGCCACCCGTGCGCATTGTGGCGGCCCGGTCTGCTGTGCGTCCGCCCCGTACGTCCGCTGCCGTGCCCAGATAGAGGTGATGTCCGATGGCAGCCCGTCCTCCCGCCCCCGAAGGCACCGGTCCACAGCCCGCCGAACAGGCACCCCGCACCAACTGGATGGTGCTCAGCGCCGTGGTCCTCCTGCTGCTCGCCGCGAGTCTGTTCGGCGGCGGCCGGGACGCGGCCTCCGACAACGCGGGCGGCGTCTCGTCCCGCTCCACCGCCGGCGCTCCCCCGCCGCGCCCCGGGTCCGCCACGACCGCCTCCCCCGGTGTCCGCCCGGTCGGCAGGCACCTGCCCCGGTCGAGGCCGCTGCGCCTGCTCATCCCGAAGATCTTTGTCGATGCCCCGTTCACGGACCTCGCCATCGGCCCCACCGGACAGCTCGAACCCCCGCCCGCCGACGACACCAACCTCGTCGGCTGGCACGCCAAGGGCGCCTCCCCCGGCGAGACCGGTACGGCGATCATCGCCGGGCACGTCGACACCAAGACGTCGGCCGCGGTGTTCGCCGGGCTCGGCGAGCTGGAGAAGGGCGACGTCTTCTCGGTCGTGCGGGCCGACCGTCGCCGGGCGTCGTTCGTGGTGGACAGCGTCGAGACCTTCGAGAAGGACCACTTCCCCAGCCGGCGCGTCTACGCCGACACACCCGACGCGGAGGTCCGGCTCATCACCTGCGCGGGTGACTACGACCGCACGGTCCGGGACTACACGGACAACCTGGTGGTCTTCGCCCACCTGATGTGACCGCGCCGCGGCGCCGGACGGCTCACCCCGGCCGGCCCCGCAGCCGGGCGGTGACGACGGCGACGTCGTCGTCCGCCGCCCCGGCGTCCAGACGCAGCAGGATCTCGTCCAGGACGCCGGTGACGCCCTGGCCGGGAGAAAGGTGCAGGCGGGCGAGGCGGGCGAGCGAGGTGTCGATGTCCTCCCCCCGCCGCTCGACCAGGCCGTCGGTGAACATCACCAGCGTGTCGTCGGGGCGCACGGTCAGCGTCGTCATGTCGTACTCGGCGAGGCCCGTGCCGAGCGGCGGGCCGACGGGCACGGCGACCAGTGCCCCGGTGCCGTCGCGGTGGAAGAGGGCCGGCGGCAGGTGACCCGCGCTGGTGAGGGCGACCGTGCCGCGGGACGGATCCAGCAGGGCCAGCAGGCAGGTCGCGGGTCGGCGGTTGTCCTCCTCGGACATCACGGTGTCCATCCGGCTCAGGATCCGGTGCGGCGGCAGGTCCGTGGAGGCGACGTACCGCAGCATCGAGCGGTAGGCGTTCATGTCGACCGCCGCGTCCAGGCCGTGCCCCATGACGTCACCGATGACCAGGAGGGTACGGCCGTAGTGCAGGCGTACGGCCTCGAACCAGTCGCCGCCCACCAGCGCGCCGGAGCCCGCCGGGAGGTAGCGCGTGGCCATGTCCACGTTGGGGTGGGGGCGGCCCGGTTCGGCGAGCAGGACCTGCTGCAGGTGCTGCGCGGTGTCGTGCGGCCGGTGGTGGTCGAGCGTGTGGTGCAGGTGGGCGGCGGTGAGCCGGGCGACGTAGTGCACCGCGGCCGCCTCGTCGTCGGCGAACGCCCGGTCGGTGCGCACGGCCAGCACCGCGCCGTAGACCCTTCCCCGCGCCAGGAGCGGCACGGACAGCGCGGCCACGACCCCGCCGGCGCGCGCGGCCAGGGACGCCGTGATCGGCCGGCCCGCGTCCAGGGCGCGGACCAGGACGTCGGCCCGGGGCACCCCGTGCAGGCTCGCCAGCAGTTCGTGCCGGCCCTCGGCCGCCGCCGGGCGCAGGGGGCCGCCGTGCTCCGCGCGCCGCACCTCGTCCTGCGGGAACAGGTCGACCGCGGCCGCCTCGCAGAGCTCCCCGACCAGGAACCGCGCGCACTCCACCGCGGTCCTGCGGTCGTCAAGCGTCGAGCCGATCGCGGCGACGGCTCGCCCGGCCAACGCGAACGGATCGGCCGGACCCGTCGGCCCCGGCCCCCGGTCTCCGGTCATCACAGCCCCTTTCCGCCGCCCCCATCCCAACACCGGAAGGCCCGGACAGCCGGTAGCGACCCGGGCCTCGTTCCGAGCGGGCGCGCGGTGCGCCGACGGCGCCCGGGCGGGAACAACAGGGCGCGGCGGATCGTCCAGAGCTGTGTGGCGACGGTGTTCCCGGGCCTCACTTTCCGCTCCTGGGGACGATCGTCCGGCTGGAGCCCCCCGGAGCCTTTCGCCGCGGGGCGACCGCCCTCCGCGCCTCACCACCGAAGCCGCCCCGGCTGGTCTCCCCCGGCCGGCCGGGGCTTTCCACGTCCCGAACGGCCCGGCGGCCGCCGGACACCGTCGCCCGGACGCCTGAGACCATCCCCGGTGGGGCAGGCGTCAGCGCTGGTGCGGCGGAGAAGGCGGGAGCGGCGGCAGGGTCCGTGTGTCCGGTGCCGTCTCCGGCCAGACGAGCAGGACCGGACAGGGGGCGTGGTCGAGCACGAAGCGGGTGGCGTGCCCCAGGCTGCGCGGCCCGAGGCGGCCGCGGTCCCCGTCGCGGGCCAGGACCAGCAGGTCGGCGCCCTCGACGGCGGCGATCACCTCCTGCTCGGGTCTCCCGGTCCGTTCCATCCGGACGCACGGCCGGTGCAGGCGCTCGGCCGCGGCGTCCAGCAGCGACGCGGCCGAGGTGGCGCTCAGTTCCTCCAGCCGGGTGCCCGGGTCGCGTTCGTGGTGGCCCCGGCCGAGCAGACCGGCGTAGGCGCCGTGCGCGACGCCGGGGACGTCGGGGGCGCTGACATGCAGCAGGACGACGCCGCTGTCGTCGGACGTGTGCGCGCGAGCCGCGTCGACGCAGGCGGGCCACGTCCCTTCGGTGATCCACACGACCACTCGCACGGGCATCAGCCTCCCTGTACCCGCCTCTTGTACCCGCTTCCCGGATCCGAAGCCATGTCCACAGTGCCACGGCCGCGCGCGATCCGCCGGAAGTCGGGGCGACCCGGGGGGACGCCGGGCCGCTGAGAGGGGCCGTCGCGGGGCATGCGGGGAACAGACCAGCCGCGCGAGCCGAGGAGACACCGAGCGATGGGTACCGCCGTCCACGTCCCGCAGACCAGGGACATGATCGGAGACGAGCTCTCCGGTGACGAGGCACTGACCGCGCTGCGCCACTACGGGGGTCTGCGGCTGCTGTGCGACTCCTTCGCCCGGTTCCGCTACGCGGACGGGTTCACCAACGCGCGGGCCCTGGGTTTCCAGGTGGTGCTGGGTCTGGTGCCCTTCACCGTCGCCCTGGTCGGGCTCGCCACCTCGGTGCACACCGAGGGGGTGGGCCGGATCATCGAGCACACGCTCGGCCGTATCGTGCCCGGCGCCAGCGCCGACGTCGTGGAGGACGCGCTGAACGGCACCCGGCGCAGCGCGGACGGCGACGTGTGGAGCACCCTCGCGCTGTGGACGGGGCTGGCGTTCGCGCTGCTGAACCTCGCCTCGGCGATGGGGCAGGTCGAGCGGGGCGCCAACCGGATCTACGGCATCGAACGCGACCGGCCCTTTCCCCGCAAGTACGGGCGGGCCCTGGTGCTGGCGGTCGCGGCCGGGCTGCCCATGGTCCTCGGGTTCCTGGTACTGGTCGCCGGCGAGGCCGTCGGCAGCGCGGTCGCGGAGTCCGTCGGCGGTCCGGGCGGATCCGCCTCCTGGTGGAAGCCGCTGGAGCTGGTGGTGGGCCTGGTCCTCGCCTGGGTCGCCTCAGCCGTGATCTTCAGGTGGTCGCCGCGCCGCGACCAGCCCGGCTACACCTGGCTGGCCTTCGGCTCCGCCGTCCACCTCCTGATCTGGGTGTCCGCGACCTGGCTGCTCGCGCTGTACGTGGAGAAGAGCGGGACGTTCGGCGCCGTCTACGGCCCGCTCACCGCGTTCGTCGCGCTGCTGCTGTGGGCCAACCTGACCGGCGTGGCACTGTTCCTCGGCATCGCGTTCGCCGCCCAGCTGGAGGCGGCCCGGGCGGGCATCCACACGGCCGTACGGCCCGATCCGGGGCCGGGGGCCTGAGCGGAGGCGCGCTGTGCGCGGTCCTCCGCACCGCGGCCGCGGGGAAGGTCAGGCCGGCTGCCGCTCCCAGGGCCGTGGCCCGGTGCCGTCGCTCCATGCCCGCAGGGCGGGCCCGTCCCAGCACAGGATGCCGCACTGTTCGGCGTACTGGGCGGCCGGTGCGGTGAAGTCGCTGGTGGTGACCACGACGGCCACGTCCGCCTCGTGGACGGTGAAGCAGGTGCCGCCGAAGCGCTGGAGGTCCTGCGAGCCGACTCTGTTGCCCTCGCCGTAGCGCTTGCACTGGATGACGACGCGCCGTCCGTCCGGTGTCACCGCGAGCACGTCGGCGCCGAGGTCTCCGGCTCCGCCGACGACCTCCACCCCGGTGCAGCCGTCCCGCTCGCACAGGGCGGCGACCGCCTCCTCGAAGGCGTCGGGGTCGAGAGCGTCGTAGTCGATGAGGGCACCGGCGGTGTCCGCGTCGGCGTCGGGCCTCTCGTGGCCGAGCACGCGCGTCACGTCGTCCACGAGGGTCGCGGCCTGCGGCCCGCCGGGCTCCGGGGTGTCCGCGAACACGCCGGGCTCGGGGGTGTCCACGAACAGGAGTGGCCCCGGTTCGGTCGCCGCACCGGTGACGGCTGCCCCGGCGGGCGACGGGGCGGGCTCCAGGAAGCCGGCGGCCGCCCTGGACGCCTCGTCGAGCGCGGCGGCGGCCCGGAGCGCCGCCCGCGCCGGCGAGATCCGGTGCCGCCGGCGCCGCAGGGCCGTCACGCCGGCCGCCGCCACCAGGAGCAGGATCAGCGCCCAGCCGGGGCGTCGCTCCAGCACGCCCGCGGCGGTGCGCGCCGCGAAACCGGTGACGCTCACCAGGACGGCGAGGAGCGTGAAGAACATGGCGGTCGCTCGCAGGTCGAAGACGCGCCGACGGCTCGCGGGGCGTATGCGGGGCGCAGGTGTGGCCACGGTGGTGAATCCCCCCTCATGGGATCGACACGAAGATCGTTCACGCGTCTTCCCAAGATCATGAAGTTCACCCCGCCCACCGCTCCCGGCGAACGCCCCAGGTCAGCCCGCGTTCACGAGAGGCCGTCCGTGTCGGCTGCCGGACGGATCGTGAAGATCTGGTCGAGTCCGACGATCCGCATCACCCGCAGGGTGTCCGTCGGTACGGCCGTGAGCGCGATGTCGGCGCCCGCCGCGAGGGCGTGGTTGCGCGCGGCGATGAGGGTGCTCATGCCGGTGGAGTCGCAGAACTCCATGTCGGCCAGGTCGAGGGTGAGGCACTGGCCGGGACCGAGGGCGCACCGGGTGACGTGGTCGCGCAGGGTCGTGGCGTGGGTGTAGTCGAGGGGGCCGACGATCTCCAGCACGGGTCCGGAGGCGGCGTCTCGGGAGGCGATCTTCAGCGGGCACATGGTGTCTTCTTCGTCGCGGGGTCGGACGGGACCCGGTGGGCAAGTCGTCGGCGGGCGCAAGTCGTCGGCGGGTGCCGGGAGGGCGGGTCAGGTGCCGGGGTCGGCCGGGGTGCCGGGGCCGGCCCGGGTGGCGGCCGGGACGCCGAGAGCCAGGAGGGCCGTGTCGTCGTCCAGGCCCTCGCCGAACGAGTGCAGCAGGTCCGTCAGCGCGGAGATCAGCGCCTTCGGCGGGGCGCCGGCGTGCCCGGCGGCGAAGGCCCGCAGGGCGTCGTCCCCGTACAGGGAGGTGCGGTCCGGGCCGGTGCGGGCCTCGGTGAGGCCGTCGGTGTACAGCAGCAGACTGTCGCCGGGCGCCAGGGTGGTCGTGACGGGGGTGAAGCGCGCGCCGGGCAGCACGCCGACCAGCAGACCACCGGGCGTGGACAGGAAGTCGCAGCCGCCGTCGGCCCGCAGGACCAGGGCCGGGGGGTGGCCGCCGGAGGCCAGCCGAACGGTGACGCGACCGCTGCCCGGCTCCGGTTCGAGCGTGCCGAAGATGGCGGTGCAGTAGCGGGGGTCGTTGCCGGTGTACCGCTCGCGCAGCACCGTGTTGAGCGTGGTGAGGGCGGCGACCGGATCGGGGTCGTGCAGGGCCGCGGCCCTGAGGGTGTAGCGGGTCAGCGAGGTGACGGCCGCGGCTTCGGGCCCCTTGCCGCACACGTCGCCGAGGAAGAACGCCCAGCGTTTGCCGTCGACGGCGAACACGTCGTAGAAGTCGCCGCCGAGCCGGTCGGGGGAGGCCGTGTGGTAGTAGGCGGCCGCTTCGAGGCCGGGGACGGTCGGCAGCGCGTCGGGCAGCAGGCTGCGCTGCAGGACGGCGAGCGCCTCCTGAAGCCGGGCGCGGTCGGCCTCCGCCTGCCGGCGTGCCGCCTCCGCCTGCCGGCGTGCCGCCTCGGCCTGCCGGCTCGCCGCCTCGGCCTCCTTCTTGCCGCTGAGGAGTTCCTCCTCGTAGGCGCGCCGGTCGCGGGCGTCGGAGAGCGTGGTGCGGATCAGCAGGGGCTCGCCCCCGCTGCCGTACTTCAGGGCCGAGGACACCAGGACCGGCAGCCGGCCGCCTCCGGACGTCCTGAGTTCCAGCGCGATCCCGCTCGCCTCGCCCCGCATGCGCAGCAGCGGCGCGTAGTGCGTCTCGTGGTAGATCCTGCCGCCCACGGTGAGCAGGTCGGCGAAGCGCATCCGGCCCACCACGGCCTCCCGGGTGAGGCCCAGCCAGTTGAGCAGCGTCGCGTTGATCTTCGCGACGGTTCCGTCCATCAGCGTGGACAGGTAGCCGCAGGGCGCGGTCTCGTAGAGTTCTTCCGCGCTGTCCTCCAGGAGTGATGCGAACGCCGCCTCGGCTGCGCCGTCGTCGGCGTCGTACGGTCCGGGCTCGTGTCCGACTCGGGCCATCAGCGCAGGTCCGCCAGGAAGGCGGTGATCGCCTGGTTGGTGGCCTCGGGCGCGGACAGGTGCGGGCAGTGGCCGGTGGCCTCCAGGGTGACCAGCTTCGAGCCCGGGACCGCCGCGTGCACGAAGGCGCCGACCTCGCGGGGGGCGATGAGGTCCCGCGTGCTCTCCAGCACGAGGGTCGGCACGTCGACCGTCTTCAGGTCGTCGCGGGAGTCGGACAGGAACGTGGTCCGCGCGAAGACGAGCGCCATGTCGGGGTCGGTGGCGCAGAAGCTGGCGGTCAGCTCGTCACCGAGGTCGGGCCGCTCCGGAGTGCCCATGATCATCGGAGCCATGGCGGCCGACCAGCCCAGATAGTTCGCCTCCAGCGAGGCGAGGAGTTCGTCGATGTCGTCGTGGCTGAAGCCGCCGGTGTAGCCGGTGTCGTCGATGTACCGGGGCGAGGGCGCGACCATCACCAGGGCGCCGATCCGCTCCGGGGCCCGCCGGGCGGCCAGCACGCCGATCATGGCGCTGACCGAGTGCCCCACGAACACCGCGTCCCGCAGGTCGAGCGCCTCGCAGACCTCCACCACGTCCTGGGCGTAGCCGTCCAGGGAGGAGTACCGCTCCTCCCGGAAGGCGGAGAGGTCGGAGCGGCCGGAGCCCACGTAGTCGAACAGCACCACCCGGTGGGTGTCGGCCAGCGCGGGCACGGTCAGGCGCCACATGTTCTGGTCGCAGCCGAACCCGTGGGCGAGCACCACCACCGGTCCCGCGGGGTTGCCCGTGACCGTGATGTTGTTCCTCCGAAGGATGTCCATGGCAACGATCCTCTCATCGTCCGGCCGCGACCAGAACGTCGCCGCCCGGCCGCCGGGAACGGTGTCCCCGGTCCGCCCGGTGGGAACCGGGCGGGCCCGAGGCACCGGTCCGCGGGCCCCGCACGGCCCCGGAACAGGGACGCTCCGGGGTTTGAGTCGGGCCGGACGGTGTACGCGCAAAGTATGGCCAAGTCGACGCGAGAGACAGAGCGAAAGTACGAGGCCTCCTCGGCCGAGGACACCTCATGGCTGCCCGACCTCACGGGCGTGGACGGCATCGGGTCCGTCGTGGAACAGGGCGTCCAGGACCTGGACGCGGTGTACTTCGACACGGACGACCTGCGCCTCGCGGCCGGCTCCGCCACCCTGCGCCGCAGAAGCGGCGGGAGTGACGCCGGCTGGCACCTCAAACTGCCCGGATCCGGCGACACCCGCGAGGAGGTGCAGGCCCCGCCGGACAGCGAACTCCCCGACGAACTGCGGGAACTGGCCCTCTCCCGCACCCGGGGCGCGGCCCTGCGGCCCGTCGTCCGTGTCCGCTCCCGGCGCGACACCCGGTTGCTCCTCGACGGCGCGGGCACGACTGTGGCCGAACTCACCGTCGACGCGGTCCGGGCCGACTCCCCGCTCCCGGGGACCGCGCGGGCCGAGTGGGCGGAGATGGAGGTGGAACTCGCCGAGGGCGCCGACCCCGCCGTGCTGGACGCCGTGGACAAGACGCTGCGCCGCGAGGGCATCGGGCGAGCGCCCCACCCCTCCAAGCTGGCCAGGGCCCTGGAGGAGACGGCGGCGGGCGCGCCCCGGCTGCCGGACGCCCGCGCCGAACGGGTCCGCCCCGGCTCGGCCGGCGAGCACGTCCTCGCCTACGTCGACAAGCAGGTGCACGCCCTCGTGGCCCTCGATCCCGCCGTACGACGGGGCCTGCCGGACTCGGTGCACGAAATGCGCGTGGCCTGCCGCCGGCTGCGCAGCGTGCTGCGGTCCCACCGGCCGGTGCTCGACCGCCGGGTCACCGATCCGGTCCGGGCGGAACTGAAGTGGCTGGGCGGTGAGCTGAGCGGCGAACGCGATCACGAGGTGCTGCTGGAGCGGCTCGACGCGGGCATCGGCACGCTGCCGCGCGAGCTCGTCCTCGGTCCCGTGCGGGCCCGGCTGCGGGTGTGGCACGTCACGGACAGTTCCGCCGCCCGTCAGCGGACGCTGGACGCCCTCGCCTCACCCAGGTACCTGGCCCTGCTGGAGTCCCTGGCCACGCTCACGGAGAAGCCACCGCTGCGTGACAAGGCCACCCGCGCACCCGAGAAGGTGATGGCCAGGGCGGTCACCAAGGAGTACGACCGTCTCGCGGCCCGGGTGGCACACGCGCTGGAGCTGCCGCCGGGCAGGGACGCCGACCGGGCCCTGCACGAGGCCCGCAAGGCGGCCAAGCGGACGCGGTACGCCACCGAGCCGGCGCGGACCTCGCTCGGCAAACCCGCGAAACGGTTCGGGAAGCGGATCAAGGCCGTGCAGAAGGTGCTCGGCGACCACCAGGACGGCGTGGTGGCCCGCGAGACCCTGCGCCGGCTCGCGCTAGCGGCCCACGCGGCGGGCGAACCGGGCTTCACCTGGGGCCTGCTGTACGGCCGGGAACAGGTCATGGCCCGGGAACGCGAACAGGAGCTGCCCCGCGTGTGGGCCGACGCCTCCGGCCCCGGCCTGCGCAAGGCGCTCAAGCACTGACGGGCCCCCGGCCCCAGTCCCGGTCCTGACCGCGCCCCGCCCTGCGGGGGCGGTCAGGACCGGGGTCTGGCCGCGTGGTTCGGTCAGGACGCCGTGCAGGAGCCGAGCGCGGGGGTCGCGGTGGAGCCGTTCTTCATGACGGTGAACCCGAAACTCGTCGACGCTCCCGCCGCGAGGGTGCCGTTGCCGTTGGGCCGCATCGTCATCACGTTGCCGCTGCTGTCCCAGCTGGGCGTGCCGTTCCAGGTCGCGGACACCTTCTGCGGCGGTGTCACCGTGACCGTGGTCGTCCAGCCGCTGATCGCGGCGGTGCCGGCGGTGACGGTCACCGTGCCGTTGAAGCGGTCGCTCCACTCCTGTCCCTTGGTGTAGGAGACGGTGCAGGCGGCCGTGCCACCGCCCCCGGAACCGGAGCCCGAGCCGCCGAGGGCGGCGAGCACGGCGTCGTAGGCGGGCTTCCTGCCGTAGTTGCCGTCGAACAGCAGGGGTGTTCCGGAGCTGCGCCAGGAGTACTTGTCGGTGACACCCCACACGGTGATGCCGGTGCACCGCGAGACGGCGAGGCACGCCTTCACCACGTTGGCGTAGCTGGTGGCCTGGGAGCTGCCGGAGCCCTCGATGTCGAGCTCGGTGATCTGCACGTCGACGCCGAGGTCGGCGAAGCGCTGGAGGTTCGCCTGGTAGTCGCCGGGCACGGGTGAGGAGCTGTTGAAGTGCGACTGGAAGCCCACGCAGTCGATGGGGACACCGCGCGCCTTGAAGTCCTTGACCATCGCGTAGACGGCGTTGCTCTTCGCGTTGACGCCGTCGGTGTTGTAGTCGTTGTAGCAGAGCTTGGCGGCCGGGTCCGCCGCGCGTGCGGTGCGGAACGCCTCCTCGATGAAGCCGTTGCCGAGCTTGTCCTGGAAGGGCGAGCTGCGCCGGGCGCCGCTGCCGCCGTCCTGGAACGCCTCGTTGACGACGTCCCAGGCGTAGATCTGGCCCTTGTAGTGCTGCATGACCTGGGTGATGTGGTTGTTCATCGCCGTCCTGAGGTCGGCGGCGGCCAGCCCGGAGACCCAGCCGGGCAGTTGGGAGTGCCACACCAGGGTGTGTCCGCGGACCTTCATGCCCTTGCCCCGGGCGTGGCTGACGATCTGGTCGGCGGCGCCGAAGCTGAACGCGTTGCGGGTGCTCTCGACGGCGTCCCACTTCATCTCGTTCTCGGGTGTCACAGCGCCGAACTCGGTGTCGAGCGTCGAGACGTACGGGGCCTCGCCCAGGTGGCCGGCGGCGACCGCGGCGCCGAAGTAGCGGCCCTTGCCCGCTGCCGCCGACTGGAGCGTGCTCGCGGCGTCGGCGGTGCCCGAGAGGGCGGTCACGCCGGCCGCGGCGAGCAGGCCGCTGAGGCCGAGCACCACGGCCGTGCGGGTGCGGGAGCGCCCGCGTGGACGCCTCGATGCCTGTGCGATGGACGTGCGGGTGACCATCTCGTCCCCTTCTTCCGGTGAGTGGAGCAGGGCGGGACGGGCATCCGCCCGGGACGGATGCACCGAAACTTTCGATGGGATTCCGGAATCGCGCGGCAGACCCTACGACCGGCGCCCGTCAGCGTCAACGGAACCCACAGCGGTCCGTCACAGATGGCTCAAGAAGGCCGCAGGGGCGCCCTGCGGGTGTCGCACCCCTTGCCGTGCCGCTCGTGCGCCCCTACTTTTCCCTCAACTGTCGCTCGATCTACCGAATGTTTCGAAGGCGGACCCGGCGAGCCGGGACGGTGGCGCGACCAGCGCGCGAGGGGACCAGTCCGGGCGCACCGTGCGGGGCGCCGGTCCCGGGGTCGACCCTCAGCCGCGGGCGGGCCCACCGGCGCGGTGGGCCTCGTCCTGGACGAGCAGGGAGAGCAGGGCGGCCACACTGAGTCCGGCCTCGGCCGGGTGGCGCAGCACCTTGCCCGCCTCGATCCGGTAGATGTTGCCGCGCCCCTCCCGGGTGTGCGACAGGTAGCCGCCCTGCTCCAGGTCGGAAATAATCTTCTGGACCGCACGCTCCGTCAGCCGGCAGTGGGCGGCGATGTCACGAATACGCGCGGACCGGTCGTCCGCGATGGCGGCCAGCACGCGGGCGTGATTGGTGATGAACGTCCATCCGTTGTGCGGCTCGAGCACTCCATCCATGGGGCGAATCTTACGACCAAGGTTTCACGTTGACAAAAACACGAATCTTTTTTCATGTATCTGTTGACGTGTTCGGCGTACTGGGGTGAGTGTGAAGTGGAGAGGACGAACACTTCTGGGAGAGACCGCCATGCCGGAGCCGGCGCACTCGAAGCAGCCCGAGACCCGGGACGCGACCACGCGCACGGGGTCGGCGGCCTACGGTCCCGAGCCGTCGCCGCCCCGTGGGCCGGTCATCGACACGCGCCCCGACGGCGAGCGGGTGCTCGTCACCATCCGCGGTGAACTCGATCTCGGGGTCGGCCAGAGACTGGTCCGCTGTCTGCGCTCCGCGCTCTCCCGTTCGGCCCGGGGCATCGACCTGGACCTGAGCGACGTCGCGTTCTGCGACTGCTCCGCCCTCAACGTCCTGCTGAGCGTCCGCCGGCAGGCGCTGGCCGAGTCCAAGACGGTCGTCGTCCGGGCCGCCGGGCCCGCCGTCGAGCGGGTGCTCCACCTGACCGAGGTGCGCTCCCTGTTCAGCCCCGCCGAGGAGGAGGGCACCGGCCGGAAGCCCGACGCCGCCTCGGCCGCCCGGGCGCCCGGCCCATCGCGGGCCACCGACGACGAGCTGCGCGTCGAGGTGGCGCAGCTGCGGCGGGCGATGCGGACCCGGCCCACGATCGACCTGGCCCGGGGCCTGCTCATGGCCACCTTCGGCCTCGACCCGGACGAAGCGCTGACCGCGCTCGTCATGGCCTCCCAGAACACCAACACCAAGCTGCACACCCTGGCCGGTGACCTGGTCGGCGCCGTGAAGGGGCCACCGCTCGCGGGCGCGGTCCAGCGGGAGCTCGCCGCCGCGGTCGCCCGGGCGGCCGCCCTCCCCGATGCCGATCACCTGGCCACCCGGGACGCCGCCGCCCCCGACCTCACACCCGACGCGGCACCGGACTTCCCGCGCGACCCGGCACCTGATCCGGTACCGGACTTCCCGCCGGACCCCGCGGCCGGCCTCGCGGCGGACTCCCCTCCGGCCCCCGCGCCCGGCCTCGTGCCCCAGGAGACGCGCTCCCGGGAATGAGGAGCGGGCGCCGCGCGGCCCCCGCCGTACCGCTTCTGCCGCATCCCTTGTCACGCCGGCACGAACGCCCGCCCCACAGGACTCATCTCCCGCACACAGAACAGGGATCCTCTCGGCGCGTCCCCCCGTCACTGCCATATTCGGAGCCCCCCTTCGGAGGTGGCTGTGACGACAGAGGCGACAACGTCCGGGGCAAGGCGGCCGGCACCCCACGGGCCCGGACTCACCACCGACCACGTCGGCAGACAGCACGTGGACCGGACCCAGGACCGCATCGCGGACCTCGAACTCCGCCGGACGCGGGCGGTCACCCCCGGCCGGCCGGGCAGACGCGGGGCGTTCGGGGCCCGGGAACGCATCGAACGGCTGCTGGACGACGGCTCGTTCACCGAGACCGGGATGTTCGTCCGGGCCCGGCCCGGCACGACCGGCTCCCACCGCCCCTACGGCGACGGCGTGGTCACCGGACACGGCACGGTCGACGGCCGCCCGGTGTGCGTCTTCGCCCAGGACGCCACGGTCTTCGGCGGCAGCATGGGCGAGGCGTTCGGCGAGAAGACGCTCGCCCTCATGGACCTGGCGCTGAAGACCGGCTGCCCGGTCGTCGGGCTCAACGACTCCGGCGGTGCCCGCATCCAGGAGGGCGTCGCCTCCCTCGCGCTCTACGCCGAACTGGTGCGCCGCAACGTGCAGGCGTCCGGGGTGATCCCGCAGATCTCGGTGGTCCTCGGGCCGTGCGCCGGCGGGGCCGCCTACTCGCCGGCCATCACCGACTTCACGGTGATGGTGGACGGCACCTCGCACATGTTCGTCACCGGCCCCGACGTCATCGAGGCGGTCACCGGTGAGCGGACCACCGCCGAGGACCTGGGCGGCGCGCGCACCAGCAACACGGTCAACGGCAACGCCCACTTCCTCGCCGCCGACGAGGAGGACGCCCTCGACGCCGTACGCGAACTGCTGTCGTTCCTGCCCGCCAACAACCTGGAGCGGCCCCCGGAGTACGCCCCGGCGCGCGAGCCCGCCGGGGAGCCGCTCGACACCGTCGTACCGGACCGGCCGGGGCAGGGCTACGACATGCGGGACGTCCTGCGGGCCGTCGTCGACGACGGCGAACTGCTCTATGTGCAGGAGTTGTTCGCACCGAACATCATCTGCGCCCTGGCCCGCGTGGAGGGCTGCTCGGTGGGTGTCGTCGCCAACCAGCCGCTGCACGCCGCCGGGGTCCTCGACATCGACGCCTCCGAGAAGGCCGCGCGTTTCGTGCGGTTCTGCGACGCGTTCGGCATCCCGCTGCTGACCTTCGCCGACGTGCCCGGCTACCTCTCGGGGATCCGCCAGGAGCAGGCCGGCATCATCCGGCGCGGCGCCAAACTGCTGTACGCCTACGCGGAGGCGACCGTCCCCAAGGTCACCGTCGTGGTGCGCAAGGCGTACGGCGGCGGGTACGCCGTGATGGGCTCCAAACACCTGGGCGCGGACATCAACCTGGCCTGGCCCAGCGCCCGCATCGCCGTGATGGGGGCCGAGGGTGCCGTCGGCGTGCTGCACCGGCGTGAACTGGCCGCCGCCGAGGACCCCGACGCGCTGCGCGCCCGCCTGGTCGCCGCCTACGAGAGCACCCACGGCACGCCCTATCCCGCCGCCGAGCGCGGATACGTCGACGACGTCATCGCCCCGCGGGAGACCCGCGCCCGCGTCTGCCGCGCGCTGCGCGCGCTGCGCGGCAAACGCGCGCCGATGCCCCAGCGCCGGCACGGCAACATCCCGCTCTGACCCGAAGGAGTCCCGCCCGATGGACAGCCGCCGCCCGCTCGCGCCCGCGTGCCGGACCCTGCCGGAGTACGTGCGGCACTGGGCCGAAACCGCCCCCGACCGGCGGGCGTTCACGTTCGTCGACCATCCCGCCCCGCACTCGCGGGGCGTCCACCGCACCCTGACCTGGCGGCGCCTGGACCTGCGGGTGCGGGCGCTCGCCGCCCGGCTGGCCGAGGAGGCCGGGCCCGGGGAGCGCGTCGCGCTGCTGTGTCCGCAGGGCACGGAGTACGTCACCGCGTTCCTGGCGGCGCTCACCGCCGGCCTGGTCGCCGTACCGCTGTATCCGCCGGGGCTGCCCGGTCACGGCGACCGGCTCACGGCGGTCCTCGCCGACGCGCGTCCGGCGGCCGTCGTGACCACCGACCGCCACCTGGACGAGGTGCGGTCCCTGCCCGCGCGGGAGCCGGTGCGGATCGTCGCCGCCGACCGGGTGCCGGACTCCGCCGCCGCCGACCTGGTGCCGGCCGCGGTGGACGGCGACGGCACCGCCTACCTCCAGTACACCTCCGGCTCGACCCGCACCCCCGCGGGCGTGGAGATCACCCATGCCAACGTCGTCGCCAACGCCCGCCAGGCGCTCGCCGCCTACGGCGCCGACACCCTCCCCGTGACCTGCGTGGGCTGGCTGCCGCTCTACCACGACATGGGACTCGTGCTGAGCGTCGCCGCCCCCGTCGTACGCGGCCTGCTGTCGGTGCTCATGGACCCGGCCGCCTTCCTCCACGAGCCCGCGCGCTGGCTGCGGCTGCTCGGCGCGCATCCGCACGCACTGAGCGCCGCGCCCAACTTCGCCTACGACTACTGCGCCTCGGCCGTCACCGACGCACAGCGGGCGGACCTGCGGCTCGACGGCGTCGCCGCGCTGATCAACGGCAGCGAACCGGTGCGCCCGGGCACGGCCGACCGCTTCCACGCCGCGTTCGCCGCGCAGGGCCTCGCCCCGGACACGCACTGCCCGTCGTACGGGCTCGCCGAGGCGACCGTGTTCGTCAGCGCCGCCCGGCCCGGTGAACCGCTGCGCCGCTTCGCCCTCGACCGTGACGCCCTCGCCGCCGGGAAGGCCCTGCCCGCGCGGCCGGACGACCCCCGGGCCGTCCTGCTGGCGGGCTGCGGCACGCCGGCCGGCCAGCGGGTCCGCGTCGCCGACCCGGCGACCGGCGCCGAACTGCCCGAGGGCGAGGTCGGCGAGATCCGCGTGCAGGGCCCCAACGTCGGCCGCGGCTACCGGAACCAGGAGGCCGCCACCCGCGAGGTCTTCGGCACCGGACCCGACGACGGGCCACCCGGCACGGGCCGCTGGCTGCGCACCGGCGACCTGGGCACGATGCTGGACGGACAGCTGCTGGTCACCGGCCGGCTCAAGGACCTCATCGTCGTCGACGGCCGCAACCACTACCCGCAGGACGTCGAGGGCACGGTCCAGGACGCGCATCCGGCGGTGCGCCGCGACCGGCTGGCCGCGTTCGCGACATCCGGCGAGGCGGGCGAGCGGGTGGTCGTCGTCGCCGAGCACCCGCGCACCACGGATCTCGGCACGATCGACGTCCCCGCCCTCGTCCGCGCGGTGCGCGCGGCCGTCTCCGTGCGGCACGGACTGCGGCTGGCGGACGTCGTCCTGGTGCCCCCGGGCACCGTACCCCGCACCTCAAGCGGCAAGGTGTCACGGACCCTGACCCGCGCCCGTTACCTGGACGGTGCCTACACCGCCACGGCCGGCGGCGCGCCGGGGAACACCGGGTGAGGCCCGCCGACGAGGGCGCCCTGCGGCGCCTGATCGCCGAGCGCGTCGCCGGCTGGAGCGGCACGGCCGCCGAGGACGTCCCCATGGACCACCCGCTGGCGGACCTCGGCATGTCGTCGCGGGACGCGGTCGCGCTCGCCGGGGAGCTCTCCCGGGTGACCGGCCGCGAACTGCCCTCCACCCTGCTGTGGGAGTCGCCCACCGGCGAGGCCCTGGTGGACCGCCTGTGCCGGGCGCCGCGGACGGCCGCTCCACCGGCGGCCGGGCCTCCGCCCGCGTCGGGGCCGTCCGGTGAGCCGGTCGCGGTCGTCGGGATCGGCTGCCGGCTGCCCGGCGGTGCGCACGGCCCGGACGCCTTCTGGCGGCTGCTGAGCGAGGGGGTCGACGCGATCGGGCGCGTCCCCGGGGACCGCTGGCGCGACTTCACCGCCTTCCCGCCCGCCGAGACCCCCTCCCACGGCGGCTACCTCGACGACATCGCCGGGTTCGACGCGGACTTCTTCCGCATCCCGCCGCGCGAGGCCGCCGTGATGGACCCGCAGCAGCGCCTGCTCCTGGAGGTCGTCCACGAGGCCCTCGCCCACGCCGCCCTGCCGGTCCCCTCCCTCGCCGGCACGGCCACCGGCGTGTTCGTCGGCATCTCGGCCGCCGAGTACGGGCAGCTCACCGGCGCCGACCCGGCCGCGGTCGACCCCTGGGCGCCCGCCGGAGCCGCACCGAGCGTCGCCGCCGGCCGGCTGTCGTACGTCCTGGACACCCGCGGCCCCAGCATGGCCGTCGACACCGCCTGCTCCTCCTCGCTGGTCGCCGTGCACCACGCCTGTGTCAGCCTGCGCACGGGAGAGAGCGACACGGCGATCGCCGCCGGCGTCAACCTGCTGCTGTCGCCGGCCGTCTCCGTCGCGTTCCGGCGGGCGGGCGCCCTCGCGCCGGACGGCCGGTGCAAGCCGTTCTCGACCGCGGCCGACGGCATCGGGCGGGGCGAGGGGTGCGCGGCCGTCGTCCTGAAACGGCTCTCCGACGCCGAACGGGACGGCGACCGCGTCCTGGCCGTCGTCCGCGCCACCGCCGTCAACTCCGACGGCCGTTCCGGCGGCCTCATGGCGCCCAACCCCGCCGCGCAACGGGCCCTTCTGGAGCGGGTGTACGCGCGCGCCCGGCTCGCCCCGTCCCGCATCGACTACGTCGAGGCACACGGCACCGGCACCCCGCTCGGCGATCCCATCGAGGCCGGCGCGCTCGACGCGGTCCTCGGCCTCGCGCGCGACCCGGACCAGCCGCTGCTGCTGGGCTCCGCCAAGGGCAACCTCGGCCACCTGGAGGCCGCCGCGGGCATCGCGGGCCTGGTCAAGACGGTCCTCGCGCTCCACCACGACCGCATCCCGCCCTCCCTGCACTGCGCCGACGGCAGCATCCTCGGCGACCTGCCGCTGCGGGTGACCACCGAACCCGAACCCTGGCCCCGCTACGGCGGCACGGCCACCGCCGGGGTCTCCGGTTTCGGATTCGGCGGCACCAACGCCCACGCGGTGCTGGAGGAATGGCGTCCCGGCGCGCTCCTGCCGGCCCCGCCCGACGGGCCCACCGCCCGCCTCCACCTCCTGTCCGACCTCGACGCCGAACGCGTCCGGGACACCGCGGCCCGGCTCGCCGAGCATCTCCGCACCCCCGCCGGGAGCGCCGCCTCCGGCGCCGACGTGGCCCGTACCCTCGCCGGGCGCACCGGCCGCGGGCCCGTGCGCGCCGCCGTCACCGCCCGCGACCGGGCCGAGCTCACCGACGCGCTCGGCGCGCTCGCCGACGGCCGGCCCCACCCGCGGGTCGCCACCGGCGACCGCGACCGGATCGGCCGCGGGCCGGTGTGGGTCTTCTCCGGCTACGGCACCCAGTGGCCCGGCATGGGGCGCCGGCTGCTGGCCGAGGAACCCGCTTTCGCCGCCGCCGTGGAGAAACTCGACGCCCGGCTCGCCCCGGAATGCGGGCTGTCGCTGTACGAGCACCTCGCCTCGGGGGCCGGTGTCGACCGGCTGGAGGTGGCGCAGCCCGTCCTGTTCGGCATCCAGGTCGCCCTCGCCGAACTGTGGCGCTCCCACGGCGTCGAACCGGCCGCCGTGATCGGCCACTCCATGGGCGAGGTGGCCGCGGCCGTGTGCGCGGGCGCCCTCGACGTGTCGGACGCGGCCCGGGTCATCGCCGTACGCGCGCGGCTGCTGAGCGGTCTGCGCGGCGGGGCGATGGCCGTCGTCGACCTGGAGGACGACGAACTCGACGCGCTGCGCCGCGAGTTCCCCGAGGTCCATGTCGCCGTGCACTCCTCGCCGAGGCAGAAGGTCGTCACCGGCGCCGAAGCGGAGGTGACCCGGCTGGTCGACCGGCTGACCGGGCGCGGCCGGGCGGCCCGGGCCATGCGGGTGGCCGGCGCCGGGCACTCGCCCCAGGTCGACGCGCTGCTGCCGGAGCTGGCCGGCGCCCTGTCCGAGGTCCGGGGCGGACGCCCGCGCGTGCCCGTCTACTCCACCGTCCTCGACGACCCGCGCGGCGACAGCGCGTTCGACGCCGCCCACTGGGCCGCGAACCTGCGCCGGCCCGTGCGCCTGGACCGGGCCCTCGCCTCGGCCGCGGCCGACGGCCACACCGTGTTCGTCGAGATCTCCCCCCACCCGGTCCTGGCGCGGGCCGTCACCGACACCGTGCCCGGTGCCCTCGTCGTCGGCACGCTGCGCCGCGACGGGGACGACTCCGCCGCGTTCGCCACCCGGCTGGGCACGCTGTACGCGGCCGGCGCCCGGCTGCCGCTGCCGCCCGGCCGGGTCATCGACCTGCCCGCGCCGCGCTGGAGGCACGTCCGGCACTGGTGGACCGACGGCCGGACGGCCACCCCGCGCGCCGCGCGCTTCGGGACGGAACCGTCCGCCGCCCACACCGCGCCCGGAGCCGCCGGCCCCGCCTCGGTCGCCGCCGGCCCCGCCTCGGTCGCCGCCGGCCCCTCGGTCGCCGCCCGTCTCGCTCACCACATCGCCGCCGTCACCGGCCACCCGCCGGCCCGGGTGACTCCCGCGACCGCGCTCGCCGACCTCGGCCTGGACTCCCTGATGGCCGTCCGTGTCCGTACGGCCGTGGAGGGCGAGTTCGGCGTCGAACTGCCCCTGCGGGACCTGCTCGGCGCCGCCAGCGTCGGGGCGGTGGCCGACCGCGTCCAGGAGGCCCTCTCGTCCCGGCCGGCCGACGGGGAGCCGGCCGTCCCGCGCCTCCTGCGGGCCACCGGCTCCGGCGCCCCGCTGTTCCTGGTGCACGCGGCGGGCGGAACGACCGACGTCTACCGGAACCTCGCCGAACGCCTCGGGGACGACCGGCCCGTGTACGGACTGGACCGGCTGGAAGAGGCCCGGACCGTACCCGACAAGGCCCGCCGCTACGCGCGGGCGGTGGCCGCCGCCCACCCCGACGGCCCCTGTCTGATCGGCGGGTGGTCCTTCGGCGGCTTCGTCGCCCAGGAGACCGCGCGTCACCTCACCGCCGCCGGACGGACCGTGGACCTGGTCGCGCTCATCGACTCCGTACGGCCCCTCCCCCGGGCCGGCCTGACACCCGCCGACCGGATCCGGGACCAGCTGACGGGCTTCGCCCGCCACGTCCACGAGACCTACGGCGTGCCCCTGGACCTGCCGTACGCCGACCTGGTCGCGCTGGACGACGACCGGGAACGCGTCGACACCGTCCTGCGGATGCTGCGCGAGCGGGCGGACGTGCCGCCCGCCGCACTCGCCCACCAGCGCGCCTCCTACCTCGACCTGAGGATCGGGGAGGCCCACCGGCCGGGCCGCCACGACGGCCGGGTGGTCCTGTACCGGGCCACCGCGGCGGCCCCGCACTCCGTGCGCGACCCGGCGTACGAGCGCGACGACGACGCGCTCGGCTGGGACGAGGTGTGCCCCCGCCTCGAGGTGGTGCCGGTGCCGGGCCACCACCTCTCGCTGCTCGACCCGCCGCACGTCGACACGATCGCCGCCCATCTGCGGCGGGCGCTCGCCGAGCAGACCCGCTGAACCGGACCCGAGGAGCCGCCATGTCCCACCGAACCGCGGGAGTGTCCCGACGCACCGTCACCAGGGCGGCCGCCGCCGCGGGCCTCGCCCTCGCCTTCGGGGCCTCGGCCACGGCCGGCCGCGCCCGGGCCGCGGCCCTTCCCGGCCCCCGCACCCTCGACGTCACCGTGCCCTCCACCGCCCTGGGCCGGGGCGCGCCGGTACGGCTGATCCTGCCGTCGGACTTCGGCGAGCGGCCCACGCGGACCTACCCCGTGCTGTACCTGCTGCACGGCGCCCACGACGACTACACCTCCTGGACCCGCGAGACCGACATCGAGTCCTTCACCGAGGGCCGCGGCCTGATCGTGGCGATGCCCGACGCGGGCCCCACCGGCATCCCCAGCGCCTGGCGCGGCGGACCCGACTACGAGACCTTCCAGCTCACCGAGGTCCCGGCCCTGCTCGCCCGCGACTTCCGGGCCTCCGGCGTGCGGGCCGTGGCCGGGGTGTCCACCGGCGGCTACGGAGCGATGGCACACGCCGCCCGCCACCCCGGCCTGTTCACCGCCGCCGCCTCCTACAGCGGCATCCTCGACACCACCGCGCCCGGCGTGCCCGCCCTGGTGGACGCCATCGTGGCCCGCGAGAACCTCCCGCCCCGCTCCCTGTGGGGAAGCCCGCTGCTCGACCTGCTCACCTGGCGGGACTTCAACCCGCGCGCCCGCGCCCAGGGACTGCGCGGCACGCCCCTGTACGTCTCCGGCGGCAGCGGCGTCGCCGGCGGCACCGGTGACTGGCTGCCCGAGGCGCTGGAGAGCGCCCTGTGGCTGTCCGCCCACAGCTTCGCCGACACCCTCGCACTGCTGCGCATCCCCGTCACCACCCACTTCTACGCGGGAGGCGGACACAGCTGGGCGTACTGGAAGCGGGAGTTCACCGCGTCCTGGCCGATGCTCGCCGGTGCGCTGGGCCTGCCGGAGTGACGGCGGTGCCGCCGGGGCACGGAACGGAGCGCAGGGGACGTCCGTCCAATCCCGGACGCCTCCCCCGCACCACGGGAGATCTTCCGCGGGTGAGCCGCCTCCGGGTGAAAGGAGTGTCCACGATGGCTGTCCCCACCCCGCAGGGCCTGCCGGACGGATCCGGACCCGCACCGGTGGTCCCGCCCGAGCTGGCCGGCCTGCTGCGCGCCCAACTGGAGGCCGTGGCCGACGAGGTGGAGGAGGAGGTCCGCAGACAGGTCCCCGAGTACGGCCGGCCCGACGACGTCTACGGCCGCCACCTCAGGTCCGGCGTGGTGCAGGCGCTGACGCTGTTCGTGGACCACATCGCCGACCCGCGCGGCCGGGGCGAGGCGATCGCCGCGACCTATCACGCGCTCGGGCGTGGCGAGGCCCTGGAGGGCCGCAGTCTCGACGCGTTGCAGTCGGCGCTGCGCGTCGGCGGCCTGCACGCGTGGCGGCTGATGGGCCGCACCGCGGAGGACCTCGGGCTGGACTCCGCTGCGGTGACCGCGCTCGGCGAGCTCGCGTTCCGGACCGTGCACGAGGTCGCGGAGGCGGCCGCGGCCGGGTACGCGGAGGCGCGGCTGCGGGACACGGACGAACTGGAGCGGCGCCGCAGGCGTCTGCTGGACCTGCTCCTGGGCGAGGGGGCGGTCTCGCCGGAGGCCGTGCAGGACCTGGCCCACGGCGCCCGGTGGTCGGTGCCCCGGCAGGTCGCCGTGATCGCGCTCGCGGCGGGCCCCGACGAGCGGGGCGAGGACCGGCCGCTGGCGGCGGCGGGCGCCCTGGTGGACATGGAGTCCCGGCCGCCGCGCATGCTGGTGCCCGATCCGGACGGTTCCGGCCGCTTCGGCGGCCGGTCCTTCACGCTCGCGCTGCGCGGCCGCCCGGCCGCGGTCGGCCCCACCGTCCCGCTCACCGACGCCGCACGGTCGCTGCGCTGGGCGACGCGGGCCCTGGGGCTGATGGGCCGCGGCGTCCTGCCCCGCCAGGGCGTTGTCCGGTGCGCCGACCACCTGTCGGTCCTGCTGCTGCACAGTGACGAGCCGCTGCTCGCCCGGCTGGAGGAGCGGGCCCTCGCGCCGCTCGACGCGGCCTCGGAGGGTCAGCGTGCCCGGCTCTCCGAGACGCTGCTGGCCTGGCTGCTCAGCGGCAGCAACGTGCCCGACGTCGCGGCCCGGCTCCACGTCCATCCGCAGACGGTCCGCTACCGCCTGCGCCAGCTGGAGAAGCTGTTCGGCGACGCGCTGCACGACCCCGGCACCCGGCTGGACCTCATCCTGTCCCTGCGCGCCGCCGCGTTGCGGGAGCAGGGCACAGCGTAGGCAATTCCGGGAATGCCGGCGTCTTCACCGGCACTCACCACGGAACAAAAAAGCGCCGGATTTCTGAATTCCCGTCCATAACGCCCGGCCGGGACACGCGAATACGTTCGGGACCGTCCTTTTCCCCAGGCGCCGCTCGCGCCGCACCCGCAAAGGATCCCCATGCGTATCCGTCTGTTCCTCGCCGCCCTCTCGCTGGCCGGCGGAGCCGGGCTCGCCACCCTCTCCGCGCCCACGGCAACGGCCTCCACCTGCTCGGACCTCGACGTGGTGGCGGCTCGCGGCACCTTCGAGCCGGGCACCCTCGGCGCGATCGTCGGCGACCCGGCGCTGTCCGCGCTGAAGAAGAGGATCCCGGGCAAAAGCCTGTCGGGCTACCGGGTGAACTATCCCGCGGACCTTTCCCTCACCTCGGCCGCCCAGGGAAACGCGGACCTGGTGAACCACGTGAAAGCGCAGGCGGCGTCGTGCCCGAATCAGCGCTTTGTGCTCGTGGGCTATTCGCAGGGCGCGAACGTCGTCGACAACTCGCTCGGCGTCAGCAGCGCGGGGGCGGTGGTCGGCAGCCCCATCGTGGCCACGCTGCCCGCCTCGGTCGAACCGAGGGTCGCCGCGGTGCTGCTGTTCGGCAACCCCATCAGGGCGCTCGGCAAGAGCGTCACCGGCACCTACCAGAGCCGCACCCTCGACTTCTGCGCGAAGGGCGACCCGATCTGCGAGAACGGCGGGGGTGACGTGCTCGCGCACCTCGGCTACACGGCCGACACCGACGCGGCGGCGGCGTTCGCCGCGGCGCGGGTCTGAGCGGCGGCGGCCCCGCACGGAACCCGGCCCCGCACGGAACCCGGCTCCGCGCGGGGCCGCCATGACGCACCACACCGAGCGGGGGGCCGGGAGGTGGTGGGGGGGGGCGCGCGGGGGTGGGGTTGGGTCGGGGGGGTGGTGTTGCCTCGGGTCAGAGGGGAAGGTCTCCCCCTCTCCTTCTCTCGA
>NZ_JBWKDW010000011.1:231440-239903 GCF_056435735.1 Streptomyces sp. NPDC043878
CCACCCCCCACCACACACCCGCCCCACCCCACCCCCCCCCCCCCCCCCCCCCCCCCCCCCCCCCCCCCCCCCCCCCCTCCCCCCCCCGCTCGGTGTGGTGCCCGTACTGGTGTGGTGCCTGTACTCAGTGCCGGAAGGCGTCCTTCGCCTTCTCCTTGGACTGACGGACGTCGCCCTTCGACTGCTCGGCCCGGCCCTCGGCGGTCATGCGCTCGTTGCCGACCGCGCGCCCGGCCGCTTCCTTGACCTTGCCCTTGGCCTGCTCCGCCTTCGCCTTGGCCTTCTGCTCTTCGGCCACCTTGAATCACTCCAAGTCACACTCGACGTCGGTGTCACCACAACGGGTAACCCGCGCCGGGCCGGGTAAACCCGGGCCTTCCCGTCGGGCGCGTCAGCGCAGCGGCAGGCGTACGGAGACGGTCTTGCCGATCTCGCCGGGCTTCGTGATCACCTCGCCGCACAGCCGGGTGACGATCTCCAGACCGTGGCGGCCTATCCGCAGCGGGTCTCGCGGCAGGAAGGTGGGCCACCCCTCGCCCGTGTCCGACACGGCGATCTCCACGCTGTCCTCGCGCAGCGTCATCCGCAGCCGGGAGGGGCCCGGCGCGTGCCGGACGACGTTCGTCACCAGTTCGCTGACCACCAGTCGCGCCGAGTCCTCGAAGGTGTCGGCCGGGGCGACACCGGACTCCCGCAGCCGTGCCACGAAGTCCCGGACGAGGTCGCGCGAAGCGGGGATCATCTCCGACCCACCGGTGAGGTCCCGCTCCACGAACGGGACGGAGGAGGTGGTGGAGTCGGGCCTGTACGCCGAAGTCATCAACCGCCTCACTGTCCGTTCCGGGCCCGATCCAGGGGTGCCGAAGGGCGTCCGGTTCCCCACGATACGCATCCGACCCACTCCCGCCCTCACTTTTGCCCACAGGGACTTGACACCTTTACGACGCGGCCGTCGTCCGCCTGTACGGCCGGCGGCCCTGTCCTCCGGTTGACGCCCCCGTCGCGCCCGCGGTTGCCCGGAAGCCGCACCCGCTCGCCCCCGGCCTCCCGGCCGGCCCGCGCGTGACCGTTGCGCGCCCCTGTGACAAGGGCCGTTTCCGGACGTCGTCGCGCCCGGGGACGACGCCCTCGGACCCCCTTGTGGCCGCTCCGGGCCGCCCGCTGGTCAGCCCCCGATCGCGGGCTGACCGGGGGCCCCTGCCTGTGCCATGCTCAGGACGTGACAGCAGAGGAACAGCCGCCTCGAACCGGCGCGGCCTCCGACTATCTGGCCCTGGCGAGGGTCGTGGTGCGTCAGCGTGACGAGATCACCGAACTGCAGCGGGTCGCCGCGCTGTTGCCGGTCCTCGAACGCGCCAAGGGCGCCGTCATGGTCCAGGAGGGCTGCTCGGCCCAGGACGCCTACGAGATCCTGCTCGAACGCTCCCGGAACGGCGAACGCACCCTGGTCGAGGAGTGCTGGCTGACGCTCGGCGGCATCCGTCCCGTCCGCGACCGCCGCCCGTCGCGGCTCGCCCCGTCCGGGGACGCGGGCTCGGTGTTCGCCTCCGAGCAGTACCTCGCCCCGGCCCGGCCCGGCCCGCAACCGGGTGGTCCGCGGGCCCCCGCGGCGACGGGCGGCGGCAGCGCCCTGCTGCTGGGCAGGCTGGGCATGGCCCTGGCCGACGTACACGATCCGCGGGAACTCGCCCGCTGTCTGCTGGACCATCTCGCGGCCGAGGCCGACGCCGACGCCGTACTGGTCTACGCCGGGGCCGGCGAGGCGCTGCGGCTGATCGGGCGGGCCGGACTGGACGACGTGGACACCGCCCGCTGGGAGCACCTCACGCGGGTCCCGGGCGCCGGCGCCCGGGACCCGTTGCGGACCGGGCAGCCGCTCTGGACGGAGAAGCCCGAGCCCGACGAGCCGTACGCCGTGCCGGACCGCGACGGGCACCGCTGGTCGTCGCAGGCGTGGCTGCCGGTCACCGTCGGCGGGGAGGCCGACGAGATGGTCGTCGTGCTGCGGGCAGCCGAGCGGGCCTTCACCCCGGGCGAGCGGGAGCTGCTGCAGGCCGCCGTGCAGCTCACCGCGGGCCGGATCGCCAGCCTCGACGCCCCAACGCCGCCGAGGAAGCCGTCCGTCGACAGCGTGCAGCAGATCCTGGACACCCTGCCGGGCTCGGTGATCCTGCTGGCGCCGCTGCGCGGGGCCGACGGCACCGTCGAGGACTTCCGGATCGAGGCCGCGGCGCCGGAGTCCGTGGACGTCGCCGACCGCAGGGGCCGGCAGCTCATCGGTCTCAGCGTGCTGGAGTGCTATCCCACGGTCGCCGGCACGGAACTGTGGAACGGCTACCTGGAGGCGCTGTCCACCGGCCGGCCCTTCGCCGGCGAACCCTTCACGTACGAGGAGGTGGTCGCCGGCGTCCCGCAGCACTCCAGCTACTCGCTGCGCGCCTCGCGGCTGGGGGAACACCTCGTCGTCTCCTGGGTGCGGCACGACGTCACGACCCGGCAGGAGGAACGGCTCTCCGCCCTCCAGCGGCTGGGCAACCTCGGCTGGGCCGACTGGAACCTGGTCACCGACACCGTCACCTGGTCCCCGCACGTCTTCACGATCTTCGACCGTGACCCGGCGGACGGGCCGATGCGCCTTGAGGAACTGCCCGAGCACGTCCTGCCCGAGGACCTGGCGGCGCTGACCGGCGCCGCCCAGCGGCTGCTGAGCGAGGGTGCCGCGATCGACCAGCCCTTCCGGGTCAGGACCCGCGGCGGCGTACGACATCTGCGGATCGTCGCCGAGGCCACGACCGACGCGGCCGGCACCCCGCTGGAGGTGCACGGCTTCTTCCAGGACCTCTCCGGCCAGCGGGGCGCGGAACTCGCACTGCTCGACAGCGAGCGGGCCGTGTCCACGCAGCGCGGACTGCTCCAGGCCGAGCGCAAGGTGGCCGCCCGGCTCCAGCAGGCGCTGCTCCCGCTGCCCGCCGGGCCGGTCAGTCTGGCGGGGCTGTCGGCCCACGCCCTCTACCTGCCCGCGGAGCTCGGCATCAGCGTCGGCGGTGACTGGTACAGCGCGATCGAACTGCCCAGCGGGGAGGCGCTGTTCGTCATCGGTGACGTCATGGGGCACGGCATCAACGCGGTGGCCACGATGGCCCAGCTCCGCTTCACCGCCAAGGGCATGATCATCACGGGGTCGAGTCTGACGGACGCGCTCACCCGCCTCAACGCGCTGCTCATGCACATGGCGTCGTCGGCCGGCGGGCACACCACCGCCACCATGATCGTGGCGCGGTACCGGCCGTCCGACCGCACCCTCACCTGGGCCCAGGCCGGTCATCTGCCCCCTGTACTGGTCCGCGACGGCAGGGCCGAGCCGCTCGCGCGCCCGGCCGGGATCATTCTCGGCGCCACCGCCACCCCGGTCTTCGAGGAGGCGACGCTCCAGCTGAAGGAGTCCGACCATGTGCTGCTGTTCACCGACGGCCTGATCGAACGCCCCGGTCAGGACCTGCTGACCGGCCTGGACCGGCTGGTCACCGCGGCCACGTCCCTGTTCGCGACCGACCGGCCGGACAACCTGACCGCCCTGCACGCGGCCCTGGTCGCCCAGGAACGCCAGGACGACGTCTGCGCCGTCCACATCCATCTCCCGCGGGCCGGCGACACGCCCCCACAGTGACGGCCGACACATCTGCGGCCGGGAGATAAAAAGATGAGTGTGAAGGGTGGGAAGGGGGGTAGACGCTGCGGCATCCCCTCCGGATCAAGGAGGGGACACTGTTGCTACGAGAGACATCCCCAGAGATGGAGGCCCCCGCGATGGCCGTGACCACGGAGGTACGGGCACCTCACGCTCCGACCGAGCTGCCCAGGGTGACCGACCCCTCGAAGGTCCCGCCGACCGATGCACGAGGGCTGTCGAAGCTGTTCTTCGACCGGCTGGCGGTACTGGAGGAGGGCACCCCCGAATACCAGTACGCCCGCAACACGCTGATCGAGATGAACATGACGCTCGTGCGCTACGCGGCGGGCCGCTTCCGCAGCCGGGGGCCGCAGGAGCTGGAGGACATCGTCCAGGTCGGCATGATCGGCCTCATCAAGGCGATCGACCGGTTCGACATCTCCCGTGAGGTGGAGTTCACCTCGTTCGCCGTGCCGTACATCGTCGGCGAGATCAAGCGGTTCTTCCGCGACACCTCGTGGGCGGTGCACGTGCCCCGGCGCCTTCAGGAAGCCCGGGTGGAGCTGGCCAAGGCTACGGAGGAACTGGCGAGCCGGCTGGGCCGCACCCCCACGACCAGCGAACTCTCGGAGCTGATGAACCTCCCCGAGCAGGAGGTCCGCGACGCGAAGGTGGCGTCGAACGGCTACCGTTCCACCTCCCTCGACGCGGCGGTCAGCAACAGCGAGGACGGCGAGAGCGTCCTGGCCGACTTCATCGGGGCCGAGGACGCCGGCCTGGAGCTCGTGGAGGACCTGCACAGCCTGGCCCCGCTGCTCGCCGAACTCGACCGGCGCGACCTGGAGATCATCCACCTGCGGTTCGTGGAGGAGCTCACCCAGGCCCAGATCGGGGAGCGGCTCGGGATCTCCCAGATGCACGTCTCCCGCCTGCTCAACCGCGTTCTGACCCGGCTGCGGCAGGGGATGCAGACCACCCGGTGATCCCGGCCGGAAACCGGAGGACTGCTCCGGCGACCGGCGGGTACACGGAGCGCGCATGAGATGGATGGGCCGGACGCCGTAGTCCTGGGGAGGTACGCGGCGCCCGGCCCATCCGTGTGTCCGCCCCGCACCCGGCCGTGGCATCCGCTCACCCGGACGGGCGTCGTCGGGTGTGCGCCCGGTCGCCCGGGGCACCTGCTGCCCGCGGGCCACCGAGCCTCCCGCCCACAAGCCGGAGGCGGCCCGTCCAGTGCGCGGGACCGGGGAGAGGCGGCGGGGCGATGTTCGACGGCTTCCAGACCGAGACGATCGAGGTGGACGAGGCGTCCGTGTTCGTGAGGCACGGCGGAGAGGGCCCGCCCCTCCTGCTGCTCCACGGGCATCCGCGCACCTCGGCGACCTGGCACCGGGTGGCGCCGTTGCTGGTCGCCCGCGGCTTCTCCGTCGTCTGCCCCGACCTGCGCGGCTACGGCCGCTCCCGGGGGCCCGCGCCCACCGCGGACCACTCCGCCCACTCCAAGCGGGCCGTCGCGAACGACATGGCGCAGGTGATGCGGGCGCTGGGCCACGTCCGGTTCGGGGTGGCCGGCCACGACCGCGGGGCCCCCGTCGCCTTCCGGCTCACCCTGGACCACCCCGAGGCGGTGTCCCGGGTGGCGCTAATGGACGGGCTGCCACTGACCGAGCACCTGGCGCGCGTCGACGCGCGGTTCGCGACGCGGTGGTGGCACTGGTTCTTCTTCGCCCAGCCCGACATCCCGGAACGGGTCATCACCGCCGATCCCGACAGCTGGTACCGGGGCGACCCGCGGCAGATGGGCCAGGAGAACCACGACGAGTGGCGCCGGGCCACCCGTGACCCCGACGTGGTGCGCGCCATGCTGGAGGACTACCGGGCCGGCCTCACCGTCGACGCACGGCACGAGGACGCCGACCGGGCCGCGGGCGTCCGTATCCGCTGCCCCGCGCTGGTCCTGTGGTCCCTGCGGGACGACCTGGAGGACCTCTACGGCGATCCGGTCGCCATCTGGCGGAACTGGGCCGCCGACGTGCGCGGTCACGGGATCGACTCCGGGCACCACATGGCCGAGGAGGCCCCCGAGCCGCTGGCGGCCGCCCTCGCCGACTTCTTCGCCGGCTGATCAAACCGCATGCCTTGACTTCCGGGACACGGGTACACAGACGTGGCGACCGCACCGGCAGGCCGTTCACACCGCTCGACCCGCGCCCCGGTGCACGGCTCGCGCGGGCCCGGGAGGCGGCCGTACCGAGTGACCTCTCGGCGCGAAACCGCCCGCCGGTCGCCCCTGACCGACAGCAGAACACCAGGTCACGCGCCCTGTGACCGGACCTAGCGGAGGGACATCCGATGAGCGAGGCGAATCCCCTCAAGCGGGCAGCCCAGAAGATCACCGAAAGCGTGCAGGGCGGCGACGAGCCGGAGGAGGGGATCCCCGGCAAACCGGCCGTCGAGTCCCCGTCCCTGGCGAAGCCCACCGAGCCCCGCGAGCCGCTTCCGCCGAAGCCGGACCAGAGCGGTCCCGCCACCGTGTCGCCCACCGGTCAGCCGACGGGCGCCGACCGGGCCCGGGCCGCCCAGTCCGGCAGCCACCTGACCACGGCCCAGGGCACCCGGCTGTACGACACCGACCACTCGCTGAAGGCCGGGCCCCGCGGTCCCGTGCTGCTCCAGGACCACCACCTGCGCGAGAAGGTCATGCACTTCGACCACGAGCGCATCCCGGAGCGCGTGGTCCACGCCCGCGGCGCCGCGGCCCACGGAACGTTCCGCAGCTACGGCACGGCGGCGACCGTCACCAAGGCCGCGTTCCTCGCCGAGGACGAGGAGACGCCGGTCTTCGTGCGTTTCTCCACCGTGCTCGGCTCCCGGGGCTCGGCCGACACCGTCCGCGACACCCGCGGGTTCGCGACGAAGTTCTACACCAGTGAGGGCGTCTTCGACCTGGTCGGGAACAACATGCCCGTCTTCTTCATCCAGGACGCGATCAAGTTCCCCGACGTCATCCACGCCGGCAAGCCGCACCCGGACCGGGAGATCCCGCAGGCGCAGAGCGCCCACGACACGTTCTGGGACTTCGTCACCCTGCACACCGAGGCCACCCACCACACGCTGTGGAACATGTCCGACCGGGGCATCCCGCGCTCGTACCGGACGATGGAGGGCTTCGGCGTCCACACCTTCCGCCTGGTCAACGCGGAGGGCGCCACCACGCTGGTGAAGTTCCACTGGAAGCCGAAGCTGGGCGTGCACTCGCTGGTGTGGGAGGAGGCGCAGATCGCGAGCGGCGTCGACCCCGACTTCCACCGCCGTGACCTCGCGGACGCCATCGAAGCGGGCGCGTACCCGCAGTGGGAACTGGGCCTGCAGACCTTCCCGGACACCCCGGAGCAGACCTTCGAGGGCATCGACCTGCTGGACCCGACGAACCTCGTCCCCGAGGAGCTCGCGCCCGTGCAGCCGGTCGGGCTGCTGACCCTCGACCGCAACCCGTCGAACTACTTCGCCGAGACCGAGCAGGTCGCCTTCCACGTCGGTCACCTCGTCCCCGGCGTCGACGTCACCGACGACCCGCTGCTCGCCGGTCGCCTGTTCTCCTACCTGGACACGCAGATCACCCGTCTGGGCGGCCCGAACTTCCCGCAGCTGCCGATCAACCGGCCGCACACGCCGGTCAACGACATGCAGCGCGACGGCATGCACCAGACCGCCGTGCACCGCGGTGTCGCCCCCTACCGGCCGAACTCGCTGGACGGCGGCTGCCCCTTCACCGCCGGAGCCGAGGCGGGGGCGTTCGTCGAGACGCCCGTGCGGGTGCCGGAGAGCGTCAAGGTCAGGGAGGCGCCCGAGTCGTTCGCGGACCACTTCAGCCAGCCGCGCCGGTTCTGGCTGAGCATGTCCCCGATCGAGCGCGAGCACATCATCGGCGCCTACACCTTCGAGCTCGGCAAGTGCTACGAGCAGGCCGTCAAGGAGCGGGCCCTGCAGGTCCTGGCCAACATCGACCCGGAGCTGTGCGCCCAGGTCGCCGGGGGGCTCGGCCTGCCGGCTCCGGCGCCCACCGTCCCCCTCGCCGACGTGGAACCCAGTCCCGCCCTGTCCCAGGTGGGCCACACCTGGCCGACGGCCGGCCGCGTCATCGGCGTCGTCGTGGGTCCGGACGGCGACCTGGACGGCGTACGCGCCGTACGCGAGGCGGTGACCGAGGCCGGCATGGTGCCCCTGGTCGTCGCCCCGGCCGGCGGTGTCCTCGGCTCGGGCGAGGACGCGGTGACCGTGCAGCGCACGTACGCCACCGCGCGGTCCGTCGAGTTCGACGCGGTGCTGCTGGCCGGCCACCCCGGCATGGGCGGTGACGCCTACGGCGCCCGCGACGCCAAGGGGCTGCCCTCCGTCGTACCGGCGGCCACGTCCGATCCCCGGGTCGTGCTGCTGCTGGCCGAGGTGTTCCGGCACGGCAAGGCCATCGGTGCCTGGGCGGGCGGCGAGGCGGCCCTCCAGGCGGCCGGGGTGCCCGCCGACGCGCCGGGCGTGGTCCTCGCGGACACCGGCAGCGCCGCCCTGGAGAACCTCGTCCGTCTGCTGGGCAAGCACCGGGCCTGGGAGCGTTTCACCGCCGCCTGACCGGCCCCGGACCGTGTCCGGTGGTACGAGGGGCACGAACGAAGCCGGCCGGGGGGGGGGGGGGGGGGGGGGGGGGGGGGGGGCGGGGCCGCCGGCACAAAAAGGGAGGAAAAAGACGAAAACCCCCCCCCCCCCCCCCCCCCCCCCCCCCCCCCCCCCCCCCCCCC
>NZ_JBWKDW010000011.1:239913-256162 GCF_056435735.1 Streptomyces sp. NPDC043878
TGGGAGCTTTCCACCGCCACCTAACCGCCCAGGGAAGGTGTTCGGTGGGAGGAGGAGAAGAAACGACCCCGCCGGGGGGTAGCACGTTTGGCAAGGTCCCCCCCCCCCGGCCCTCGCGACCGACAGGGGACGGACCATGCAGACCTTCCTGCCCTACCCCGACTTCGGCGCCTCCGCCGCCGCCCTCGATCCGCGCCGGCTGGGCAAGCAGCGGGTCGAGACCCTCCAGGTGCTGCGGGGCCTCACGGTCGCCGGCTATGGCTGGCGGCACCATCCGGCGGTGCGCATGTGGGCGGGGTACGAGGAGGCGCTGGTGCGCTACGGCCTGGAGATGTGCGGGGTGTGGACGGCGGGCGGACGCGCCGACACCTGCGCCGCCTCGCTGATGGCCGACTTCGCCGGACAGGGCGACGGGTCGGGCATCCGCACCCAGGAACAGCTCCGGGAGGCCGGTGAACTGCCCCCGTGGCTCGGCGACCCCGCGTTCCATCTCAGTCACCGCTCCGCGCTCGTCCGCAAGGCACCGGAGTTCTACACACCCGTGTTCCCGGACGTGCCCGACGACCTGCCGTACGTCTGGCCGCCCTCGGACCGGACCTCCCGGCACGCGGCGTGAGCGCGTCAGGGTGTCCGGCTGAGGACGTTCAGCGCGCCGGGCAGCACTCTGGCCGTGACCGGGAGTACGGCCTCCACCTCGCCGTCCGCGCCGTAGGGCACCTCACGGTCGGCCTCGATGTGGATCTCCCGGCCTCTCAGGACGCTCACCTGCGGGCGGTGGACGTGGGCCCCCGTCGTGAGGTCGTTCATGAGGGCGAAGAACAGCCGGCGGGGCGCCTCGCGGATCAGTACGACGTCCAGCATCCCGTCGTCCAGGCGGGCGTCGGGGGCGATCAGGCGGCCCGAGCCGTAGTAGCCGGAGTTGGCGGCCACCACCGTGTAACCGGTGTGCGGGTGTTCCTCGCCGTCGACGGTGACCCGGTAGCGCGCCGGACGCCAGGTGGTGACCGCCCGCAGGCCGCCCGCGTAGTAGGAGGCGGTGCCGCGCAGCAGACGGGCGTGGTTGGCATGGCGGTTGGCGACGGCGTCGACGCCCGCGTACACGCTGCCGAGGACCACCGTGCGGTCGTGGACGGCGGAGCGGACCTCGATGGTGTCGACCGGGCGCGGCTCACCGCGCAGCAGCACCTCGGCCAGGCCGGCGGGGTCGGAGGGCAGGCCCAGCGCGCGGGCGAAGTCGTTGCCCCGGCCGGCCGGGACCAGTCCGAGGACCGCGCCGGTTCCGCTGAGAGCCCCGCCGATGCCGCCGGCGATGCCGTCGCCGCCGACGGCGAGCACCACCCGGCCCGCCTCCCCGGCCTGCCGGGCGAGCTCACGGGCGTGGGCGAGGCTGCGGCTGTACTCGGTCTCCAGCCCGGCCCCCGCCTCGCGGAGCAGACGGGCCACCCCAAGCAGCGCGGCGGCCCCGGCGGACCCGCCCGCGGTGGGGTTGACGACGGCGGTGAACTGTCGCATCGGTGTGCCTCCGGGGCTTACGGGATCGGGGCGGGGGTGGGGTGGGGTGGGGTGGGGTGGGGTGGGGTGGGGTGGGGTGGGATTTCGGCGCTTGAGGATGGGGGGTGGAGGTGGGGTTACGGGATCGGGCTGGACGTGGGGTGGCGGGGCTTCGTGGGACACGGCGGGGGGAACGGGGCGCGCGGGGGCGGGTCCCGCCGGGGCCTGGTCAGTCCGCCGGGAGGAGGATGCCCGGGTTGAGCAGCCCGGACGGGTCCAGCCGCCGTTTGACGGCCCGCAGCGCCTCCACCCCGAGGGGGCCCGCCTCCCGGACGTACCAGTCCCGGTGGTCGGTGCCGACGCCGTGATGGTGGGTGATCGTGCCGCCGGCGTCGAGGATCGCCTCGTTGGCGGCGTGCTTGGCGCGCGTCCAGTGGGCGAGCGGGTCTTCGCCCCGCGCCGAGACGACGGTGAAGTACAGCGAGGCCCCGTTCTCGTAGACGTGGGAGATGTGGCACATGACCAGGGGCGGGGTGCCCGACGCGGTGAGCGTGCCGGTCAGCGCCTCGCGCACGGCGGCGTACAGGCCGGGCAGGCGTGACCAGAACGCCGCCGTCTCCAGCGTCTCGGCGAACGCCCCGGCGTCGAGCAGGGAGTCGCGCAGGTAGGGGGCCGTGTAGCGGCCTTCGGCCCAGCGCCGTCCCGGTTCCTCGCCCAGGAAGGTCCCGCCGCAGTCGCGCAGGACGGCCGCGGCCCGTTCCCGGCGGTGCGCGGTGTCCTCCTCGGTGCCCTCGTAGCCGGCGATCGCCGTGCATCCGGCGGCCTCCCGCGCCCCGGCGGCTCCGATGGCGTCGGGCTGGGCGAGACCGACGAGTGTCTCGGTCTCGTCGGACAGCCGCAGGACCGTCGGCAGCGGCCCGTCCTGGGCGAGCCGGCGCAGTGCGGCGGACCCCTCCTCGAAGGTGGCGAAGCGCCAGCCCTCGTAGCGGCGGACCGCCGGGGCGGGGCGGACGCGGACCGTCACCGAGGTGATGACTCCGAACGCCCCCTCCGAGCCGAGGACGAGCTGGCGCAGGTCGGGTCCGGCGGCCGAGCGGGGGGCGCGGCCGGTGTCCAGGGTGCCCTCGGGGGTGGCGAGGGTGAGTCCGAGGACCATGTCGTCGAAGCGGCCGTACCCCGCGGACGCCTGGCCGCTGGAGCGGGTGGCCGCGAATCCGCCGATGGTGGCCCACTCGTGGGACTGGGGGAAGTGGCCGAGGGTGAAGCCCTGTTCGGCCAGGAGGGCTTCGGCCCGCGGGGCGCGCAGCCCGGCTTGCAGGGTGGCGGTCCGGGAGACCGGGTCGAGGGCGACCAGGCGGTCCATGCGGCGCAGGTCCAGGGCGACGAAGGGGAGGCGCCGGCCGGGGGTGAGTCCGCCGACGACGGAGGTGCCGCCGCCGAACGGCACGACGGCCAGGCCGTGTTCGGCGCACACCCGCAGGACGGCGCTCACCTCGTCGTGGCTCGCGGGCAGGACGACGGCGGCCGGCAGGTCGTCGACGTCGCCGCCGCGCATCCGCAGCAGGTCGGGGGTGGACTTGCCGCGGGTGTGGCGGATCCGGGTCTGCGCGTCGGTGCGCACCCCGTCCTCGTGCCCGCCGACGGCGGCGAGCAGGCCGAGGCGCGCGGCGCCGGTCAGCGGCGGCTCGGGGACGCCGATCTTCTCCAGCGCGACCGGCTCCGCGCCGAGCGGCTCGACCCCGAGCAGCTCGCGCAGCAGCCCGGTCACCGGGTCGGGCAGCGGCGTCGCTCGGGCCGGGTCCCCCCAGCCGCTCCACAGCATGTCCATGACTGTCGTCCTCACCGGTCGGTTCCAGAGCCGCTCCCCCGGGTACCCCGGGGCGTTACACTGTGACACATGACGCCTATTCGTCACAACGACTCGGACGGCGACGCGATGCTCGACGCGGTCCGCGACTGCGTCCTCGCCGTCGGGGTCCGCCGCACCACCCTCACCGACGTGGCCCGCCGCGCGGGTGTCTCGCGGATGACGCTGTACCGGCGCTGGCCCGACGTGCGGTCCCTGGTCGGCGACCTCATGACCCGGGAGTGGGTCGCGGTGGCCACCGGGGCCATGCCCGAGCCGCGCCCGGGCACGGACGCGCGGACTCTGATCGTCGACGGCCTGGTGGCCGGGGTGGACGCCTTCCGCGCCCACCCCCTCTTCCGCAAGATCGTGGACGTCGATCCCGAGCTGCTGCTCCCCTACGTCCTGGACCGGCGCGGAGCGAGCCAGGAGGCCCTGCTGCGGCTGCTGGCCGACGCCCTGGCGGACGGACACGCCGACGGTTCGGTACGGCCCGGCCACACCGAACGGCAGGCCAGGTCCCTGCTGCTGGTCGTGCAGTCCTTCACCCTGTCCCTGCGGACCATGACCGACGAGGACGACACCGAGCTGGACACCGCGGCCTTCCTCACGGAACTGCGGACCGTCCTGGAGAGGACCCTCACACCATGAGCCCCACCGCCGGCCACACCCCCCACACCCCGTCGGCCCCCGGGCCGTCCCTGTCCGCCGCCCGGCGTACGCGGGAACTCGGCGGGGCCGTCGAGGGTCCCGTCGTGGACGTCCTGGTCGTCGGACTCGGCGCCACCGGCACCGGGGCCGCCCTCGACGCCGCCGCCCGCGGCCTGAGCGTCGTCGCCGTGGACGCCCACGACCTGGCGTTCGGCACCTCCCGCTGGAGCTCCAAACTCATCCACGGCGGGCTGCGCTACCTCGCCGCAGGCCAGTTCGACGTGGCCCACGAGAGCGCCGTCGAACGCGGCGTGCTGATGGAGCGCACCGCACCCCACCTGGTGCACGCCCAGCCGTTCGTGCTGCCCCTGACCCCGCTCGTCTCCCGCGGCCAGGCCGCGCTGGCCCACGCCGGCTTCCGGGCCGGGGACGCCCTGCGGCTGGCGGCGCGTACGGCCCGCGCGACCCTGCCCGCACCGCGCCGGCTGTCCGTGGTCGAGACCCGCCACCTGGCCCCGGCGCTGCGCCCCGACGGCCTGCGCGGGGGCCTGCTGTCCTGGGACGGCCGCCTCACCGACGACGCCCGCCTGGTGACCGCGCTCGCCCGGACCGCCGCCGCGCACGGTGCGCGCGTCCTGACCCGGGTGCGGGCCCGCGAACTCACCGGCTCCGGCGCCCGTGTCCGCGACGAACTCACCGGTCAGGAAGGGCTGATCCGCGCCCGCGCGGTCATCAACGCGACCGGCGTGTGGGCGGGCGACCTGGTGGACGGCGTCCGCATCCGCCCCTCCCGCGGCACCCACCTCGTGCTGCGCGCGGACCGCCTCGGGCCGCTGCCCGCCGGCCTGCACGTGCCGGTGCCCGGCGAGACCAACCGCTTCGTCCTCGTCCTGCCGCAGGGCGACGGCCGTGTCTACGTCGGCCTCACCGACGAACCCGTGGAGGGCGGCGTACCGGACGTGCCCGACGTGCCCGAGACGGACATCGGCTTCCTGCTCGACGTGCTCGGCTCCGTCCTCGACGTCCCGGTGCACCGCGAGGACGTCGTGGGGGCCTTCGCCGGACTGCGGCCCCTGCTGGACACCTCGCCGTCGGACCACGCCGGCCCGGCGGCCAGGACCGCCGACATCTCCCGCCGGCACGCGGTCCTCACCTCACCGGACGGCGTGACCACCGTCGTCGGGGGGAAACTCACCACCTACCGGCGGATGGCGCAGGACGCCGTGGACGCCGCCGTCGAAACCCGCCGCCTCGCGGCCGGCCCCTCCCCCACCGCCGCGCTGCCCCTCGTGGGCGCCGCCCCGCCGCGCACGCTCGCCATGCTCCGGGCGCCACGCCGGCTCGTCCGGCGCTACGGCACCGAGGCCCCGGCCGTGCACGCGCTCGGCGTCCGCGACCCCCGCCTCGGCGAACCCGTGCTGCCGGGGCACCCCGTCACCCGCGCCGAACTGCTCTGGGCGGTGCGCCACGAGGGCGCGCTCGACACGGCGGACGTCCTGGACCGCCGCACCCGCATCGGCCTGGTACCCGAGGACCGCACGGCGGCCCTGCCCGCGGCCCACGAGGCACTGTCCGAGGCGCTGTCCGAGGCACCGACGACGCGGGACTGACCCCGCTCGGCCCGGCGGGCGCCGGCCCGGTATGCCGACACCGCGAACGCGGTGCGGGGCTTGGGAGCGGGGGCGCGGGGGGCGCGGGCCCAGCGGGCGCGGGCCCAGGGGGGCGCGAACCCAGGGGGGCGCGAACCCAAAGGGCGGGCGCTCCGCAGCCGGGGGCGCGGGGCCCGCTCCTGGGCCCCGCCTCACGGTCCAGGGTCGCCGGCCCGAGGTGAGACCCCGCGGTCGGGGTGGGGCCCGAAAGCGCCACTTCACGGCCGGGGGCACCGACCCGCGAACGGCGACTTCGCCACCGGGGCGCGGGGCCTGGAAACGCCACTTCACGGCGGGGGCACCGACCCACCGATGTGCAGGGGGCCGGAGAGGCCGTTCCCCAGCCGGGCGCGGAAATCCGCAACCGCTCGACAGCCGGGCGCCGGAACCCGCAACCACCGTTCCGCCCCCGGCGTGCAGAGGCCCGAGAGGCCGTTCCGCCGCCGGGCGCGGGGTGCCGACAGGCCGCCCTGGGGCCGAGGTGTGCTCGCCGTCAGGCTTTCGTGCGGCTGAGGCGCCAGACGTTGTCCTCCCGGAAGCCCTCGACGCCGGCGGGGGAGGCGCACTCCCGGCGGACCGCTTCGAGTGTCTCCAGCGTCCAGCCGTCCTCGGGCAGCGCGAGCTCGGCGAGCGTGCCCTCCAAAGTGGGGAACTCGGCCTCGAAGGGCGGCTGTTCCTGCCAGGACGGCCATCCGGCGTGCAGGACGAGCAGCAGCGTGCCGCCGGGCGCGACGGCTTCCGCAGCCTGCCGCAGCACGGCCCGCTGGTCGATGCGCACCGGCGACTGGAGGTACTGCGCGTTCACCAGGTCGAAGGACCCTTCGGGAAAGGTCACCCCGAGTTCGTGCCGTTCCCAGCCGACGCGGTCGGCCACCCCGGCCTCGTCGGCGTGGGCGGCGGCGCGCCGGAGGGCGGTTCCCGAGATGTCCACCCCGGTGACCTGCCAGCCCTGCGAGGCCAGCCACACCGCGTCCGCGCCCTCCCCGCAGCCCAGGTCGAGCGCGCGGCCCGGCCGGAGGCCGCTCGTCTCCCGCACCAGGAGCGCGTTCGGGCGACCGCTCCAGACGCGGCCGCTGTCTCGGTAGCGGGTCTCCCAGAACTCCGCGGCGGGTGTCACGGGCGGGTGGGTCATGGCGCCTCCTGGCGGGACGGGCTGGTCGTCGGGGTCCTCGAAGACCCTCGCCGGGAAGCCTCCCGTCGCCGCCGTGCGGCGGGCAAACAGAATTGCCGGTACGGCAAAGTCCGCGACGGCGGACACCCGCACCGGCTCCCGCGCCCGGGCTCCTCTACTCCCGCCCGCGCCCGTCCACTCCCCGCTCCGATTCCGGACGCCGGTGCGCCTCCGACCGTCGTACGGCCGTCTGCACCTCTCTCTCGACCTCCTGGCGTGGCCGGCCCTGCTCCTTGGCGTACTCGGCCAGCGCGGAGCGGAGATCGCGGTCGAGGTCGCGCCAGGCCCGGAACGCGGTCTCGTAGGTGGCGGTCTCATGTCTGGTCCACGTGTGTTCGGTCGGCGGTCCGTACGACCGGCGCAGCTCGTCGACCCGGCTGTGCGCCTGGTCGGCCGCGCGCCGCTTCTCCACGAGCTCCTCGAATACGTGTCCCACGTCAACCGATCGTAGGGACGAAGGCGCCATCGCGCGCGGCGAGCGGCCGCGGGCCCGGAATCGAGGGGTCTGAACCCCGGCTCCGCGGGTAGCCGGTCGGGACACGTCCGCACACACGCGCCGTCCGCCGAGCCCGGACGGCGCCCAGTCGTCACAAAGGGGTTGGGAATGAAGCGCTTGGTCCGGCGGCGCGGCCGTTCGGCGCGGGAGCTGTCCGCAGGGCAGGCCCGCCACCTCCGCGCGCAACTGGGGGTGGCCGCCGACATCGCCATCACGGCCCGGCGGCGCGCCCTGGCCGCCCGCCTGGAGTGCGAGCAGGCTCGCGGCGGGGAACGGGTGCTGCGCGGCCGCGTCGACGTCGACGACGTGCTGGAGTACGCGCGCCAGCACTTCGGTCTGACGGGCGTGCCGCGCGAGAAGGCCGCGTCCGTCCTGCGGACCCGCTACGAACTGCGGTTCGGGCACCGGGATCTGGACACCGACGTCTACACCCGCGCCCACGACTCCGCGGCCGGGGAGCTGCTGGGGTGACCCCTCGGCCCCACCGGGGCCGGACGAACAGCAACCTGCCGGGCGCGGCCGCGAAGGCCGTGCCCGGCGGCGTGCTGTGATCACCGCTCGACGACGTGCCGTTCGTCGGGGACGCAGTGGGTCACGGTGCGGCCCTCCACGTCGCGCGACTCGTTCTGGCCCAGCCCGGCCAACGGCTCACGGTTCCGTTCGGTCAGGTCCCGCGAGGCGAGCGGCTCCAGGCCGGAGCGGCGCGCGGACATGTGTTCGCCGCGTGTGCCTCCCGGCGGACCGGGCACCCGGGCCGCTCCCGCTCATCCGGGAGACGGTGCCGAGGGAGGATGCCATGACCACCGACGAACTCCGATACGACGACAGGGGCGAGGTGCCCCTCGCCGGCTACGCGGCGCTCGCCTCGACCTTCACCGCCGGCGCCACGGTGTTCGCCGTCGTGTCCCGCATGCGGGGCGTACGCCTGCCGGAGGAGGTCCCGCCCTGGGACGTGGCGCTGCTGGGCACCGCGACCTTCAAGGCCTCCCGGCTGCTGACCAAGGACAAGATCACCAGTTTCCTGCGGGCGCCCTTCACCCGGCGCGGGGCGGAGGGACCGGCCGGCGAGGTGAACGACGCACCCCGCGGCGGCGGGGCGCGCCGGGCCGTCGGCGAGCTCCTGTCCTGCCCGTTCTGCACCGCCGCCTGGGTGGCCGGCGGCCTCGTCGCCTGCTACGTCTGCGCGCCGCGCGGCGCCCGTCTGCTGGCCGCAGGCCTCAGCGCGGTCACCCTCGCGGACTGGCTGCAGTACGCCTGGACCTGGACCGAGCAGAAGGTCGAGGGCTGAGCACTGCGGGCGGCGACCCGGCGCCCGGCCTCGCAGCCCGGCGCCGTACCGCCCGCCCGGCAGTACCGCCCGCGCGGCAGTACCTCCCGCCCGGCCGTGTCGCCCGCGGCCTCGCCCCCATCAGAACCGCGCGCCGTCTGTGGCCGCCGGTTCAGGCGACGAGTGCCGGGTCCGGCCAGCCGGTCGAGGAGCATCGCCCGGTGCGGCCAGCCCACGGGGGCGACCAGGCCGGGGTGGCGCAGCAGCGCCGACGCCCGCCGGTCGGTCTCGTCGGGCGCGACCGGGCGCCGAACCCGGCGGGCGTGTCGGAGGGGGCCCGGCCGGCCGCGGCACCCCTCCCGGTATACGCCCGGAAAGGCGCGGATCCAGGCCGCCCAGGTGCGTGTCGGGGCTGTTGTGGCGCATTCTTGCTGTGTCGCCCGCGGGACGGCGCACGGACGAGGTAGGGCCGATGACTGGGAGCGCCGAGGACGGACACGCCACACCCGGGCGGCTGGCGGCTCTGCTGATCGACGTTTCGTCGGAGGCGATCAGCACGGCCGGCGGCCACTCGGGAGGAATCTACCTGCGCTCCCGCACGCCCGGACTGCTGCGCCTGGCCGTGCTCGCGGGCCTGCCCGGCCCCCTGTTCCGGCCCTGGTGGCGACTGCACGTCGACCGTCCCTTCCCGGTCGCCGACGCCCACCGCCTCGGCGTCCAGGTGGTGCTGACGAACGCCACCGACACGATGCGCCGCTACCCCCAGTTCGCGGCCGGCCTGCCGTTCCAGTTCGGGTCGCTGTACGTGCCGGTCGTGAGCGGGTCCACGGCGTACGGCGTCCTGACCGTCCTGCGCCCCGCCGTGTCGGACCCCACCGAACTGCTGGCCGAGCGGGACCGCATGGCCCAGCTGGCCGAGGAACTGGGCGCCTCCCTGCGGAAACTGGAGAACTCCGGGGAGGCAGTCGTATGGGACGGGGAACCCCTGTCCGTCCGGCCCCCGGCCACACAGCGGGACTCGGGGCACGTCGGGCGCTTCTCCTGGGACCCCGTCACCTCGGTGGTGACCGTGGACGACCGCCTGCCCGCCCTGCTGGGCGTGCCGCCCGAGGCCCTCAGCGGCATCGCCGACGGCTTCGCGGACGCCGTGGCACCGGGCGACGCGCCACGGCTGCTGGCCGCGCTGCGGGAGACGTCCGCGGGCAGACCGCCGCTGCTGCCGCTGTACCTGCGGGCCGCCGACGGCGGACTGCGGCTGATGGACCTGTGGACGCCCTACGACGACGCCTTCGCCGATACCGGGCCGCCCGGCACGCTCCCGGTGCGGGGCATCGTGCTGGCTCCGGGTCCCGGCACGTCCGGCGACGCGGCGGCGGACCTGCTGCCGGACGGCGTGCTCTGCCTCGACCGGCTCGGGCTGATCACCTACGCGAACCCGCGCGCCGCCCAGCTGCTGAACCGCTCCCGCACCGCGCTGCTCGGACTGCCGCTGTGGGAGGCCGTGCCGTGGCTGAAGCGGCCCGACCACGACGACCACCTGCGCGGGGCCCTCCTGGCGCCCGATCCGGTGTACTTCGACGCCCGGCGGCCCGAACCGGAGGGACGCGAGCCCGCGTCGCAGCCGCAGGAGGGCGACTGGCTCACCTTCTCGGTGCATCCCGGGCCGGACATCCTGAGCTGCACCGTCCGCCCGACCCGCCACGCCGCGGACACCGCGGGGCTGTCACCGGCGGCCGGCGAGGCCGCCGAGGTCCTCGCGGCCGGGGACGGCGCCGGTTCGCTGGCTCCGCTGTACCGCCCGATCGTCCTGGCCATCGCGCTGACGGAGGCCGTCACCGCGCGTCAGGTGTCGGCGGTGGTCATGCGGGAGCTGCTGCCGGCCTTCGGCGGCCGCCGGCTCGCCATCTACCTGCTCCAGGACCGCCACCTGTACCTGGCGTGGGAGACCGGCTTCCCGCCGGGGTTCCTCACCCGCTTCGAGGGGGTGAGCCTGGACGAGCACCTGCCCGGCGTGGAGACACTGACCACCGGCCGCCCCCTGTTCTTCGACTCGATGGACCAGCTCGCGGCGGCCTACCCGGGGATGGCGCTGGACTCGACCGTGGGCTCCCGCGCCTTCCTGCCGCTGATCGCCTCCGGCCGTCCGGTCGGCTCCTGCATCCTGGGCTTCGACCGCCCGCGCAGCTTCAGCTCCCAGGAACGCACGGTGCTCACCGCCCTCGCCGGGCTGATCGCCCACGCCATGGAGAAGGCCCAGCGCTACGAGACCGAGACGGCGCTCGCCCGCGGGCTCCAGCGCGCCCTGCTGCCCCAGCGGCTCACGGCGCACCCGCTGGTGGAGACCGCGGGACGCTATCTGCCCGGCACCCAGGGCATGGACGTGGGCGGCGACTGGTACGACGTCATCGAGGCCGGGGACGGCCTCGCCCTGGTGATCGGCGACGTGCAGGGCCACGGCGTGCAGGCCGCCGCCACCATGGGCCAGCTGCGCAGCGCGGTGAAGGCGTTCGCGCTCGGGGACCGGCCACCCGACGAGGTGATGAGCAGTACGAACCACCTGCTCATCGACCTCGACCCGGGACTCTTCGCGAGCTGCTGCTACATCCGTCTGGACCCGGCCACCGGTCTCGCCCGCGCGGCCCGGGCCGGTCACCCGCCGCCGCTGCTGCGCCTCCCGGACGGCCGCACGCACGTCCTGGACCTGCCCGGCGGGGTCGTGCTGGGCGTCGCCCCGGACGCCCACTACCCGGTGACGGAGCTGACGATGGAGCCCGGCGCCATCCTCGCGCTCTACACCGACGGGCTGGTCGAGCACCCGGGCGCGGACATCGACGACGGCATCACCGCGCTGCGCGTCGCCCTGTCCCGGGCGGGCGGCCCCGGCGACCGCCCGGGCGGTCGCTCGCTGGCCGGTGTGGCGGACCGGCTCACCGGAAGCGCCCGGCACGCCGCCGACCGCCCCGACGACATCGCCCTCCTCCTCGCCGCCCGCCGCACCGACACCGGTCCCCGTCGGGCGTGAGGACGCGGACGGCGCCGCGTCGCGCACCCCTCCAAGTCGACGGCACGCCACGCCTCTTGGGCCGGGGCGCGGCCCCCTGGCGCCCGGGCCGAACCGACGCCGCTCCACACCCCTCGGAGTCGAACCGGCCCCCGCGCCCGCGCCACCGTACCCGCCCCGACCCCGCGTCACGGCCCCGTCCCGTCACACGCCGTGACACCCCTCGCCTCGCGGGGCGCGGCAGTGTAGACATGGGCACATGGTCCGACTAGGCGGTCGATACGGGGCCCGGTCGACCCGTAGTCCCAGCGCTGCGCGCCCCGACGGCGCTTCCGAGGACGCCCGCGGGGCGCGTGGGCGGTCGGCCGGGTACATACCGGTTGGTCTGTCCGTGCGCGCGCACCGGGACGGTGCCGGGCCGCCGCGTGGGCCCGGCGCCGGGGTGCGGTCCGCGCTCGGCGGGCGAAGCGTCGCCGGGCAGGTCTTCGTCCTGCAAGTGGTGATCGTGCTGCTGCTCGTGATGGCCGCGGTGGCGGCTCTGGTGCTGCAGAGCCGGCACGACAGCACGCAGGAGGCCCGCAACCGCTCCGTCGCGGTGGCCGAGGCGTTCGCCGACGCGCCGGGCACCCGCGAGGCGCTGAACGCCCCCAACCCGAGCCTGGTGCTGCAACCGCGCGCCGAGGCGGCCCGCAAGGCGACGCGGGTGGACTTCATCGTCGTCATGAACACCGACGGCATCCGCTACAGCCACCCCAAACCCAACCGCATCGGCAAGAAGTTCGTCGGGACCATCGGGCCCGCCCTGGCCGGCGGCGTGGTGACCGAGCAGATCACGGGGACCATCGGCCCGCTGGTGCAGGCGGTGGTGCCCATCAAGGCGCCCGACGGGAAGGTCGTGGGGCTCGTCTCGGCCGGGGTGACCCTGGACAACGTGGGCGGCGCGGCGAACCGCCAGCTGCCGCTGCTCCTCGGCGCCGCCGCGGCGGCGCTCGCCCTGGCGCTCGCCGGAACGGCGCTGGTGAGCAGGCGGCTGCTGCGCCAGACGCACGGGCTCGGCCCGCACGAGATGACCCGCATGTACGAGCACCACGACGCGGTGCTGCACGCCGTCCGCGAGGGGGTGCTCATCGTCGGCGGCGAGGGCCTGCTGCTGCTCGCCAACGACGAGGCGCACCGCCTGCTCGACCTGCCCGCGAGCGCCGAGGGACGCCACGTCGTGAAGCTCGGCCTGACCCCCGACATGACGGCGCTGCTCACCTCGGGCCGCGTCGCCACCGACGAGGTCCACCTGGTCAAGGACCGGCTGCTGGCGGTCAACCAGCGCAGCACGGACAGCCAGGGCGGCCCGCCCGGGAGCGTCGCCACACTGCGCGACTCGACGGAGCTGCGGGCCCTGTCCGGCCGGGCCGAGGCGGCGCGGGAACGCCTCAACATGCTCTACGACGCCGGCGTGGCCATCGGCACGAGCCTCGACGTGACCCGCACCGCCGAGGAACTGGCGGAGCTGGCGGTGCCCCGGTTCGCGGACTTCGCCACCGTGGACCTGTTCCACGCCGTGCTCAGCGGCGGACAGCCGGAGGTGACGGGGTCGGTGATCCGTACGGCGGTGAGCGGCATCCGCAAGGACGCCCCGCTGTATCCGGTGGGCCGGCACATCACGCTCGTCGACACCTCCCCGCAGGCCCGCAGCCTCGACTCCGGCCGGCCCGTCATCGAACCGCGGCTGGGCAGGGCGCCCGGCTGGCGCGCCCAGGACCGGGAACGGTCCGCGCAGGTGGTGGCGTACGGCATCCACTCGCTGATCGCGGTGCCGCTGCGCGCGGGCAGCCAGGTGCTGGGGGTGGCCAGCTTCTGGCGCTCCGAGAAGAACGAGCCGTTCGACACCGACGAACTGGCCCTCGCCGAGGAACTGGTCACCCGGGCCGCGGTCTCCATCGACAACGCCCGCCGCTACACGCGCGAGCACAACATGGCGGTGACGCTCCAGCGCAGTCTGCTGCCGCGCAGCCTGCCCGACCAGAACGCCCTGGAGATCGCCTACCGCTATCTGCCGGCCCAGGAGGGCGTGGGCGGCGACTGGTTCGACGTGCTGCCGCTGTCCGGTACCAGGGTCGCGCTGGTGGTCGGTGACGTGGTCGGGCACGGTCTGCTCGCCGCGGCGACCATGGGGCGGCTGCGGACGGCCGTGCACAACTTCTCGGCCCTGGATCTGCCGCCCGACGAACTGCTCGCCCTGCTGGACGAGTTGGTCGCCCGCATCGACCAGGACGAGACGGTGGACGGCGGCACCGCCCCGGTCACCGGCGCGACCTGCCTGTACGCGATCTACGATCCGGTGTCGCGGCTGTGCACGGTGGCCCGCGCCGGCCACCCGCCGCCGGCGGTGATCAGGCCGGACGGCAGTGTGGACTTCCCCGAGGTGCCGGTCGGCCCGCCGCTGGGTCTCGGGGGCCTGCCGTTCGAGACGGTCGACCTCGAACTCGAGGAGGGCAGCAGGCTGGTCCTGTACACGGACGGGCTCGTCGAGGACCGGGAACAGGACATCGACGTGGGGCTCGACCTGCTGCGCGGCGCCCTGGAGGGGGCGGGACCGTCGCCCGAGGACACCTGCCGGGCCGTCCTCGACTCCCGGCTGCCGGCCCGCCCCAGCGACGACGTGGCGCTGATCGTCGCGCGCACCCGGGCGCTGCCCGCCGACCGCGTCGCCGAGTGGCGGGTGCCGTCCGAGCCGGCGGCCGTCGGCGAGGTCCGCTCCCTGGTCACCCGGCAGCTGGCCCGGTGGGGTCTGGACGACCTGTCGTTCACGACGGAACTGATCCTCAGCGAGCTGGTCACCAACGCGATCCGCTACGGCGGGGACTCCGTCCAGGTGCGTGTCCTCTTCGACCGCGGCCTGGTCTGCGAGGTGTTCGACAGCAGCAGCACCTCCCCGCACCTCCGCTACGCGGCGATGACGGACGAGGGCGGGCGGGGGCTGTTTCTCGTGGCGCAGCTCTCCGAGCGCTGGGGCACCCGGTACACGCCCGCCGGCAAGGTCATCTGGGCGGAGCAGCCGCTGCCCGGAACAACCCCCTCGAGTCACTCATAAACTGGACTTATGAGCTCATAGACCGGACCCGCGTACCAACTTAGGATTGCCTCAGTTTAGGCTTCCCGACGAGACGCGTTGTCACCGCTCGAAGGGAACCTGATCATGCCCCGCCCCCTGCGGGTAGCCATCGTCGGAGCCGGCCCCGCCGGGATCTACGCCGCCGACGCCCTGCTCAAGTCCGAGGTGGCCGCCGAACCCGGCGTGTCCATCGACCTCTTCGAGCGCATGCCGGCCCCGTTCGGACTGATCCGCTACGGCGTCGCCCCCGACCACCCGCGGATCAAGGGCATCGTCACCGCCCTGCACCAGGTGCTCGACAAGCCGCAGGTCCGCCTCTTCGGCAACGTCGACTACCCGGGTGACATCAGCCTCGACGACCTGCGCGCGTTCTACGACGCCGTGATCTTCTCCACGGGCGCGACGGCCGACCGCGCGCTGTCCGTGCCCGGCGTCGAACTCGACGGCTCCTACGGCGCGGCCGACTTCGTCTCCTGGTACGACGGCCACCCGGACGTGCCGCGCACCTGGCCGCTGGAGGCGGAGAAGGTCGCCGTCCTCGGCGTCGGCAACGTCGCCCTGGACGTGGCCCGCATCCTGGCGAAGACGGCCGACGAACTGCTGCCCACCGAGATCCCGCCGAACGTGTACGAGGGGCTCAAGGCCAACAAGGCCCTGGAAGTCCACGTGTTCGGCCGCCGCGGTCCCGCCCAGGCGAAGTTCAGCCCGATGGAGCTGCGCGAGCTGGACCACTCCCCCACCATCGAGGTCGTCGTCGACCCCGAGGACATCGACTACGACGCGGGCTCGATCGAGACCCGGCGCGGCAACAAGCAGGCCGACATGGTCGCCAAGACCCTGGAGAAGTGGGCCATCCGCGACGTCGGCGACCGGCCGCACAAGCTGTTCCTGCACTTCTTCGAGTCGCCGGCCGAGATCCTCGGCGAGGACGGCAGGGTGGTCGGCCTGCGCACCGAGCGCACCGCCCTCGACGGCACCGGCAACGTCAAGGGCACCGGCGAGTTCAGGGACTGGGACGTCAGCGCGGTCTACCGCGCCGTCGGCTACCTGTCCGACAAGCTCCCCAAGCTGCCCTGGGACCTCGACTCCGGCACCGTCCCGGACGCCGGCGGCCGGGTCGTCCAGGAGAACGGCGAGCACCTGCGCTCCACATACGTCACCGGCTGGATCCGGCGCGGCCCGGTCGGCCTGATCGGTCACACCAAGGGCGACGCGAACGAGACCGTGGCCAACCTGCTGGACGACCACGCGAACGGGCGGCTGCTGACCCCGGGCTCGCCCGACCCGGAGGCCGTGGACGCGTTCCTCGCCGAGCGCGACGTCCGGTTCACCACCTGGGAGGGCTGGTACCGCCTGGACGCCGCCGAGAAGGCGCTGGGCGAGCCGCAGGGACGCGAGCGCGTCAAGCTCGTCGAGCGCGAGGACATGCTCAGGGAGAGCGGGGCGTAGCACGCCGGCCCACGGCGACCGGCCTACGGCGGGGGGGGGGGGGGGGGGGGGGGGGGGGGGGGGGGGGGGGGCGGTTGGCGTGCGCTTGGGGCTACTATTCCGTCTGAGCTCTGCTGGTT
>NZ_JBWKDW010000012.1:0-166687 GCF_056435735.1 Streptomyces sp. NPDC043878
CGCCTTCCCCCCCCGCCCCCCCCCCCCGCCCTCCCCCCCCCCCCCCCCCCCCCACCCCCCCCCCCCCCCCCCCCCCCCCCCCCCCCCCCCCCCCCCCCCCCCCCCCCCCCCCCCCCCCCACGCCTGCCATCCCGCCGCCGGGTCGACCCCGCGCTCCAGCAGCAGCTGGTAGGCGTCGAGGCAGTCGTCCAGCTTCGCGTCCCGTGCGGGGTGGCCCGCGCGGGACAGCGCGGCCAGTTCCTCCAGGGCGGCCGCGGTGCCGGCCTCCACCCCGCCGGGAGCCGCGTACGGCAGCAGGGTGCAGCGCAGGAAGCGGGCCCAGTCCTCGCCCCGGTGGTCGCCGTACGACGCGAACAGGGCCGCCGCCTCCTCGCACAGCGCCAGCGCCTGCTGGGTACGGGCGTTTCCCGCGTCGACGACGACCAGCTCCAGGCACGTCCACGCCTCGCCGTGGGCGACCCCGATGCGCTGGAAGTCGGAGCGGGCGTCGACCAGGAGCTGCCGGGCGAACCCGGAGTTGCGCAGCGAGCCCGTCTGCGCGGCCCGCTGGTCGCGGGTGACCCGGGCCGAGTGGTGCCGGGCGCAGGCCAGGCCGTACACGTCCCGCATCCGCGAGAACATCGCGCGGGAACGTTCCAGCTCGCGGACCGCCTGCTCCAGGTCGCCCGTCTCCTCCAGCGCCTGCCCGAGGTAGTACACCGTCCAGCCCTCCCCGCGGGCGTCCTCGTTGTCGCGGTGGCGGGCGGCGGCCTGCCGCAGGCCCTCCACCGCCGCGACGGGATCGCCGTCCACCAGCCGGGCCCGGGCCAGCTGGGTCAGCGCCCACGCCTCACCGCGGGCGTCGCGGGTACGGCCGTACAGCTCCAGGGCCGTCCGCAGCTCCGACTCGGCGCGCGGCACGTCACCCATGCGCAGGCCCAGCTGACCGAGCTGGAAGTGGGCCCAGGCCTCGCCGTGCACCGACTCGCCCGCCCGGTGCAGGACCAGCGAGCGGGTCAGCAGGTCCAGCGCCTCCGCGAGGTGCGCGCGGTCGCGTTCCACGGCCGCCAGCGCGTGCATCGTCCAGGCGCGGTCCGCGGCCAGCTCGGGGGCCGCCTGAAGCTCCAGCGCCTCCCTGAGCTTCGCCGCCGCCTCGGTGAGGTTGCCCTGGTGGTGCAGGGTGATGCCCAGCGAACACAGCGCGCGGGCGGCGCCCGCGTCGTGGTGCGCCTCCATGTACAGGTCGACCACGGAGGTCAGGGTCGTGCGTGCCTTGTCCAGCTCGCCCAGCTGCCGGGCCGCGATGCCGGTGCGCCACTGCACCGAGCGGATCAGCAGCCCCTGGTCGATGGCCTGCGCCAGCTCGCTGATCTCCCCCAGGCGGTACAGGTCGCCCCGCAGCAGGCAGTAGTCGCACAGCGCGCCGAGCAGGTTCAGCACCGCGCCCTGGTCGACGCCCTCCGCCTGCCGCAGCGTCGCCGTGATGAAGCTCGACTCGTCGTCCAGCCAGCGCAGCGCATCGTCGAGGGAGGTGAAGCCGTGCGGGCCGAACCGGTCCGAGCGGGTGGACACGTTGCCGTCGACCAGTCGCAGCACCGAGTCGGCCAGTTCGGCGTAGTTCACGATCAGCCGTTCCTGCGCCGCCGTGCGCTCGGCCGGCTCCTCCTCGTCGGCCAGCCGCGCCCGGGCGAAGGCGCGCACCAGGTCGTGCAGCCGGTAGCGGTCCCCGCGCACCTGTTCGATCAGGCCCGCCCGTGCCAGGTCGGCCAGCCGGCGTCTCGCGTCGGTCTCGTCCGTGGCCAGCAGCGCGGCGGCGGCGGCAGCGCCCAGCGAGGCCCGGCCGGCGAGCGCCAGCCGGCGCAGCAGCCGGCGCGCCGGGTCCGCCTGGTCGGTGTAGCGCAGCCACAGCACCCGCTCGACGGGCTCCACCGGCCCGTACGCGTCAAGATCGGTGGCCAGTCGGCGGGGGGAGCGCGGGCCCAGGGAAGAGCCCGCGATCCGCAGGGCCAGCGGCAGCCCGCCGCACAGCCGCCCGATCCGGTCGGCGGACTCGGCGTCGTAGGGACCGGCGGTGTCCTGCGTCGCCGCGCCCAGCAGCTCCTCCGCTCCCGCCGCGTCCAGCGGCTCGACCGGCAGCTGGTGCACCCAGGCGGACAGCTCGGCCGGCAGTTCCAGCGGCTTGCGGGCGGTCACCAGGACCAGGCTGTCGGAGCGCTCGGGGACGAGGGCGCGGACCTGCCCCGGGTCCAGGGCGTCGTCCAGGACGATCGTCACCGGCAGCCCCGTCAGATGCTGCTGGTAGAGCTCCCCGAGGCGCTTGACCTGCTGGTCGGGGGAGGAACGTTCACGGAACAGCAGTTGTTCGCGCGGTGCGCCGAGCCGGTTGAGCAGGTGCAGCAGGGCGTCCCGGGTCGGCAGCGGCGGCTCCTGCGGGCTGTCGCCGCGCAGATCGACGACGCACGCCCCGCGGAACTGGTCCTTCAGCGCGTGGGCGGCCCGGACCGCGAGCGCGGTACGGCCGCTGCCGGGCGCTCCGTGCAGCACCACGACCGTGGGCCGGGTCTCGGTGCTCGCGCGCGCCGCCTGCACCCACTGCCTGATCCGCCCCAGCTCCGCCCGGCGCCCCGCGAACGGCTCCGCCGGCTCCGGCAGCTGGCCGAACGACTGCCGCAGCACACTGCGCCCACGGGCCGCCGCGCTCTTGTCGGTTCCGCGCAGCTGCGGTCCCGCCCCCTTCTTCGGCCCGGTGGAGGCGCTCAGCACCCGCTGCTGGTCCAGGAACGGCCGGATACCGCGTACCTCCAGCGCGGTCAGCCACTGCAGCCGCAGCTGTTCGGGGCCGCCGGGCTGGCCGAGGGCACCCGCCCGGTGGTGCGCGGCCGGCACGTGCGAGCCCGCCACCTTCACCACGGTCGCCGCCGCGCCCACCACGCCGACGGCCGCTCCCGCGCCCAGCGCCGTGCCCGCGCCGGTACCGAACGCCAGGTCGGCGACCGCGGCGGCGACCGCCGCGACGCCGGCCACCAGCAGGGGGGTGCCGGCCCCCTCCCGCGCGTACCGCTGCCCGAACGTGAGCTGCCCGGCCTGCGCCGCGTCCTGCGCGCTGGTGTACGCCGCGTACTCCTCGGCGGCCGTCTGCGCCATGGCGTCCAGCGAGCCGCGCGCCCGCGCCAGCAGCACACTCCCGTCGCTGCGCCCGCCCGACCGCCGCACCTCCTCCTCGACGGCCCGCGCCAACAACCGCTCGGCGTCCGCCCGATGACCGTCCCGCATGTCATTCCCCCTCCGGCAGCAACGGGTTGCTCGTCAAGTGTGCTGCCGATGCTGGTCGGAGGGGAGAGGGCCGCTTCGGCGGGGGCGCCCGGAGGCGGCTCCGCGCACCTGCCGCGCCGTACCCCGTGCTGTCCGGGGTTTTCCGGGTACTGCGGCAGGATGGACCGTATGCCGAACCGACTGGCCCACGAGACGTCCCCCTATCTGCTGCAGCACGCCGACAACCCCGTCGACTGGTGGCCCTGGTCGGCCGAGGCGTTCGAGGAGGCGCGGCGGCGGGGGGTGCCGGTGCTGCTGAGCGTCGGGTACAGCAGTTGCCACTGGTGTCATGTCATGGCCCGGGAGTCCTTCGAGGACCCGGAGACCGCCGACCGGATCAACGAGCGGTTCGTCGCGGTCAAGGTCGACCGCGAGGAGCGCCCCGACGTCGACGCCGTGTACATGGAGGCCGTCCAGGCGGCGACCGGCCAGGGCGGGTGGCCGATGACGGTGTTCCTGACGCCGGAGGCCGAGCCGTTCTACTTCGGGACGTACTTCCCGCCGGAGCCCCGGCACGGCATGCCGTCGTTCCGGCAGGTGCTCGAAGGGGTCGGACAGGCGTGGTCCGAGCGGCGCGAGGAGGTCGCCGAGGTCGCCGGGAAGATCGTGCGGGATCTGGCCGGGCGGGAGATCTCCTACGGGGACAGCAGCGCCCCCGGTGAGGAGGAGCTCGCGCAGGCGCTGCTCGGGCTGACCCGGGAGTACGACCCGCAGCGCGGCGGATTCGGCGGGGCGCCGAAGTTCCCGCCGTCCATGGTGATCGAGTTCCTGCTGCGCCACCACGCGCGCACGGGGTCCGAGGGCGCGCTCCAGATGGCCCGGGACACCGCTGAGCGGATGGCCCGCGGCGGGATCCACGACCAGCTCGGTGGCGGCTTCGCGCGCTACTCCGTGGACCGGGAGTGGGTCGTGCCGCACTTCGAGAAGATGCTCTATGACAACGCCCTGCTGTGCCGGGTGTACGCCCACCTCTGGCGGGCCACCGGGTCCGGGCTCGCCCGGCGGGTCGCTCTGGAGACCGCCGACTTCATGGTGCGGGAACTGCGCACGGCCGAGGGCGGGTTCGCCTCCGCGCTGGACGCCGACAGCGACGACGGGACGGGCCGGCACGTCGAGGGCGTGTACTACGTGTGGACGCCCGGAGAGCTCGCCGAGGTGCTCGGCGAACAGGACGCGCGTCTCGCCGCCCGGTACTTCGGGGTGACCGAGGAGGGCACGTTCGAGCACGGCTCCTCCGTCCTGCAACTCCCCGAGGGAGAGGAGGAGTTCGACGCGAAGCGGATCGCGTCGATCCGGGAGCGGCTGCTGCGGAGGCGGGCGGAGCGGCCCGCCCCCGGCCGGGACGACAAGGTCGTCGCCGCCTGGAACGGGCTCGCGATCGCCGCGCTGGCCGAGACCGGCGCCTACTTCGACCGCCCCGACCTGGTCGAGGCGGCGGTCGGGGCCGCGGATCTCCTCGTACGGCTGCATCTCGACGACCACGCGCGGCTGGCCCGCACCAGCAAGGACGGCCGGACCGGGGCCAACGCCGGCGTGCTGGAGGACTACGCAGATGTGGCGGAGGGCTTCCTGGCGCTGGCCTCCGTCACCGGGGAGGGGGTGTGGCTGGAGTTCGCCGGGTTCCTGCTCGACCATGTCCTCGCCCGGTTCGCCGATCCGGAGTCGGGCGCGCTGTACGACACCGCCGCCGACGCCGAGCGGCTGATCCGCCGGCCGCAGGACCCGACCGACAACGCGACGCCGTCCGGCTGGAGCGCCGCGGCGGGCGCGCTGCTGAGTTACGCGGCGCACACCGGGTCGGAGCCTCATCGGACCGCGGCCGAGCGGGCGCTCGGCGTGGTGAAGGCGCTCGGGCCGCGGGTGCCGCGGTTCGTCGGCTGGGGACTGGCCGTCGCCGAGGCGCTGCTCGACGGGCCGCGCGAGGTCGCGGTGGTCGGCCCCGCGGTGGACGACGCGGCCACACGCGCCCTGCACCGTACGGCACTTCTAGGTGCCGCCCCGGGGGCGGTGGTGGCGGTGGGCACTGCGGAGAGTGACGAGTTCCCGCTGCTGGCCGAGCGGCCTCTGGTCGGCGGTGAACCGACGGCGTACGTCTGCCGTAACTTCACCTGTGACGCCCCGACGACCGACCCGGAGCGGCTGCGCGCGGCGCTGAGCGGCTGAGACGCGGGACATACCGGGGCGGTGCGGTGTATTCCGTCAGCCCGCACAGGGCACGTGTTCGGACGGATCCCACTTAGTCCACCACCGTTCCGAAACAGGCTATTTATCGGAGCAGTGTCGGCAATTCACAGTTCTTCCCTATTCTCTGCCGCAGTGCCGCGACGGGTGCAACGCACCGTCGCGACAGGGGGCTTGGGGATCTGGGGGGATCTTTTGCTGACGTCCGTCTTTCTCGCTGTCGTTTCGCTGTCCCTGTTCTGGATGGCGGCCTTCACCCTGTGGTGGCAGATGCACGCGTGGCGCACGCCCGAAGTGCTCGCCTCCACCCGGTTCAGCAGTCCGGACGGGGACGAACACGTCTCCTTCTCGCTGCTCCTTCCGGCACGCCACGAACAGGCCGTGCTGGACCACACCATCCAGCGGTTGCTGGAGTCCACGCACACCGACTTCGAGATCATCGTCATCGTGGGGCACGACGACCCGCAGACGGCGGCGGTGGCCGAGCGGGCCGCCGGCCGCGACCCGAGGGTCCGGGTGGTCGTCGACACCCACGAGAAGAAGAACAAGCCGAAGGCCATGAACACGGCGCTGCCGCACTGCCGGGGTGACGTGGTGGGGGTCTTCGACGCCGAGGACCAGGTCCATCCGGAGCTGCTGGCCCACGTCGACCACGCGTTCCGCACCACGGGCGCCGACGTCGTCCAGGGCGGGGTCCAGCTGATCAACTTCCACTCCAGCTGGTACAGCCTGCGCAACTGCCTGGAGTACTTCTTCTGGTTCCGCTCCCGGCTGCACCTGCACGCGCAGAAAGGTTTCATCCCGCTCGGTGGCAACACCGTCTTCGTGCGCACCGGGGTGCTGCGGGAGGCCGACGGCTGGGACCCCGACTGCCTGGCCGAGGACTGCGACCTGGGCGTTCGGCTGTCCAGCGCCGGCAAGAAGGTCGTCGTCGCCTACGACTGCGACATGGTGACCCGCGAGGAGACCCCGGGCTCACTGATGGCGCTGCTCAAGCAGCGCACCCGCTGGAACCAGGGTTTCCTCCAGGTCTACCGCAAGAAGGACTGGAAACAACTGCCGGGCTTCGGGCAGCGGTTGCTCGCCCGGTACACGCTGATGACACCCTTCCTGCAGGCCTTCTCCGGCGTCGTCATCCCGCTCAACCTCGCGGTGGCGCTCTTCCTGGACGTGCCCGTCGGGATCGCGTTCCTCACCTTCCTGCCGACTGTCACCGCGGCCGTGACCTTCGTCTTCGAGCTGGTCGGGCTGCACGACTTCGGCAGGCAGTACGGGCTGCGCGTGAGCTTCGTGCACTACCTCAAGCTCGTCGTGGGCGGCCCCTTCTACCAGGTGCTCCTCGCCGGGGCCGCCCTCCGTGCCGTCTGGCGCGAGCAGCGCGGCCGCAACGACTGGGAGTTGACCACGCATGTCGGCGCCCACCTCACCGGCGCCGACGTGATCCGCGAGTCCCGAGAGGACGTCCCCGCGTGACCTCCACCCTTCCCGCGGTGACCACAGCCAAGGTCCCCGCGCGGCGCCGGCCTGCGCCTGACGTCCTTTCGACAGGTCGAACCGGGCCGCCGAAGCGCCTGCGCACCTCCCGGCCCGACCTCCTGCTGTGCGGGGCGCTCCTCGTGGCGGTCCTCGTCGTGCAGGGCTGGAACATCGCCGACTACCCGACCCTCAGCGACGACGAGGGCACCTACCTCGCCCAGGCCTGGGCCGTCCAGCAGGGCAAGGGCCTGGCCCACTACACGTACTGGTACGACCACCCGCCCCTCGGCTGGATCCAGATCGCCGCGCTGACCTGGATACCCTCGCTGTTCAGCCCGGACTCGATGACCGTCGGCTCGATGCGCGTCATGATGCTGGTGGTCGGCGCGGTCAGCGCGGTCCTCGTCTACGTGCTCGGGCGCCGGCTGTCCCTGCCGCGCTGGGCCGCCGGGCTCGGCATGGTGCTCTTCGGCCTGTCGCCGCTGTCGGTGGTCCTCCAGCGGGAGATCTTCCTCGACAACCTCGCGGTGATGTGGACACTCCTCTCGTTCGCCCTCGCCGCCTCCCCGAACCGGCACCTGTGGCACCACTTCGGTGCGGGCGTCGCGGCCGCCACGGCCGTGCTCACCAAGGAGACGATGCTCGTCATCCTGCCCGCGCTGCTGCTGACGATGTGGCGGCACGGCCACCGCGACACCCGGAAGTTCGCGCTCACCGGCGCCGTCACGGCCTGCGCGATGATCGGCCTCTCGTATCCCCTGTTCGCCCTCCTCAAGGGCGAGTTGCTGCCCGGCGGCGGCCATGTGTCCCTGTGGGACGGGCTCCGGTACCAGATGACCAGACCCGGCTCGGGCTTCGTCCTCGACCGCGGCTCCGGCTCGTACGGCGTCCTCCGGTCGTGGCTCTACTACGACCGGGTCCTCATCGTCGGCGGTCTCGCGGGCGCCCTGCTGCTCCTGGCGACCTGGCGCTGGTCGGTCACCGCCCGCGCCCTCGCCGGACCGTCCCTGGCGGTGGCGATCCTCGCGGTGGTCGCGCTGCGGCCCAACGGCTACCTGCCCGCGATGTACGTCATCCAGGCCCTGCCCTTCCTCGCCCTGGTGCTGGCCGGCGGCACCGCCTCCGTCGCCCACGGTGTGCTGCGCAGACGGCGCGCGGAGAGCGAGCACCGGTACGTCACGGGCGGCCGGTACGCACTCGCCGGCATCCTCGCCCTCGCCGCCGGCGCCTACGTCGTACCGCACTGGTACGACGGTGACCGCACCGCGCTCACCACCGACGCCAACGCCCCCTACCGGGCGGCCTCGAAGTGGCTCTCCACCGAGGTGGACGACCCCGGCGACACCCGGGTCCTCGTCGACGACGCGCTCTGGCTGGACCTGGTGCACGCCGGGTACCGGCCCGGGCTCGGCGTCATCTGGTTCTACAAGGCCGACCTCGACCCCGCGGTCACGAGGACGATGCCGCGCGGCTGGAAGGACATCGACTACGTGGTGGCCTCCCCGACGGTGCGGCGCGACGCGGTCGACCTGCCCAACGTCAGGGCGGCCATCAGGCACTCGACGCCCGTCGCCGTCTTCGGCACCGGCGCGGACCGGATCGAGATCCGGCGGATCCAGACCACCGGCGCCGCGGGAGGCGAGCGATGAACCAGGACCACACCGCCCCGGGACAACTGAACGATCCGGCGGTCCGGGCGGCGGAGGTGCCCGAACCAGGTGCCGTGACCATCGTCGTACCGACGTTCAACGAGTCCGCGAACGTACGGCGGTTGCTCCGGCAGATCACCGAGTCGGTGCCCGCCAGGCTGCCCTGCGAGGTGGTCTTCGTGGACGACTCCACCGACGACACCCCCGACGTCATCCGTGAGGCGGCGAAGGACTGCCCCTTCCCGGTGACGGTGCTGCACCGCGAGGAGCCGGTGGGCGGACTCGGCGGTGCGGTCGTCGAGGGCATGAGGGCGGCCGGGTCCGACTGGATCGTCGTCATGGACGGCGACTGCCAGCATCCGCCCTCGCTGGTGCCGGAGCTGGTGGCCACCGGCGAGCGGGCCAACGCCGGACTCGTGGTCGCCTCCCGCTACCTCACAGGCGGCAGCCGCGCCGGGCTCGCCGGCAGCTACCGGGTCGCCGTCTCCCGCGGGGCGACCTGGCTGACGAAGTCCCTGTTCCCGCGCAGGCTGCACGGCATCAGCGACCCGATGAGCGGGTTCTTCGCGATCCGCCGCAGCCACGTCACCGCCGACGCGCTCAAGCCCCTCGGCTACAAGATCCTCCTCGAACTCGCGGTGCGCAGCCGCCCCCGCCAGGTCACCGAGGTGCCGTTCGTCTTCCAGGACCGGTTCGCGGGGGAGTCCAAGTCGAGCGCGCGGGAGGGTTTCCGCTTCCTGCGTCACCTGGTCGGCCTGCGTACGGCCTCGCCCGTCGCACGGATGGTGGGCTTCGGCGTGATCGGCGCGTCCGGGTTCGTGCCCAACCTGCTGGGCCTGTGGGCCCTCACCCTCGCCGGACTGCACTACGTGCCCGCCGAGATCCTCGCCAACCAGCTCGGCGTCGCCTGGAACCTCGTGCTCGTCGAGCACCTCCTGTTCCGGGACCGCCGCGCGCACCGGCGCTGGTGGGACCGGATGGGCCGGTTCGCGCTGCTCGCCAACGCCGACCTGGTCCTGCGCATTCCGCTGATCACCCTGTTCGTGCACCGGTGGGGGATGGGCGCGCTGTCCGCGACCGCGCTCGCGCTGGTGACGACGTTCGTCCTGCGTTTCGCCGGGACCGAGGCGCTGGTCTATCTCCCGCGCCGGGGCCGTGACGCCTGCGACGAGGGCCGCACAGCGAGGAGAGCCGTGTGAACAGACACCGAAGAAGAACCGCGATGGTGGGGGTGGGCGTGCTGACCGCCGGCCTGCTGCTCACCTCGCCCCAGCCCGCCTCGGCCGCCAACCTCGTCAGGAACCCCGGGTTCGAGACCGTCGGCTCCGACTCGATGCCGTACTGCTGGGAGAAGTCCGGCTGGGGCGACAACGACTTCACCTTCACCACCACCTCCGACGCCCACTCCGGTACCAGGGCGATGAAGGTCGCGCTGACCCGCCGGGTCGACGGTGACCGCAAGGCGCTGATCACCGAGTCGACGGAGTGCGCGCCGGTGGTCACCGCGGGCACCCAGTACGACCTGGGGCTCTGGTACAGGACGACCACGCCCGACGCGGCCGTCACCCTGTTCCGGCACGACACCACGGCGGGCTGGCAGTACTGGACCGACCTCAAGACCCTGGACATGCAGGGCGGCTGGACCCGGGCGACGGTCCGCACCCCTCCGGTCCCGGCGGGCACCGACCGCATCACCTGGGGCGCGTCGGTGTACGGCACGGGCTCGGTGACGACCGACGACTACACGATGGACCAGGTCCCCGAGGTCGTCCCGCCCGCGGCCTGCGCCGGCACGGCCGACGAGTGCGCGAACGGCAGGTGGGACGTGCTGCCCACGCGGAACCCGGTCCGCTCCATGCACTCCGTCGTCCTCGACAACGGCAAGGTGCTGCTGATCGCGGGCTCCGGCAACAGCGAGGAGCAGTTCGACGCGGGCACCTTCACCTCGGCGGTCTACGACCCGGTCAAGGGCACCTACAAGGTCATCCCCACCCCGAAGGACATGTTCTGCTCCGGCCACGTCCAGCTCCAGGACGGGCGGGTGCTGGTGATGAGCGGCAACAAGGCGTACCCGGTGGCGGGCGGACACGGTTACGAGGGCTTCAAGGACTCCTACGTCTTCGACCCGGTCACCGAGACGTACAGCAGGACCAACGACCTGAACGACGGGCACTGGTACCCGTCGGCGACCGAACTCGGCAACGGTGACGTCGTCTCCTTCGGCGGGCTGAAGGAGGACTCGACCGGCTCGGTGACCGCCGAGTACTGGTCGGACGCCGAGCAGCGGTGGCAGCCGCTGTGGAAGGTCAACCAGACCTGGTCGTACTGGGGTCTGTACCCGTCGATGATCCTCATGCAGGACGGCCGCCTCTTCTACTCGGGCAGCCATGTCTTCGGCGACAACCTCCCCGGCACGGGGTCGGCGATCTACGACTACGGCGCCAACACGGTCACGTCGGTGCCCGGACTGCGGAACAAGGACCAGCGCGACCAGTCGGCGAGCGTGCTGCTGCCCCCGGCGCAGGACCAGAAGGTGCTGACCCTCGGCGGCGGCAACATCGACTCCAACCCGGACGGCAACCGGCTGACCGACGTCATCGACCTGAAGGCCGCGAACCCCGCCTACGTGGCCGGGCCACCGCTGCCGCAGGGCACGGTCGACCTCGGCGCCGGCCAGGTCGCCGAGACCGGCGCCCAGGGCAAGATGTACGTCTCCGCCGTACTGCTGCCGGACGGCAAGGTGCTGGAGACCGGCGGCGCGCTGCACAACCGGGCCGACCCGGTCTTCGAGTCCTCCCTCTACGACCCGGCGGCCAACACCTTCGACCCGGTGAACGCCGACCCGCAGGCACGCGGCTACCACTCGTCCTCGTTCCTGCTGCCCGACGGCCGGGTGATGTCGACCGGCGACAACCCGGGCAACGGCACCTGGAACCACAACGTGTCGGTCTACACCCCGCCCTACCTGCTCAAGGGCACACGTCCGACGATCACCTCGGTGATCGACACCGAGTGGAACTACGGCGACACCCAGCGCATCACGGTCGACCGCCCCGTCGCCAGGGCCGAGTTGATCCGCCCGGCGGCCGTCACGCACTCCTCGGACCCCAACCAGCGGTTTGTGGACCTGCCCCTGTCGGTGACCGGCGACAACGTCGACCTGAACGTGACGAGCAACCCCGACATGGCACCGCCCGGCTGGTACATGCTCTTCGCGGTCGACGCCGGCGGGGTGCCGTCGGTGGCGAAGTGGGTGCACCTCCAGGGCCCGGCGGCGCTGAGCGCCACCGACGCCTCCGCGCACGTCCACTCCTTCGCGGACTCCCTCACCGGGACCGTGCGGCAGCAGGGCAGGAAGCGCGCCTCGCAGAACGTCAGCACGACGATCTCCGGCTGCGACCGGCACTACGGCTCGACCAACGTCTGCGTACCGACCGCCTTCCCGGCCACGGTCAAGAAGACGACGGCCGCACGGTGCGCCTGGCTGAGGACGAACCACTACGGCCGTCTGGAGATCAACGGCGGGGACGACCCGCTGGGCCTGGACCGCGACAAGGACGGCGTCGCCTGCGGAAAGGGTGACGTCAGGAAGGCGAAAGGTCAGCGGTCGCCCGCGAACTCCTGAAGGGCGCGCTCCACGATGGCCACCAGCTGCTCGTGGTGCGCGCCCTTCCAGTACGCCCGCCCGCACTGCCGGCACTGCGCGAAGACGTCGTAGGACCGCTGCGTCCCGCCGTGCAGCTGGTCGGCGACCTCCTCCTTGGTGGCCTCCTTCAGCAGGCCGTTGCAGGCGGTGCACCTGGTCCAGGGCCGCAGCTCCGGCCGGAACCGCTCCAGGACGTCCCGGAGTTGCTCCTCGGGGCTGGTGCTGTAGACGAACGCGCCCGCCCACAGCTCGCGGCGGCGCAGCAGGCCCCGGTCGCGGCTGAGCATGACCCGCTTCTCGGCGGCGGAGAGCGCGGCGAGGGCGGGGTCGCCGATGTCGGTGGACTCGTAGGCGGTGTCCACGCCGAGCAGGCGCAGCCGCCGGGCGAGGGTGCCGAGGTGGACGTCGAGCAGGAAGCGGAGCGGGGCGCCCGGCACCCGCTGGGGCCGGCGGACCGCCCCCACCTCCACCGACTCGCCGGTCACCGGGACGTGCGAGGCGGGCACCTCGCGGCCGTCCACGAGGAGGGCGCCGACCTCGGTCAGGGGCACGCCGGTCGACTCCACGACGTGACCGAGGGACGAGACGCCGTCGGTGGTGAGCGCGCTGGTGCCCGTGCGCCGTTCGTGCGGGAGGAACACGCCCAGCTCGGGGGCGTACGCGACGTGGATCTCCGGTGCGGTCACCGGGTCAGGATGCCACGGCAGCAAGGTGGCGGCTCAGCCGTTTTCCCTGAGCAGGCCGTGTTGCAGGACCTCCAGCGTGCGGTCGACGAGGGTGGTGAAGTCGTCCCGGTGGCCGTTGGCGGCCCAGTACAGGGAGGTCTCCATCAGGCCGCCGATCAGGGACATGGCGTAGACGCGAACCTCCAGGCTGTCCGGGTCGCGGCCGGTGCGCTCGCCGATGGCGGTGCAGAGCATGTGGCCGGTGACCGACATGCTCTCCATCATCCGCGAGCGCACCGCGGGGACCTCGACCATGAGCCGGGTGCGCAGCCGCGCCACCGCCGCGTCCTCCTCGACGCCCGTGCGGACGGCCTCCCGCATCACGTGGCGGATGGAGTCCGGCCACGGTTCGTCCGCGGGCCGGGCCCGCAGTTCCTCCATCAGGACCGGGTCGTACTCGTCGGTGAGGACGATGTCCTCCTTGGTGGGGAAGTAGCGGAAGACGGTCGACGGCGACACCTCGGCGCGGTCGGCGATCTGCTCGATCGTCGTGGCGTCGTACCCCTGCTCCCCGACCAGTTCGTACGTCGCGGTACGGATCGCCTCGCGGGTCCTGATCTTCTTCCGCTCGCGCAGGCCCAGCTGGGGGCGGTCGGCGGGGGCGGGAGTCCGTGCAGCCGTCATGCAGTCATTGTCGGGCATCGGCGTCGGGGGCCGCCATGACCGGGGGTTCGGCCGGGTCGCCGGGCCGGGGTGCCGGGGCCCCCGGCAGGAAGGCGGCGGCCAGCAGCGCGGCGACGACCGCGGCGATCCCGCACACCAGCATGGCCAGCGTCATGCCGTGGACGTACGCGCTGTTCGCGGCGCTCACCAGCCGGGCGGAACCGGCCTGTTCGGCGACGAGGTGGGCGGCGACCACGGACTCCCCGGCGGTGTGGGCCGCCTCGGCGGGCAGCCCGGTGACGTCGAGCCGGTCGCGGTAGGCGCTCGCGAGCAGGCTGCCCAGCAGCGCGATGCCGATCGCCCCGCCGACCTGGCGCAGCGTCATCAGCAGCCCGGAGCCGCTGCCGGCGCGGTCGGCGGGCAGGGTGCCGAGGGCGCCGGCCATGGCGGGGACCACCGCGAAGCCGAAGCCGACCCCGGCGACCGACAGCCACAGCGCGGTGAAGCCGTACCCGGAGCCGGCCGTGGTACGGCTGCCGAGCAGCGCGGCGAACGCGAGGACCACCAGTCCGGCGCTGACCACCGCCCGGGCCCCGAACCGGTTGACGACCGGCTGCGCGGCCCTCGCCGCGACGATCAGGCCGCCCATCATGGGCAGCAGTCGCACACCGGTGCCGAGGGCGTCGTTGCCGAGGACGGCCTGGAGGTACGGCGGCAGGACGAACATCAGGCCGGACAGGACGAACATCACCAGGGTCGCCGCGAGGGTGTTGAACAGGAAGCCGCGGCGGGCGAGCAGGGTCATGTCGAGCATGGGGCGGACGGCCCGGCGCTCCCTCAGCACCAGCGCGCCGATCAGCGCCACGGCCGCGCCGGACATGCCGAGGACCAGGGGGTCGGTCCAGCCCCGGCCGGGGGCCTCGATGATCGCGTAGACGAGGGCGCCGAGCCCGGTCGCGGTGAGCGCGGTGGAGACGGCGTCGACCCGGGGGGAGGCCGGGTCCCGGGTCTCGGGCAGCAGGAACACGCAGGCGGCGACGCCGAGCGCGGCCATCGGGATGTTGATCAGAAAGACCGAGCCCCACCAGAAGTGGTTGAGCAGCCAGCCTCCGAGGATCGGCCCGAGCGGCAGTCCGAGGGTGGAGCCGGCGGACACGATGCCGACGGCCTTGGTGCGCTCCTCGGGTGCGAAGAGCGAGGGCAGGACGGAGAGCGCGAGCGGGGTGACGAGGGCCGCGCCGACGCCCATCACCGCGCGGGCCGCGACGACCCAGTTCACGTCGTCGGCGAGGGCGCCCAGCACCGAGCCCGCGAGGAAGACGCCGAGCCCGGTGATCAGCATGGCGCGCCGCCCGAACCGGTCGCCGAGCAGTCCGGCCGGGAGCATCAGGGCCGCGAAGACGACGACGTACGCGTCCGCCATCCACTGCTGCTCGCCGGTGCTCGCGCCGAGCTGCTCCGCCATCGTGGGCAGCGCGACGCTGAGGATCGTCGTGTCGAAGCCGATCACCAGCATGCTCGCGACCAGGGCCCCGAGGGCCCACCAGCGGCGTGGTTCGGGGCGCACGCCGACGCCTTGAGTGACAGTAGCCATGAAATGAGAGTAGCTATCAAAACATAGTCGCTGTCAATAGTGCGTCCTCCGGGCATGACGAAAACGGCCACGGCTCCCGAGCCGTGGCCGTTTTCGGAGGAGCTCCGTGGAGCTACGTGTTCTGGTACGCCACCAGGGAGATCCCGACGTAGTGCGCGACGAACGCGGCGACCGTGAGGGAGTGGAACACCTCGTGGAAACCGAACCACCGCGGGGACGGGTTGGGCCGCTTGAGCGCGTAGATGACACCGCCGGCGCTGTAGAGGAGCCCGCCGACGACCACCAGGACGAGCACGGCGACGCCGCCGGCGCGCATGAAGTCCGGCAGGAAGAAGACGGCCGCCCAGCCCATCGCGATGTAGCAGGGGGTGTAGAGCCAGCGCGGGGCGCCGACCCAGAGGACACGGAAGGCGATGCCCGCGAGGGCGGCGGCCCACACGCTCCACAGCAGCCACTGTCCCTTGCTGCCCGGCAGCAGGAGCATCGTGAGCGGGGTGTAGGTGCCGGCGATGATCAGGAAGATGTTGGCGTGGTCGAGCCGGCGCAGGACGCCGTCCATGCGCGGGTTCCAGTCGCCCCGGTGGTACAGGGCGCTGACGCCGAACAGCAGGCAGGCGGTCAGGGCGTAGATCCCGCAGGCGACCCGGGCGCGGGGTGAGCCGGCCAGGGCGGTCAGCGCCAGGCCCGCGACGAGGGCGGCCGGGAACATGCCGAGGTGCAGCCAGCCGCGGAGCTTGGGCTTGACCGGGTGTGGCAGGGAGAGCGCGACGGGGCCGCGGCCGGTGACCGGCGGGTCCAGGGGCGCGTCGGGGACGGGCGCAGTCATGCGGCTCATCGTACCTACGCAACCGTAGGTTACGGGGGTGTGGGTCCTGAGAACGGCCGGGAGTGGCGATCGTCTCACGGGGTTCGGTGTCCGGCATCTTGCGTAAAAGAACCTTCAGGCGAACTCAACGTGCACGCAAAGACACGGTCGGAAACACCATCGGGCGTGGCGATCCTCACGTCGCTCACCTGTGAGGCCCCCTGGACATATGGGCACTCGCGTCGCATGATCATATGAGTGCGGTCGGCACCGGATGAGCGCCAAGGTCTCCTCGAGAAGCATCCGGGCCGCAGCCCCCACGGGGCCTCCAACACAAAATCCCTCATTTAGGAGCAATCGTGGCGCGCGACATCGCGGCTCCCTCCACCGTTCCCACCCAGCACAAGGACCTGATCTCGTGGGTGAACGAGATCGCCGAACTGACGCAGCCGGACAGCGTGGTCTGGTGTGACGGATCCGAGGCGGAACACGAGCGACTGAGTGAGGAGCTCGTCCGCAAGGGCACCTTCAGGAAGCTCGACCCGATCAAGCGCCCCAACTCGTACTACGCCGCCTCCGACCCGACCGATGTCGCGCGGGTCGAGGACCGGACGTTCATCTGCTCCGAGAAGGAGCAGGACGCCGGCCCCACCAACCACTGGAAGGACCCCGCCGAGATGCGGGAGATCTTCACCGGTGAACAGGGCGTCTTCCGCGGCTCGATGCGCGGCCGGACGATGTACGTCGTCCCGTTCTGCATGGGCCCGCTCGGCTCGGACCTCTCGGCGATCGGCGTCGAGATCACCGACTCCGCCTACGTCGCCGTCTCCATGCGCACCATGACCCGCATGGGACAGCCCGTCCTGGACGAACTCGGCGACGACGGCTTCTTCGTGCGTGCCGTGCACACGCTCGGAGCGCCGCTGGCCGAGGGCGAGCAGGACGTGCCGTGGCCGTGCAACTCCACGAAGTACATCTCCCACTTCCCCGAGACCCGCGAGATCTGGTCCTACGGCTCCGGCTACGGCGGCAACGCCCTGCTCGGCAAGAAGTGCTACGCCCTGCGCATCGCGTCCGTCATGGCGCGCGACGAGGGCTGGCTCGCCGAGCACATGCTGATCCTGAAACTCACCCCGCCGCACGGCGAGTCGAAGTACGTCGCCGCCGCCTTCCCGAGCGCCTGCGGCAAGACGAACCTCGCGATGCTGGAGCCCACCGTCTCGGGCTGGACGGTCGAGACGATCGGCGACGACATCGCCTGGATGCGGTTCGGCGAGGACGGCCAGCTGTACGCGATCAACCCCGAGGCCGGTTTCTTCGGCGTCGCGCCCGGCACCGGTGAGCACACCAACGCCAACGCGATGAAGACGCTGTGGGGCAACTCCGTCTTCACCAACGTCGCCCTCACCGACGACAACGACGTCTGGTGGGAGGGCATGACGGAGGAGATCCCGGCCCACCTCACCGACTGGAAGGGCAACGACTGGACGCCGGAGTCCGGCACCCCGGCCGCCCACCCCAACGCCCGCTTCACCACTCCCGCCGCGCAGTGCCCGATCATCGCGCCCGAGTGGGAGGACCCGAAGGGCGTGCCGATCTCGGCGATCCTCTTCGGCGGCCGCCGCGCCAGCGCCGTCCCCCTGGTGACGGAGTCCTTCGACTGGAACCACGGCGTCTTCCTCGGCGCCAACGTGGCCTCGGAGAAGACCGCCGCCGCCGAGGGCAAGGTCGGCGAGCTGCGCCGCGACCCCTTCGCGATGCTGCCGTTCTGCGGCTACAACATGGGCGACTACATGGGTCACTGGGTCGACGTCGCCAAGGGCAAGGACCAGTCGAAGCTCCCGAAGATCTACTACGTCAACTGGTTCCGCAAGAACGACGAGGGCAAGTTCGTCTGGCCCGGCTTCGGCGAGAACAGCCGCGTCCTGAAGTGGATCGTCGAGCGCCTCGACGGGAAGGCCGAGGGCGTCGAGACCCCCATCGGCATCCTGCCGGCCAAGGAGGCCCTGGACACCAAGGGCCTGGATCTGGCCGACTCGGACCTGGAGTTCCTGCTCACCGTGGACAAGGAGGTCTGGCGCGAGGAGGCCGCCCTGATCCCCGAGCACCTCAACACCTTCGGCGACCACACCCCCAAGGAGCTGTGGGACGAGTACCGCGCGCTCGTGGAGCGCCTGGGCTGAGCCCACCGCCCCGAAGACTCCGCGGCCGGTCACCGAGTGCGCCCTGACCAGCACGTCGTCCCGGCCGGCCGCGGCGCAGCACCCCCGTACCGGAGTACGCCGAGCCCGCTCGGCCCCCGTACCGGCGAGGCCCCGCACAACGGCGTGCGGGGTCACGGGCCCGCCGTCACCTCGCGTCCCCGCCCCGGGACCCGGGACGACGGCGGGCCCTCGCCCGTGTCCAGCAGCCCGCCCGCCCCGGCGTCTCCCGGTGGACGCTCACTTCGAGCGGTCCTCCAGATACCGCGTGTGCGACTCCTGCCGCCGTGCCTCCGCCTCCCGCAGGTCGGCCGCCAGCCGTCCGGCCTCCTCGTGCAGCAGACCGAGCTGGCGCTCCAGATGCCGTTCCGGCGGCTCCTGGCCCGGCGTGAGCCGCGACCACCACCGCGTCCGTACGAAGGTGTCGACCGCCTCCGGCACGTCCTGCCGCACGGTCCGGGCCAGCGTGTGCACGCCCTCGGCGTCCTGGGCCAGCGCCTCCGCGACCCAGCCGGGGTCGAGCAACGCGGCCAGCAGCTCCGTCAGTTCGGACAGCCGGCCGGCCGCCGCGGGCGGCAGCTCGATGTCCGCGAGATAGGCGCCCAGCTTCCCGAAGTCGTCCCGCACCGCCTCCAGCTGGGCCGACGCGTCGGGAAAGGCGGGAGGCGGCAACCGCTCCGGCGGGGCGACCAGCGCGCCCGCCCCGTACAGCCCGGCGACGACGACCGGCCAGTACGGGCCCGCCACTCCCGCGAACGTCAGCGCCAGGCCGGCCAGCCCGCACGCTCCCCCGGTCAGGTTCTTGCGGGACTCCAGGTACGCCAGCGCCCTACTGGTAGCCACGGATCTCCTCGAAGGCGCCGTCCAGCGAGCCCTTCCGGGCGTCGAAGAGGCGGCCGCCGGTCAGGTCGGCGATGTGCTCCAGTTCCGCCCGGTCGGAGTCGCCGAAGAGGATGGGGAACACCGGGATCTCCCGCTGCGCACCGGACAGCCCGCGGTAGAAGCCGTCGAAGTCCGCCGCCTTCGCGCCCACGGTGTTCTCGCCGTCCGTCATCAGCACGATGGAGGTGAACGCGTCCCGGCCGGCGCCCAGATGGCCGTAGGCCTTCTCCAGCGAGGTGTAGATCGCGGTGTCGCCGTCGGCGGTCAGGGCCCTGGTGTCCGCGCGGACCGCGTCGAGCCCCCGCCGCGGGTCGGCGGGTTCGACGACATGCGTCCGCACGCTCTTGACCTGCGATCCGAACGGCATCAGCGTCACCTCCTCCCGGTCGCGGAAGTCACCGGTGAGACCGCTGAGCGCGCTCTTGAGGCGGGCCAGCCGGTCGCCCTCCATCGAGCCGGAGGTGTCGAGCACGTACACGGTGCGCGACGGGCGGCGCAGCTCGTTCTCGTACGAGTCGAGCAGGCCGTCGGCGACCGAACGCCTCCCGGGGAAGGGCAGTTCACGGCGCCGGCCGGTGTCGAGGCCGGCCGCGGGCGGCACGGAGGCGACGACCGGGCGGCGGTGGGTGCGGGTGGTGATCAGCCGCTGGACGGCGTCCGTGCGCAGGGCGCCGGTGAGGCGGCGGACCTCCGCGCGGGTCGCCGGATCGGTCGAGGCGAGCGAGGACAGCGGGTAGTCGGCGGTGACGACACCGTCGCGGGGGCGGATCACGGTGAGGCCCGGGATGCCCTTGAGCACGGACTCGTAGTTCAGCAGCGCGTCGACGTTCCCGCGCCTCCGGTAGGCGGTGGCCAGCCAGCCCGACGAACCCGAGGTCAGCTTCTGCCCCTTGAAGAACTCCTTCAGCCGGGGCGTGGCCTTCGCGACGTCCGCGTCCGTCAGCGCGGACTGGGCGCCGGAGAGGGCCGAGGCGACCGAGACGAGCGCGGAGAAGCCGGAGTTGGAGCGGGCCGGGTCGGTCATGCCGTAGGTGAGTCTCCCGTCCTGGACCGCCTGCTCGACCTGCGACCAGGTGACGTCCTCCGGCTTCCAGCCGAGGGACCGCACGGTGGCGTCCCGGACACCGACGGCGACCGGGCTCGACATCACGGGCGTCTCCGACACCACCTTCCGCGCCGCGTCGGGACGCAGCCGGAGGTAGTCGTTCGACGACAGCCACACGGCGTCGTACCGCCCGTCGGCCCTGCCCCTCGCCAGCAGGTCCACGGCGTCCAGGGTGCCCAGGTAGGTGGGGCGGACCGTGATGCCGGTGTCCTCGCGGACCCGGTCGAGGACCGGTGCCATGTCGCTGAGCTCGCTGGACGCGAGGACGCGCAGGGTGCCGGGCTCGGGGCCGGTACCGGGCGCGCCGTCCGGGGTCCGGCCGTGGCTCGTCGTGCACCCGCTCAGCAGGGCGGCCGCCGCGACGAGCACGGCCAGTCGGCGTCTCACGCGAGGCCCCCTTCGAGCGCGCCCTGCGACCGGCTGCGTTCCAGGTAGGTGCTCGCGTGCTGGAGCTCCGACGTCAGGGACTCCACGGTCGCCGCCATGGCCTCCGTCGCCTGCACCTTGTAGGTGTCGATGGCGTCGAGGGTGCGGTAGATCTGCTGGAAGGCGGCCCTGAGGGTGTCCGCGCCGACCGCCGGGTCGGCGGCGATCCGCTGGATCTCCCCGCTCTGCGTGGCGAGCATCTCCGCGTTCCCGCGGATGAGGTCCTCGGTCGTCCCGCGCAGGGCGTTGACCTGGTCGACCACCTTGCGCTGGTTGTCGAGCGCGGAGGCCAGCATCACGGAGATGCGCAGCGCCGACACCGTGGTCGTGGCGGCCCGGTCGACGCCCTTGATCAGCTCGTCGTTGTTACGCCGTACGACGTCCATGGCGAGGTAGCCCTGGGCGCACACCGCGAGTTGGGTCAGCAGGTCCTGGTGCTTCTGCCGGACCGGGAAGAGGACGTCCGCGCGCAGGGTGTCGGCCTGCGCCGGATCACTCGCCCCGACGTCGCCGACGTGCTGCTCGACGGCGGCATCCAGGGCCTCGGTCAGCACGACGTACTCCTGGAGCTTGCCCATGGTCTCCCACAGGCGGACCCGCTCGGTCTGCAGGGCGGCGTTGTCCCGGCGCAGTTCGTCCTGCCCGCCGCGCAGCGAGCCCACGATCGTGTTGAGGGTGCCCTGCGAGGAGGCGTACCGGGCGACGTGGTCGCGCAGCCTGTTGCCGCCGGGCAGCCGGGACAGGAACCTGCGGCCCTTGTTCGCGGGCAGGTCGCGCGGGTCCAGGTCCTCGACCACCCGCCGCAGCTCCACGAGCGAACCCGCCACCTGCGCCTGGGCGTCACCGCCCTTGCTCGGCAGGCTGCGCACGGCCCGTTCCAGCATGCGGTTGGACTGCGCGCCGGCGGTGCGCATCTCCCCGGCGCCGAGGCCGGTGATCTCGCCGACCTTCCCCGCGAACTCGGGGGAGCGGGCGTCGAGGGAGGCGAGGGACTCCACGTAGGCGGCGGCCCTGTGCGCCATGTCCTGCCGGACGCCGTCGGCGACGGGGACGAGCCCGCCGGCCCGCTCCCGCGGCACGGGCGTGACGGCCTCGGGCGGAGTGAGCGTGAAGTCGTCGTTGTCGGTTGTGCTCATGCGGTGCTTCCCCCTTTATCCGCGCGCCCGTCGCGCCAGCTCGCGCAGCACCTTCGAGGTGGGCACGGGCGCCTGGCGGACGCCGGTCAGTTCCTGCTTGAGATAGCCGGTGCGGCCCGCGTTGGCCGCGGCGAACTCGGCGACGTCGTCCTGCGGCCGGAAGCCGTGCCGGACCACCAGCTTGCGCAACGTCGGGTCACTGCCGAGGAGTTCGCCCAGCGCGCGGCCGTTCTCGGTGAGCGGCACCACGGTGTGGTCGCTGTTGACGGTGGTGTCCGGGTAGAGGACCACCAGGTCGCCGGGGCTGGCCTGCTCGCGCAGCAGGGTGGTGACCTGCGACTCGTAGACGAGGACGAGCGGGTTGCCGGCGCCGCTGACGAAGTCCCGGAAGGCGGCGTCCGTGCTGGACTGCTGGGCGCCCTGGACGCTGACCAGCTTGCGCATCAGGGGTGTGGCGCGGTCGACGTCGGCGTCACCGGCGGCCACCCGGCCGCCGCCCGCGACGTAGGAGGCGGCGGCGAGATACAGGGCGCCGGAGTTGGAGGTCTCCGGGTCGGTGCTGGAGATGTACAGCGTGCCGGTCAACTCCCCGTACTTCCCGGCGCCCTTGAGCTGCTGCCAGGTCCGGTCGCGGCGGGCCGCGTCGAGGTAGGCGGACATCCTCAGCGTGCCGCGGTGGGCCGCGTCGAGCGTGGCCAGGCCGTTGCCGGCGAGCACCTCGGCGGCGCCGCGCCGGGCGACCACCACGAGGGGCGAGTAGAAGGGGCGGGGCAGGGTGCCCCGGACCCCGTACCGCGCGGCGAGTTCGGCGGCCGGCGCCTGACTGGAGGGGAAGGCGAGGTCGTAGCCCTTGAGGTCCAGTCCCTCCATGGCCCAGGAGCCGGAGGTCTCGGCCTTGACGGTGTAGCCCTTGGCGGCGAGGGCCTTCACCACGTCGGGATCGGCGAAGAACTCCGCCTTCTCCGATCCGATCACCATGTGCACGGTCTTCGTTGCCGTGCTCTTGTCCTCGTTGCCGCGGCCTGCGACGACGGCGGCCACCACGCCACCGACCAGCAGTACCGCGAGGACGATTCCTGCGATTCGTCTCACACCGGGAGCGTGCTCGCGGAACCCCACGTTCCCGGGTGGGTCGGGTGAACGGGGGGTGAAGGGGGCGCCCCGGAATGCAACGGGAACACGGGATTCCCCATACGGCCGGACAGGGCACGGCGGTGGGGGCGCGGCGTGGGTGTCGGCGCCGTGGGTGTCGGTGCCGTGGCGCCGGGTTTTCGTGGCGCCCGGTCCGCGCGTCGCTGCGGGTGCACGCGGACCGGGGCCGTCGGGGGGAGCCGTCGGCGGCTCAGTGGGTCGCGACCTCGCGGGGTTCGAGGGCCGCGGTGTGCGCGTCCATCCGTTCGGCGGCCAGGATCGCGGCCGCCGTGTCGGCGCGGGAGGCGGCGACGACCAGCGCGCGGCCCGCGAGCGTGTGCGCCCGCCGGTTCAGGGCCGCCAGGCGGGGCGGCGCGGCAGCGGCGCTCATCGAGGCGCGGGCCGGGGTGCGTCCCCTGCGCAACCGTGTGACCTGGGTGGCGAGCCGCTCCGCGGCGGCGTCCAGGCCGTCGGAGGGGGCAAGGGCGCGCAGCTCGTCCGTGACGGCGAGCAGGGCCGCGAGATGGCCGGCGAGCTGGATGTCCAGCTCCTCCTCGCGGGTGCGGTGCGGGAAGTCGGACGTGGTGCCGGCCATCGTGCTGTGGACCGACTTGGTGCGGATCGGCTCGTACATGGGATGGCCTCCTGTGCTGTCAGGAAACCATCCTAGCTTGGATTTCGTCTAAAGTTGAGTCGTGCGCTGAAGAGTCAGGGCTGGCTGTAGCCGTCCAGGAAGGTCCCGATCCGGGTGACCGCGTCCCGCAGGTCCCCGACCGTCGGCAGGGTCACCACCCGGAAGTGGTCGGGTTCCGGCCAGTTGAAGCCGGTGCCCTGGACGACCATGATCTTCTCCTGGCGCAGCAGGTCCAGGACCATCCGGCGGTCGTCCCTGACCTTGAAGACCTGCGGGTCCAGGCGCGGGAAGAGGTACAGCGCCCCCTTCGGCTTCACGCAGGTCACCCCGGGGATCTGGGTCAGCAGCTCGTGCGCCACGTCCCGCTGCTCGCGCAGCCGCCCGCCCGGCAGCACCAGGTCCTGGATGGTCTGCCGGCCGCTCAGGGCGGCGACCACTCCGTGCTGTCCGGGCATGTTCGCGCACAGGCGCATGTTCGCCAGGATCGTCAGGCCCTCGATGTAGGAGTCGGCGTGCGCGCGCGGCCCGGAGATCGCCATCCAGCCCACCCGGTAGCCGGCCACCCGGTACGCCTTCGACATGCCGTTGAAGGTGAGGGTCAGCAGGTCCGGGGCGACCTTCGCGGTCGGGGTGTGCGTGGCGTCGTCGTAGAGGATCTTGTCGTAGATCTCGTCCGAGCAGACCAGCAGGTTGTGCCGGCGCGCGATGTCGGTCAGTCCCCGGAGCATCGCCTCGTCGTACACCGCGCCCGTCGGGTTGTTCGGGTTGATGATGACGATCGCCTTGGTGCGGTCGGTGACCTTCCGCTCGACGTCGGCGAGGTCGGGCATCCAGTCGGACTGCTCGTCGCAGCGGTAGTGGACGGCCGTGCCGCCGGACAGGGACACGGCGGCGGTCCACAGCGGGTAGTCGGGCGCCGGTACGAGGACCTCGTCGCCGTCGTCCAGCAGGCCCTGCATCGCCATGACGATCAGCTCGGAGACGCCGTTGCCGATGAACACGTGCTCGACGTCCGTCTCGATGCCGAGGGTCTGGTTGTGCATGACCACGGCCCGGCGCGCCGCCAGCAGGCCCTTCGCGTCGCCGTAGCCGTGCGCCGACGACACGTTGCGGAGGATGTCCTCCAGGATCTCGGGCGGGCACTCGAAGCCGAACGCCGCCGGGTTGCCGGTGTTCAGCTTGAGGATCCGATGCCCGGCAGCCTCCAGCCGCATCGCCTCCTCGAGCACCGGGCCCCGGATCTCGTAACAGACGTTGGCGAGCTTGGTCGACTGGATCACCTGCATGTCTGGGAGCTTACGGCCCGGTAACGCCCCGTGGGCCGTGTTTTCCACCACGTGAGACGCGTCGTTTTGAGCGGATTTCCCCGCGGGCCCTCACGGCGTACGCGTACGGGCCCGCGCGCGGCCGGAAACAGCTCCTTGCCCGCCCAACCCCTGGCGATCACAATGCGCATGACAAGCGATGCACATGACAAGACGGCCGGAAGATCTCCGGTCGTCCCTGTCGTCAGAGGGGACCCCCACATGAAGAAGCCTCTCCTTGCCGCGCTCGCGGCCCTGGTGATCACAGGGGCGGGCATGGCACCCGCGGTCGCCGCCACCGGGCAGGCCGCACCTGCCGGGCAGGCCGCGCTCACCGGGAAGGCCGCACCCGCTGGCAAGGCTGCACCCGCCGGGAAGGCGTCGCCGACGCTCCAGGCCGTCAACTTCGCCGGCACCGTCTCGCTCAGCAACTGCTCGGGCTCCGTGATCCGCTTCCCCAACTCCGCGGACACCGCCCCGGCACTCGTCCTCAGCAACGGCCACTGCCTGGAGACCGGCTTCCCCGACCCCGGCGAGGTGATCGTCGGCCAGTCCTCCACCCGCACCTTCGGCCTGCTGAACTCCGCCGCCACCCGGGTCGGCACCCTGCGCGCCAACAAGGTCGTCTACTCGACGATGACCGACACGGACGTGACGATCTACCAGCTCAACACCACCTACGCGGCGATCAGAAGCACGTACGGCATCAGCGCGCTCACCGTGCAGGACACGCACCCGACGGCCGGCACCGCCATCACGGTCGCCTCCGGCTACTGGAAGCGGCTCTACAGCTGCAACGTCGACGGGTTCGCGTACCGCCTCAAGGAGGGCGACTGGACCTGGAAGGACTCCCTCCGCTACACCTCCGCCTGCCAGACCATCGGCGGCACCTCCGGCTCGCCGGTCATCGACAACGCCACCGGCAAGGTCGTCGCCGTCAACAACACCGGCAACGAGGACGGCGAGACCTGCACCGAGAACAACCCCTGCGAGGTCGACGCCAACGGCAAGGTCACCGTCCGCCAGGGCATCAACTACGCCGAGGAGACCTACCAGATCCCGGCCTGCTTCACGACCGCCAACGTGCTCAACCTGAACGCGAGCGGCTGCGTCCTGCCCAAGCCGTAGCTCCGAGGGGGTGGGCGGCGCGGAGGACCCGGGCGGTCACACGGGTGTCCGGCGGACCGCCCGCCCCGCCAGTACGTCCGTGCGCCGCCCGTCCTCGATCGTGAACCGGCCGTCGACCAGGACGTACGGGATGCCCGTCGGCGGCGTGCGCGGCCGTTCGAAGGTGGAGCCCGCCGCCACCGTCCGCGGGTCGAACAGGACGAGGTCCGCGCGGTGGCCCTCGCGGATCGTGCCCCGGTCCGGCAGGCGCAGCCGGGCCGCCGGGCGTGAGGTGAGGTGGGCGACGCACTCCTCCAGGGACAGCAGGCCCAGCTCCCGCACGTAGTGGCCGAGGTAGCGCGGGAAGGTCCCGTACGCGCGCGGGTGCGGCTTGGCGCCCTGGAGGATGCCGTCGGAGCCGCCGGTGTGGACGGGGTGCCGCATGATCGCCCGCACGTTCTCCTCGTGGCCCACGTGCTGGAGGATTGTCGGGCCGAGCCGGTCCGCGACCAGCAGGTGGCGGGCGGTCTCCCAGGGGGTTTCACCCCGCAGCCGGGCCGACTCCAGCACCGTGCGGCCGACGAACGCGCCGAGGGCGGGGTCGCTCACCCCGGAGACCTCGACGGTGCCCCAGTCGACGGGCACGCCGTGGCAGCCGTCGGCGCCCACCACCTCCAGGTCGTGCCGCAGGCGCCCGGCGCTCTCCTCGTCCGTCAGCCGCCGCAGGATCTCCCGCGGGCCGCCCTCGCTCGCCCAGCTCGGCAGCAGCGCCACAAGCGTGGTGCAGCCGGGGGTGTAGGGGTAGGTGTCGAGGGTGATGTCGGCGCCGGCCGCCAGTGCCCGGTCCAGCAGCGACAGCAGCTCGGGGGCCCGGTCCCTGTTCACGCCGAAGTTCATGGTGGCGTGGGCGAGGTGCAGCGGGCAGCCGGCCGCCCGGGCCAGGTCCACCATCTCCTCGTACGCCTCCAGCGCGCCGGCGCCGTAGGAGCGGTGGTGGGGACAGTAGTAGCCGCCGTACCGCGCCACCACCCGGCACAGTTCGGTGAGTTCGGCGTCCTCGGCGTACATGCCGGGCGTGTACGTCAGCCCCGAGGACAGGCCCACCGCGCCCTGCTCCAGGCCCTCCGCGACCAACTGCCGCATCCGGTCCAGCTCCTCGGGGGTCGCCCGGCGGTCCTCCCAGCCGACGGCGAGCGCGCGGACCGTGCCCTGCGGGACGAGGTAGGCCGCGTTCACCGCGATGCCCTGTCCGTCGACCCCGCGGTCCAGCCGGTCCAGGTACTCGCCGACCGAACGCCAGTCGAAGTCGATGTCGTCGCCGTACCCGTTCCAGCCGGTGATCGCCCGGCGCACCTCGGCGAGCGTACGGTCGTCGACCGGCGCGTACGACAGCCCGTCCTGGCCGAGGACCTCCAGCGTGACGCCCTGCGCCGCCTTCGCGCTGTGGTCGGGGTCGCGCAGCAGGGCCAGATCGCTGTGGGCGTGCATGTCGATGAAGCCGGGGGACAGGACGAGTCCCTCCGCGTCCAGCTCCCGGCGGGCCCGGGGGCGCTGGCAGCCCGCCGCGGCGGCCTCCTGGACGATGCCGGTGATCCGGCCGCCGTCGACGACCACGTCGGCGCGGTACGACGGCGCTCCGGTGCCGTCCACGACGTCCGCGTCCCGGATGACGAGCTCTTCCACGTCCGGCCTCCTAGAAGAACGTGCGGATGTAGTCGACCACCGTGCCGTCCGCCTCGGCCACCGGGATCAGCTGCCACTTGTCGAAGGACGTGCACGGGTGGGACAGACCCATGCCGAGCCAGTCGCCGACCTCCAGGTCCGCCCCGGGTTCCGTGCGCAGCCAGGCGTGCTGGTCCGACAGGCCGGTCACCGAGATGCCGGTGGCCGGGCGCTCGACGCCGTCCCGGCGGACCACCTGCGCGAAGGGCAGGTCGAGGTCGTACGCCGCGTCCCGCTTGCCCGCGTTCACGAACGCCTGCTCGGCGGACGGCCGGGACACCACCTGCGCCCAGAGACGGAACGCCGGCTCCAGCGCGCCCTCCTCGGGGACCCGGGTGAACGGGGTGAGCTTGCGGTAGTGGCCGTCGTCGTGCGAGACGTAGGCGCCCGAGCGCAGCAACTTCAGCACCGGCAGGGACAGTTCGGGGATCTCGGCGAACACGTCCGCCACCGCGTCGAACCAGGCGCTGCCGCCCGCGCTCACCACGATCTCCTCCAGGCCCGCGAAGCGCCCCGCCCGGTCGAACGCGACGGCCAGCGCGACGAGTTGCCGGAGCCAGGCGTGCACGCGCTCCGGGTCGGCCCGCGGGACCTCGCCCTCGTAGCCCGCCACGCCGGCCAGGCGCAGGGTGCGCGTGGCGGCGACCGCGTCCGCGACGGCCGCGCACTCCGCCTCGCCGCGGACCCCGGTGCGGGCGCCCTCTCCCGCGGCCAGCTCGATCACGACGTCCAGCGGGCGCGCGGCCCCGCGCAGCGCCGCGTCCATCAGCTGCACCCCGCGCACGGAGTCGACGTAGCAGACGAACCGGAAGCCGGGGTCGGCGTCGAGGTCGGCGGAGATCCGGCGCAGGGCCGCCGGGTCCACCAGTTCGTTGGCGAGGAACACCCGCCGTACCCCGAACGCCCGCGCCACCCACACCTGGTGGGGCACCGCGAGCGTGATGCCCCAGGCACCACGCTCGATCTGGCGGTGGAACAGCCGCGGGGCCATGGAGGTCTTGCCGTGCGGCGCGAAGGCGAGGCGGTGCCGGGCCGCGTACGTCTCCATCAGCGCCAGGTTGTGCTCCAGGCGCTCGGCGGACAGCGTGAGGACGGGGGTGGTGAAGCCGCCGGTGAACAGGTCGCGCCGCTGGGCGGCCAGCTCGCCGACCGTCAGACCGTGGGCGTCCGGCGGGAGTCCCTTGAAGCGGTGGTCCACGCGTTCGCCGGCGAGAGCGGCCAGGGCGTCGGGGGTGCCGGGGGTGTCGGGGGCGTCGGGGGCTTCGGCGGGCCGGAGGGATTCGGTGCCGGTGACGCCGGTGTCGCGGGCCATGAAGCCTCCTGATCTGGCGCGTTGCGTTCTCTGCAACGTCCGTTGCGTGTATCGCTTACCGCTGTCTAACATCTCGGCCAGCACGGGGTCAACGAAACCGCCGCCACCCGCACGCGCACCGAACCGAGGAGCCCCGACGACCGTGACCGCCACCGGACCCCGCAGCGCCCCCGACGTCGTGGACGTCGTCGCGCTCGGCGAGTCCATGGTCACCTTCCTGCCCTCCCGCCCGGGCCGCCTCGCCGACGTCCCCTCCTTCGACCGTGCCATCGGCGGCGCCGAGTCCAACGTGGCCTGCGTGCTGGCCGCGGCGGGACACTCGGCGCGCTGGGTGAGCAGGGTCGGCGCCGACGGCTTCGGCGACCACCTGATCGAGACGATCGGGTCCTACGGCGTCGACGTCACCTCCGTACCCCGCGACCCCTCCCGCCCGACCGGCGTCTACTTCCGTACGGCGGGGGACCGGGCCACCGACGCCCACGAGGTGGCCTACTACCGCGCCGGTTCGGCGGCCTCCGCCATGACGGCCGGCAACGTCGACCTGGCGGCGGTACGGGCCGGACGGGTGCTGCACCTGTCGGGGATCACCGCGGCGCTGTCCGGGGAGTGCGCCGGCCTCATGTGGGAGCTGACGGAGCCCGGACCGGACCGGCCGCTCGTCTCCTTCGACGTCAACTTCCGTCCGGGGCTGTGGCCGGACCCCGACGACGCCCGCGTCCTGCTCGAACTGGCCCGGCGGGCCGACGTCGTGTTCGTCGGGGCCGACGAGGCGCGGACCGCCTGGGGCCTGCACGGCGCCCGCGCCATCACCGACGCGCTGCCCGAACCGGACGTTCTCGTGGTCAAACAGGGCAGCGGCGGAGCCGTCGCGTTCGCCAAGGACGCCGAACGCACGGGGGGCGTCGAGCGCGCGGGGGGCGTCGAGCGCGCGGAGGATGCCGAGCGCGCGGAGGATGCCGACGGCACCGCCACCTTCGTCCCCGCCCTCCGCGTCGACGTCGTCGCAGCCGTCGGCGCCGGGGACGCCTTCGCGGCCGGGTTCCTCTCCGCCACCCTGCGCGGACTGCCCGTCCGCGACCGCCTCCGGCACGGCCACCTCGCGGCCGCCGCCGCCCTCACCGCCCCCGGCGACCTCGCCGCGCCCCCCGCCCGCGACCACGCCGACCGGCTGGTCGCCCTGGACGACACCGCGTGGGGGAGACTTCGACTCGGTCCCGGCTGGACACAGCCGACGGGCCGGGCCGACCAGGAGGTACGCACGCCATGAGCCAGACCGTCGACCGCGCGCTCAGCATCCTGCCGCTGCTCGCCGAGGGCCCCGCCGACCTCGGGCAGGTCGCCGACCGCCTCGGCGTCCACAAGTCCACGGCCCTGCGGCTGCTGCGCACCCTCCACGAGCACGGCCTGGTCTACCGCCAGTCCGACCAGCGCTACCGTCTCGGCGCCCGCCTCATCGCGCTCGCCCAGGAGGCGATGGAGAACCTCGACATCCGCGAGATCGCGCACCCCCACCTCGTACGCCTCAACGAGAGCTGCGGCCACACCGTGCACCTCGCCGTCCTGGAGGACGACGAGGTGCTCTACATCGACAAGGTCGAGAGCCGCTATCCCGTGCGCATGTACTCGCGGATCGGGAAGCCGGTGGCCATCACCGTCGCGGCCGTCGCGAAACTGCTCCTCGCGGACCTGCCCGAGGGCGAGCGCCGGGTCCGCGCGGAGCACCTGGAGTACCCGTTGTACACGGCCCGCTCGACACCCAACGCGCTCGCTTTCCTACGGGAGTTGGACAAGGTGCGCGAACAGGGCTGGGCCACCGACCTGGGCGGCCACGAGGAGTCCATCAACTGCGTCGCGGCGCCGATCCGCGGAGCCGACGGCCGGGTCACCGCCGCGATGTCGGTCTCCGCCCCCAACGTCGTCGTCACCGCCGACGAACTCCTCACCCTGCTCCCGCTGGTGCGCCGGACCGCCGACGCCGTCAGCGCCGAGTACTCCGGCAGAACGCCCGTACCGGCCCCGGACCGGAACAGCACGGACCGGAACACCCCAGACAGGGACACCGAATGACCGAGAAGACCGCCCTCACCCCCAGCACCCACACCACCCCGCCCGCGAAGTTCTCGCACGGCGTGCGGAAGGGCAACATCCTCCAAGTCGCCGGTCAGGTCGGCTTCCTGCCGGCCGAGGAGGGCAAGCCGCCGACGCCCGCCGGCCCCACCCTGCGCGAGCAGACCCTCCAGACCCTCGCCAACGTCCGGGCGATCCTGGAGGAAGGCGGCGCGAGCTGGGACGACGTGATGATGATCCGCGTCTACCTGACCGACGTGGACCACTTCGCCGAGATGAACGACCTCTACAACACCTACTTCGAGGAGCAGGCGCTCACCGCGCCGCCCGCGGCCCGTACGACGGTCTACGTCGGCCTGCCCGCCGGCCTCCTCATCGAGATCGACGCACTCGCCGTCCTCGGCTGACCGCCCGGTGAGCTGACGCTCCCGGACCACCCCGAACCCCCCGCACGCCGTACACGGCACGGCGCTTCCCGGAGCGCCGTGCCGCGATCCCCCCTGCCCGAAAGCTCCATGCACCCACGCAGAGGACCCCCCGAATGCCCCTTGCGCTCGCGGCCTCCACCCCCGCCGAAACCCCACCCCACACCGGAGGTCTGCTCCTGCTCCTCGACGGTACGGCCGGACTGCTGACCGTCGCCGCCATCGGCATAGCCCTCCTCCTCTTCCTGATCATCAAGGTGAGACTCCAGCCGTTCGTCGCGCTGCTCGCCGTCTCCATAACCGTCGGCCTGCTGGCCGGCCTGTCCGTCACCGAACTCTTCGGCACGGTCCAGCGCTCGGACGCCGTCTCCACCATCGAGACCGGCATGGGCGGCATCCTCGGCCACGTCGCGATCATCATCGGTCTCGGCACCATGCTCGGCGCGATCCTCGAAGTCAGCGGCGGCGCCGAGGTGTTGGCGTCCCGGCTCCTGAACCTCTTCGGCGAGAAGCGCGCCCCGCTCGCCATGGGCCTCACCGGCCTCATCTTCGGCATCCCGGTCTTCTTCGACGTCGGCATCTTCGTCCTCGCCCCGATCGTCTACGCGGCCGCGAAGCGCTCCGGCAAGTCGATCCTGCTCTACTGCCTGCCGCTGCTCGCCGGCCTGTCGATGACCCACGCCTTCCTGCCGCCGCACCCGGGCCCGGTGGCCGCCGCCGGCCTCCTGCACGTCCAGCTCGGCTGGGTCATCCTCATGGGCGTCGTCTGCGGCATCCCGGCGGTCCTGGCCGCCTGGGCGTACGCGGCCTGGGTCGGCCGGCGCGTCTTCGTGGCCGTACCGCAGGACATGGTGGAAGCCGCCGCCGAGGCCAAGCAGGCCGTCATCGACGAGCAGCGCGCCTCGGGGGTCGAGCCGCGGGAGAAGCCGGTGCCGCTCGCTACGGTCCTCGGCATCATCGGTACGCCGCTGATCCTGATCCTCGCGGCCACCTTCTCCTCGATCGCCCTCGACCCCTCCACCGGCCGCTCGGTGATCGAGTTCTTCGGCCACCCCTTCGTGGCCCTGACCATCGCCCTGCTGCTCGCCTACTACCTGCTGGGCATCCGCCGCGGCTGGTCGCGCAGGTCCCTGGAGACGGTCTCGACGGCCTCCCTCAAGCCGGTCGGCAACATCCTGCTGGTCGTCGGCGCGGGCGGGATCTTCGGCGCCGTCCTCAAGGCGAGCGGGGTCGCCCAGGCACTCTCCGACACCTTCAACGACGTCGGCCTGCCGGTGATCGTGCTGGCGTACCTGATCTCCCTGGTGCTGCGGGTCGCCCAGGGCTCGGCGACGGTCGCGATCGTCACGACGGCGGGGATCGTGGCGCCCCTGCTCGCGGAGGGGGACCACTCCCAGGCGTTCGTGGCACTCGTCATCATGGCCATCTCGGCGGGCTCCATCTTCGCCTCGCACGTCAACGACGGCGGCTTCTGGATGGTCGCCAAGTACTTCGGCATCAGCGAACGGGACACGCTCAGGACTTGGACGGTCCTGGAGAGCGTCCTGTCGGTCGCGGGCTTCGCGATGGCGGCCGTGCTGAGCCTGTTCGTGTAGGCGTCTGATAACGAAGTGGGGGGCTGGCTGTGCCCGGCACAGGATCTTCGACCATACTGCCCGCTGTGGAGCAGCGCATAGGTTCGAGCAGCCAGCCCCTGGAGGGCGCCGGATTCGACCCGGCATTCATCCCCGGGCTCACCGCGCCCGCGTCCGCCCAGCCGGACGAGGACGCGGTCGAGACCGACACCGAGGCCGAGGACGGAGCCGAACAGCCCGCCGACAAGGCGTCCTTGGTCAAGGAACCGGCCGAGGAGTCCGAGGCCGGGGACGAGGAGGAGACCCCCGAGGGTCCCGTCTTCGAGGCGTCCGACCGCCGGGCGAAGATCGTCGCCGACGCCCGGGGCGTCCGCCTCAGCCTCGACGAGGAGCGGTGCGAGTTCCGCTGGGACGAGATCGGCGCGGTCGAGACGGAGACCCCCCGCTTCGGCAAGCGGTTCACGGTCACGGTCCACACCCCCGACCGCCGCTGGTACCCGATAGAAATCGAGGCCACGGCCAGGGCCCGCTTCGCCGAATGGGAAGCCCAACTGGACGAGGTCCTGGACGCCTACTTCGAGGACGACACCGAGGAAGCCCCGGCCGAGACCGAAGCACCGTAGGGGGCGCGAGGAACCGCGCACGCCGGCGCAAACTCCCCGCACCCTTGACCAGGGGTTCACCCAGTCACCTCAGGGGCGCGGGGAACTGCGCAAAACGCCAACACCAACTCCCCGCGCCTCCAGTCACACCGCCTACGCGCAGTACTGCGCCGCCTTGCCGATGGACCGGTACATACAGTCCGCGTTCTCCAGCAACTGCAGCACCGCATCCCGGTTCCGGGACGTCTCCCGCTCGATCACCTCGTCGGGCGGGTAGAACCCACCCCCCGAACTGGACGTCGGGTACATCTCGAAGGTGTAGTCGAAGATCTTCTGGGTGCCCCAGAGATAGTCGTCGATCGACCCGTCCGTGATGTACAGGTCGCTCGACTGCTCAGCCGTGTACCCGTTGCTGGCGGCCATCTTCTGTCCGACGGTCTTGAAGGCGTTGTAGTCGTCCGCCGTCATCCCCGTCGCCGTGTCGGAGTACGTGTACCCGAACGGCCACAGCACCAGCTCGCTGTAGGTGTGGAAGTCGATCCCCGCGGTGATCTGCTGCTTCCCGCCGACGACCCGGCCGCGCACGAAGTCGGCGACCACCTTCACCTCGGGCGCGGACTCTGCGGCGGCCCCCCGGTAGGTCTCGGAGGACGTCGAGCCCGAGGATCCGCCGCAGCAGCCCCACTTGAAGTTCCAGTTCCGGTTCAGGTCCGTACCGACGTACGAGGAACCGGAGTTGGGCTGGCGGTTCTTGCGCCACGAGCGGTAGGAGCCGCTCGCGATGTCGTACTCGCCGCCGTCCGGGTTGAGGTCGGGGACGATCCAGATCTCGCGGTTGTCGACCATGCTGGTGACGCGTGGGTCGCTGCCGTAGCCCGCGCCCAGTTCACGCAGCAGGTACAGGGCCATCTCCACCGTCATGTGCTCGCGCGCGTGCTGGTGGAAGGTGAGGAGGACCTCCGGCTCGCTCTCGTCGGTCGCGACGTTGTCGCTGACCTTGATGGCGACGATGTCCCGGCCCTGGTAGGACTTGCCGATCACCCGCCGGCTCATGATGTTCGGGTAGGCCGCGAGCCGGGTGTTGATCTCGGAGGTCATCTCCGCGTAGTTGTGGTACTTCGAGTCGGCCGACGGGAAGTCGAAGAGGCGCAGGTCGTCCGCCGCCGTGGAGCGGTCCGGGGCGGCGCCCAACGGAGAGACCTCGTACCCCTGTCGGCGGAGCTTGTCGATCTGGGCCGCGCGGCCGGAGACGACGACCGTCTCCTCGTCGGCTTCGTCCACGCTCACGCCGGTTCGCGCGATGGCGGTGCGGGTGAGGGGGGTGCTGTGGTCGACGTGGATCTCGTACTGGCGGATGTCGTCGGGCCCCGGGGCCGCGGCGCGGGCGCTGTCGGCGGTGGCGCTGGTCACCGTGGCCGAGACGGGGGCGGCGAGGGCGAGGGCCATCAGGGCGGCGAGCGCGGCGGTGCGTCTGCCGCCGCGGACGCCTGATCCTCGTATCCGAAGTCGCATGCGAACTCCTTGTTTCTCCAGGGATCCGGGGTCTCCGGACGTGGGGGAGTGGAGCGGGGGGTGGTTCGGCGACGTGCTGGTGCGGGTGTGCCGCTCATCGTCCAGGTGTGGCATGAGCAGGTCAAGACGAAGTCAAGCGTCAATGGCGCGTTTCGGCCTCCAGGGCGTATCGGATGGAGGCGCGCTGCCCCTCCGGGCGCTGTTCCCGGACGTGACGGACCTCAAGGCGTGGGCCGTCGCCTGCGTCTGGTGAGCCCGGCCTTCGTCTGGTTCAACAGGTACGCCGTCTTCGAGAAGGGCATGACGGTCCTGGTGGGCGTCGTGTTCGCGGTGACGGTGTACCTCGCGATCAGGGTGACCCCGACCCCGGGCGAGGCGTTCGCGGGTCTCCCGCCGGTCCCCGGTGCTGTGCGCGAAGCGCGTCTGGGACCAGCTGTGGTCGGAGTTCCTCTGACCCGGCGCGCTCCCGGCCACCGCCTACGACAGCACCAGCCACCTGTCGCCGAGGGCGACCGCCCGCAGCTGCTTCATCGTCAGCGCGGGCGTCTCACGGGTCGGGGCCTGGTGCTGCGTACCGGCGTTGAAGGCGCTGACGACGACCCGGAACCCGTCGGGCCGCAGGGTGTCGACGGTCCACATGACGCCCCCCTCGACGCCCTTGTCGCCCGGCCCCTGGTGCTCCGCGACCAGCGTGCCGTCGTCGAGCTTCTCCGCCCCGGCGAAGAGGTCGCCGGCCACGTCGCCCATGTTCCGCTGCGCGTTGACCTGCACGAGACTCCTGCCCTTGCCGTCGTCGACGACGGCATAGGCGTAGTCGCCCTCGCCGTGCCGGGAGACCACCTTGACGTTCTCGGGCAGCAGCGCGACCAGCGTGGACAGGACCCGGGCACCGCCGAGGGCGTCCTGTTCGGCGGTGCCGGCCGTGGGCGCCGCGGGTGTCCGGGGGATCGTGTCGACGGCCCGCCGCCAGGCCGCGGCCGCGGCGACATGCTCCAACCGGTCCGCGTCCAGGGGCGGGAGCGGCCTGGAGACGGCCGCGTCCTTCTCGGCGGCCGCGTTCCACTCGTTCACCGAGACGTGCTGCCCGGCGGGCGTGACCAGCTCGGCGCTCCACCGTTTGGTGTCCACGCGCCGGTCCGGGTACTCGTACCCCTTGAGGATCACGACCACCGATCCGTCGGTCAGCACGCGGCGTTCGCATCCGTCCTGCGGGATGAGCGTCCTGTCGGGGCAGGTGCCCCACTGGCGGGCCTGCTCGCTGCCCGGCTCGACGCGGTCCAGGCCCACGGAGAGGGCCGCCCTGCCCCGGCCGTCGTCGAACACGGCGCTCACATACCCCTGACCCGTCTCCGGACCGCGCGCCTGGGTGTCCGTGAGCTTCCCGCCGGGGAGCAGCCCCTTGAGCGTGTCGATCAGCTCCCGACCGGTGACCGCGGGGGGCGGCGTGCTCGGCCGGGCGCTCGGCGAAGCCCCGCCCACCGAGTCGGACGCTCCTGGCCGGCCGCCTCCCCAGGGCACGAGCAGCACCCCGCCGACACCGGCGAGCGCGACCCCGGCCGCACCGCCCAGGAAGGCCGCCCGGCGCCGGTGTGCCAGCCGCCGACCGCGCACCGCCCCCGCGGCGACCAGGGCGGGCCGGTCGGTGTCGAAGGTGCCGCCGGTCTGGTGCAGGGCGTCGGTGAGCCGCGCCTCGAAGGAGTCGCTCGGGTGGTGAACGGGCATGGCGAACCACCGTTTCTACGATCGCTGGGAACAGGTCTGTGAGACAGGGGGCCCGGATGGGAGCCGGGGGACGGGCTCAGGGCCGGGCGTACTCGCCGAGGTCGCTGCCAAGCAGCTCCCGCAACCGGCCCAGGGCACGGGTGGACCGCGTGCGTACGGCGGCCGAGCTGGCGTTCATCACGTCGGCGGTCTCCTCGACCGACCGGTCCTCCCAGTACCGCAGGACGACCACCGCCCGGTCCTTGGCGGGCAGCCGGGCGAGCGCCTGGAGCAGGGTCAGCCGCAACGACGTGTCACCGTCACCGGCGCCGGGCAGGTCGGGGAACACGTCCGTGGCACGCTCGGTGCTGCTGCGGCGCCGCTGATGGGCGAGGAAGGCACGGGTGAGGACGGTCTGCGCGTACCCGGCGGGGTTGCCGACCCGGGCCATGCGGTGCCAGCGGACGTAGAGCCGGCCGAGGGTCTCCTGCACGAGGTCCTCGGCGAGATGCGTGTCCCCGGCGGTGAGCAGACACGCGGACCGGTAGAGATGCCCGGCGCGCGCCGCGGCGAACTCCGCGTACTCGTCCGCTCGTGCCTGTCTCATCCATGCCCCCCGGTTACGTGCACATCGTCCTCACCTCATTGATGCGGTGACCCCCGGGAAATGTTTCAGATCAGGTGATCGGCCTTGCCCGCCTTGATGTCGAGGATCATCGTCCGCAACGCGTCACGGCTGTCGACGAGAGGGACGTCCTCGGCACCGGCTATGGCGATGTAGGCGTTGCCCTGGGGGTCGGTACCGAGGCGGAAGCAGGAGTTTCCCTCCCCGCAGAAGGGTTCTTCCCAGGCGATGTCAGTCATGGCCGACTCCTCAGACGTCGTTGGCGATACTGCGGATGAAGTCGCGCGATGCCGAGGGAGACAGGGCGATGCGCTCCATCCAGTCCAGATGGGCACGGTACTTGGCCAACTGCGTGTCGGCGTGCAGGAAATCGGGCCCGTGCGAGTTGTCGATCTGGACGGTGTCGAGCTGCGGGACGGGCCCTTCCGCGTACACGACGGTCTGCCCCGCGCCGGGGAAGGCCCCAGCCTCGAACGGAATCACGAGCAAGGTCACGTTGTCCTGCTCGGAGCGCTCCAGCAGGTGACCGAGTTGCGCCGCGGCCACCTTGCGACCGCCGAACTGCATCCGCAGCGCCGCTTCGTGCACCACGGCCACGAACGCGGGCGGGTTGTCGCCGTCGAGCACCTGCTGCCGCTCCACCCGGTGCGCAAGGCGCAGGGAGACCTCGTGCTCGGGCAACTGCGGGATGACGACGCGGAAGACGGCGAGAGCGTGATCGGAGGTCTGGAGCAGCCCGGGGACGTGTACAGAGTAGGCGGCCCGCATCCGCACGGCGTGAGCCTCCAACTCCGCGATGTCCTGGAGCCCTTGGGGCAGCGTGCCGCGATACCTGTCCCACCAGCCGCGCTGTCCCGACTGTGCCATGTCCACCAGCGCCTCGACGTACCGCTCGTCCTGGCAGTCGCAGTTGCAGGCGAGGGTGCGCACCCGCTCCGGACTGATCGCGCGGACGCCGGACTCGATGTGGGAGATCTTCCCCCGGTCCACGCCCAGAAGTCCTGCGGCGTACTCAGCGGACACGCCCGCTGACGTGCGCATCCTGCGGATCTCGGCCCCCAGCCGCCTCTGACGCTCCGTGGGCGACGTCCTCGCTGCCATGCCGTTCCTTCCCGCGCGCGGTCCCGTGCAGTCTGCCGCTTGAGCGTGCGACCCCTCCACGAATGGGCGTAACTTTCCCAGTGTGGGGCCAAATTAGCCCCCATGTTGGGTACGTTGGGTGCAGCGAACGCTACTCGCCGTACCGGAAGCGCATCGCACGCGTCTGCCCGCCGTCTCCTTCCCTGGGAGGGGTGGGCGCGTGTCAGGGAGACATGCCACCGGACGCCTCGGCAGCCGCAGTTCACCCTTGTACTCCAGTGAAGGAGCCGTCATGTCCGCGTCCCGCTGCCCACTCGCCCCCGCCTTCTCGGCCGATCCGACGAAGCCGACCCCGGAGACCCTGTCGTACAGCTTCACGCTTCCGGCGGCCCTCGCCAGCTCCGCCCTGGCGCGGGCGACGACGCGGGAGGTGCTGAAGGCGCACGGACTGGACGAGATCAGGGACCCGGCGGTGCAGGCGGTCGGCGAACTGGTGGCGACGGCGGCGCAGTTCACGGAGTCGAGGAACTTCTACCTGTCCCTGCGCTACCGCGCCGACACGCTCAAGGTCATCGTCTACGACAGCCACCCGCGTCACACGCAGCCGCAGCTCGCCACGGCCTGCGACACGCGCCGGCGGGCGGCCCTGCGCGTCCTGGCCTGCGTCTGCCGGGCGTGTGACGGCGCTTGGGGATTCGGGGAGTCCAGGGAGCCGTCGAGCGGTACGCGGATGTGGGCCGCACTGCCGAGGGCGGGTGCCGCGCGGTACGGGGCGCCCGTGAACGGGGCGGTGGGCTCGGGGTGATCTTTACTTCCCCTTGATCCGGCCCATACCTCCCGCATAACCGCTCTCCCTAGTGTCGTGGGGTTGGCATGTGCACAGAGCGAAGTACGGGGGCTGGACCGCATGTCGGATCTGAGCAAGGAGGCGGCGTCGATGCGCACGGCGGCGTCGGGGCTGCGCGGGGTGGGGCAGCAGCACACGGCCAAGCCGTTGCAGGAGTTCGTGGCGGAGTCGCACGACCTGTCGGCGCTCGGCGCGCTGGGCTCGCTGCTGAGCGCGACGGAGGAGATCCGTGAGGGGATGACCACCCTGGCGAAGCTGACCGGGCAGCTGGCGGAGGAGTGGGAGGCGGAGGCGAAGCTGATCGGGGAGGTCTCCGACGCCTTCGACCTGCTCGACGTGCTGCTGGCGGCGGCGGCCCGGCCGGCGAAGGACTGAGCCGGCCGTGGTCGACCTGAACCCGTTCCACTACATCAACAAGTTCAACCACATGTTCGGCGACTCGGTCGCCAGCGGTCTGGAGTTCCTGGGCATCACCGATCCGGCGGTGGACCCGGACGGCGTACGGGAGATAGCCAAGAAGTGGCGGCGCCTGGCCACGGGCCTGGACGACGCGGCCGCCGCCGCGCAGCGGGCGCTGTCGGACGTGCGGTGGGAGGGCGAGGCCGCGAAGGCCCTCAACAAGCGCTCCAAGGCGGCCCGCAAGAACGCCACGGACATGGCGGACGCGCTGCGGGACGGCGCCAAGGCGCTGGACGACTTCGCGGACCAGGCGCACGAGTTGCTGTCCGAGATCGGCGTGATGCTCGCGGAGATCGTCGAGTTCGAGATAGCGGGCCTGGCGCTGGACGTCCTCACCGCGGGGGCGTCGTCGGTGGCGGCCACGCTGGTGGCGGGCGAGCGGGCGCTGAAGGTGGTGGCGCTGATCGCCCGGATCGAGGAGGAGGGCACCGCGCTCGCCTCGGTGGTCCGCGGGGTGATGGAGGTCATCCGGGGCGTGGAACGGGCGCTGAAGGCGCTGAAGGAGATCCGGGGCGTCGCGTCGGTGGCCAAGATGGCCAAGGAGGGCGCGAAGTTCTCGGCGTTCGCGACGCTGCTGGAGGACCCGGGCGCGTTCAAGGACCCGGAGAAACTCGCCGGCATCCTGGCCGAGGGCGCGGTGATGGGCGTCGGCCTCGGCGTCCTGGGCAAGGCACTCGGCAAGGGCCTGAAGGCACTCAAGCCGGCCGAACTGGCGAAGTTGAGCGAGGCGTTCAAGCTCAACTGCGCCGCGTTCGAGCGGCTGAAGCTGAACCCGGGCTTCGAGAAGCTGCCGGCTTCGGTCCGCAACATGCTCAAGACGTTCGTGCGGGACCCGATCGACGTGGCGACCGGCGACATGGCCCTGTCCCGCACGGACGTGTCCCTGCCGGGTGTGCTCCCGCTGGTCCTGGAGCGCGTCCACCTGTCCTCGTACCGCTCGGGCGGCTGGTTCGGCCCGACCTGGGCCTCCACCCTCGACCAGCGCGTCCAGGCCGACGAGGACGGCTTCGTGTACGCGGCGGCGGACGGCGCGCGGCTGTGCTTCCCGCGCCTGGACGCGGAGACCAGGGAGCCGGTCCGCCCGGAGACCCCCGGCTCCCGCCTGACCCTGTCCTGGGACGCGGAGACCGACGGCGCGATCCGCGTCACAGACCCCGACACCGGCTTGGCCCACGTCTTCCACGGCCCGGTCGCGGCGGCCGGCGGCACGGCGGTGGACCTGCCTCTCCAGCACATCGAGGACCGCAACGGCAACCGCGTCACCGTCGTCTACGCCGAGGGCGACATCCCCGCGGCGGTGGTCCACTCCGGCGGTTACCGCGTAGCGATCGACCGGGACCCGTCCGACTCCCGTGTCACGGGCCTGCGCCTGCTCGACCCCACCCGTCCCGGCGGCTCCGGCACCACCCTGCTGACCTTCGCCTACGACGAGCGGGGCCACCTGTCCGAGGAGACCAACTCCTCCGGTCTGCCGCTGCGTTACACCTACGACGCCGAGGGCCGCATCACCTCGTGGACGGACCGCAACGACACGACGTACCGCTACACCTACGACGAACGCGGCCGCGTGACGTCCACCGGCGGTACCGGCAACGCCCTCGCCTCCACCCTCACCTACGACGACACGACCCGCACCACCCACGTAACCGACTCCCTCGGCCACACCCGCACCTACGAACACAACGAGAACCTGCGCCTCGTCCGCGAGACGGACCCGCTGGGACACACGACGCACCGCATGTGGGACGCCGAGCAGCGACTCACCGCCATCGTCAACCCGCTGGGGCATGCCGTGCGCTACCGCTACAGCGACAGCGGCCGAATAACCGCGGTCATCCGGCCTGACGGCCGCGAACTGTCCTCGGAGTACGACGCACTTGGTCTGCCCACCCTCATCACCGGCCCTGACGGAACCGTCTGGCGCCAGGAGTACAACGAGAAGGGTGATCGCACCGCTGTCACCGATCCGGCGGGGGCCACCACTCGCTTCGCCTACAACGGCTCGGGGCACCTTCTGTCCGTCACCGACGCCCTCGGCAACACGACACGGGTCCGCTGTGACGGGGCCGGCCTTTTCACGGAGACCATCGGTCCACTCGGAGCGCGTTCCTCTTTCGAGCGCGACGCTTTCGGCCGTCCCACCGTGATCACTGACCCTCTCGGAAACGTGACGCGCCAGGAGTGGACGGTGGAGGGCAAGCTCACCCGCCGCATCGCATCCGACGGCACGATCGAGGCATGGAAACACGACGCGGAAGGCAACTGCACCGAGCATACGAACGCGCTGGAAGCAGTCACCCGATTCGAATACGGTCCTTTCGACGTGCCCACGGCGCGCATGGGGCCGGACGGCGCGCAATACACGTACACGCACGACACAGAGTTGCAGCTCATCAATGTCACAAGTCCCCAGGGGCTGCAATGGAATTATGTGTACGACTCGGCCGGGTACCTTGCGGCTGAGACGGATTTCGACGGTCGTACCGTCACCTACAGCCACGACGCGGCGGGGCGCCTCAACACCGTCACAGACCCACTGAGCTGCACGACCTCGTTCGAGCGCGATGTGTTGGGTCAGACCACTCGAAGGGTCACGCCCGACCAGGCCGTCGACTTCACGTACACCCCCGCGGGGCGGCTCAGCACGGCCACCACCGGCGACTCGACGCTCACGCTCCACCATGACATAGCCGGTCGTTTGCTTTCCGAGTCGGTCAACGGCCGTACTACGAGGTATACGTACGACACGCTCGGACGCCGTACGAGCCGTACCACCCCTACCGGCGCGGTCAGCCGCTGGACCTATGACGAGGTCGGCCGGTGCGACGAGTTGAATGCCGGAAATCACCGGATCGCTTTCACCTATGACGCGGCTGACCGGCTACTGACCCGTCTCGTTGGAGAGACGATCACTCTGTCCAACGCTTTCGACAGTGCGGGCCGCCTCACGTCCCAATCAATGTTGGACGTTGACGGGGAGAGCCTTCAGCGGCGGGACTACACCTATCGGGTGGACGGTTGTCTGGTCAGTGTTGACGACTCGCGGGCGGGAACGCGGCACTTCGACCTCGACGCGAGAGGCCGCGTCACTTCGGTGCGAGCAGCAGAGTGGACGGAACACTACGCATACGATGTCGCCGGTAACCAGACAGACGCGTCCTGGCCCTCCACGCACCCTGGTCACGAGGCCACTGGAACGCGCGACTATGTCGGCACGCGCCTGACTCGGGCAGGGAAGGTCCGCTACGAGCACGACGCCGCGGGTCGGATCGTCTTGCGGCAGAAGTCCCGTCTTTCCCGCAAACCCGACACATGGCGCTACACCTGGGACTGCGAGGACCGCCTCACCTCCGTCGTCACTCCCGACGGAACCAGGTGGCGCTACCTCTACGACCCACTCGGTCGCCGCACCGCCAAGCAACGCCTCGCCTCGGACGGCGTCAGCGTTGTCGAACAGACGAAGTTCACCTGGGACGGCGCCACTCTCTGCGAGCAGAGCACGGAGGCGGCGGACCTGCCTCATCCGATCACCCTCACCTGGGACCACCAGGACCTGCAGCCGATCGCCCAGACCGAGCGCGTCGGTGTCGACGACGTGACACAGGATGAGATCGACTCCCGCTTTTTCGCAATCGTCACCGATCTCGTCGGCACACCGACCGAGCTTGTGGACGAAACCGGCAGCGTCGCCTGGCACGCTCGCTCCACGCTCTGGGGAACGACGTCCTGGCCATCCGGCAGCACGACGTACACCCCGCTACGGTTCCCGGGCCAGTATTTCGACCCCGAAACCGGACTGCATTACAACTACCACCGCCACTACGACCCGGAGACCGCCCGCTACCTCACCCCTGACCCCCTGGGCCTGGCGCCGGCTCCCAACCCGTCCACCTACGTGCACAATCCGCTCTCGTGGATCGACCCCGTCGGGCTCGCTCCACGTTGCGAGGAAACCGTACTCGGATACCGCAAGCAGACGGACTTCCCGCAGAGCCGACGTATCCATATAGGTGAGGACGGCAAGGTGACCATCACGGGCAAGGGATTCCTTTACGTCAATCTGAGCGGGGACATAGGGCATACGGTTCAGTTCCGCGGTGAGGGCGGGCAAATCGTGGAATTCCAGGTATCAGCCGCATTTCGCGACAAGATCAGAAGGACGGCTATACCGCAGGAGCGCCAGGAGGGGTTCACGAAGGAGGAGTGGAAAGAACTCAAGAAAATCTGCCCCGAGATCTCGGATCCGACCATGGGGGATGACCTCTATGGGATCCCCGGAGGCATGTTGAAGGAGTTCCGGGAAGAAGTGGCAAAATACCCGGGTCGGGTAGTGGACGAAGGCTGACGGAGAAGCGCTGAATGTTTCACGAGATCGAGGACATCGAGCAGGAGAGGGACCGGGTGTCGCATCGGCCGACGCCGGAGGGGGCACCCCCCGTGCTGTCGGCTTTCGACGTGCGGACGAACTGCCCGGTCGAGGAGTTCGCTTCCAGGGTGCGATCCGTGCTGGCTCCCGCCCTCCAACTGGCGGTCGAGCAGCCGTTCGACGGAAGGGATCTTCCTGTGGACACGCTGCCCGACTGGTTTGTCGCGGCCGCACGGGGAGCCTCGGCGCCGGTGCCCGAGTTCGCGCGACGGGGTATCGAGCGCTACACCGAAGAGATCGGTCGCGGACCCTGGGACCTGCAGGACTGGCTCTACCAGGCCGACCCGGAATCCGAATCCCGCGGCTGGGCCTGGTGGGACGTGACGCGGACAGGCGACGGGGAGGCGCGCATCTGGGTGGACTCCTGGGGCGAGTCCTTCTTCGCCTGCGACGAACTCCGGTGGCTCGCCTACGTGTCCGGCGGCGAAGAGGTGAGCGGCCCCACCCTGGTGAGGACGAGTGACTGGGTCACTGCGACCGAGTCATGATTCCTCGCCGCCAGGCCCCAACCGCGAGGAGCGCTGCCTCGTGACCGTCGAGGACCACCTCGTCAATCCGGATGCGCTCGGCTCGCTTTACTGCCAGGCTCTGGACTGGAGCCGGACCAGAATTCGGTCGATCAATCTGGACTGGCGCGGACCGACGGTCACCTTGCGGGTCGACCTGCCCGCCTTTCCGGTCTTCCCACCGGGCGAGTGGGTCGAGGCGGGCCTGGACACCGCGCAGTGTCAACTCCAGTTCCTCGCAGTGGAGAATCTCGCCCTGACCGAGTGGGCCGTGCCCGCTGTCGGCAGCCTGGACATGGCGCCCTGGGGCACGGAGCGACGTATGCGGGTGAAGGTCCGTGGGCAAGGGCTGGCCCTGCGGTTCGACTGCAGTGAATCGGTCCGCGTCGGCCATGTGAGTGCCTTCGCAGTCCGTCCGGACGGATCGGACGACGGCCCCCACCTGTTCGTGAGCAAGGTGGACGCCCGCCGCTTCTCCACCCTCCCCGCGACCCATGAGAAGACCTTCTATGCCCGCTGACTGGACGAGACTCCTCGCATCACCCGAATTCCTCGGACCGCTGTACGACGGAAATCCACCCTCTCCGGAGGTCTGCGATCTCTTCTACGTGCACATCGACGAACGCGCGCTTTCCGTGACACTGGGTTTCGATACGCGCGTCTTTCCGGCGAGTCCCACTCCTGAGTGGGAGGAAAGGAATCTCAACGCCTTCGAGTTCCACCTCTTCTTCACCGGAGTCGAGGGGCTTCGAGTCACAGGCTGGGGTGCCGTCGAGGCGCGAGCGATCGACCTCGCGGTCACCGAGGACGGGGGTCTCCGGGTGCTCCTGGGCGCGGAGAACTCAGGCATCACGTTCCGAGCGGCGACGCTGAGCCTGGCGAAAACCCGCGCCTACCTGGCCTCGGACAGCCCATGAGGCGCAGGACATCGACTGGCCGAGCGCATGTGGCCGGGCTGAACATGACCTTCCGTAAGTGGGAGGCGCGATACTTTCCTGCCGGTGAGCCCGTCGAGGCGGCCGAGCCGATCGTCGGCTTCGACGAGCCGGAGGACCGCTTGCTCGCCGACCATCCCCGAATGCGCCGCATCCTGGTGCGCGGACGCCCTGGCCGGCCGCTGCACCGCTACTACCTGCACTGGAGCGACGGGACCGACCTGGACTCCCTCGACGGGCGTGTGGCCTCCGGCACAGCGACCGAAGCGGACTTCGCCGACGCCGTCGTCGGGGAGCCCCTCGACATCACGCACCCGGTCTGCGGCGCCGACCTCCGCGTCATCGCTCTGGATGTGGTGCTGCCCCTGTTCCCCGACAACACCGAGCGCTCGCGTTGGCACGCGTACCGAAGAGGGTGTCCTGTGTGCGGAAAACAGCTGATGGGCAACGTACTTGAATTCATCGGGCCTGCGGTGTCGCCAGTCAAGGAGGACCGTGCACCGTGAAGACGAACACCAGGATGAACGAGTTCCTCGCAGCGGTGAAGCCAGGCGCCCTGGAGGAGGACGTGCCCGACTCCTTCCGCGCCGTCGTCCGAGCGGGCTGGACCCTGGACGGTGACGCGCAACTCCTGACAGCCCTGCGTTCCGGCTACTCGGGGCGCGGCCGTGGGCAGTTCGACGATGTCATCCACTACGAGGCCAGTGTGAACGGCCGCGGCATGACGGACTACGACCTGCCTCCCTCGGGCCCGGCAAGGCTCGAAACGTTGCTGCGCCGTTCCCTCGGCTACGTCCGCACGGGTCTCCTGGCTGTGCCGCCGACGCTGTCGTGGCCGATGCTCGGATACGTGTCCCTGGCCGCGGGCGGACCGGCGGACGACGTACTCACCGCGAACGTCACCTTCTGCTCCCGTCGGCCGAACCGGCCGGCCTATGTGGACGACATCGAGGCGTACACGCGGGAGGCGCTGGTGGAGGTCTCCCAGGAAGAAGCGGCAACCCTGTTCGCCAAGGTGGTCGTCGTGAAGTGCTGACCACGCCCTTCGGAGAAGTCATGTACCGAGAGTTCGTTGTGCCGGACGATCAGGAGATCCTCGAAGCGATCGGCGAGTGGCCAGAGGCCGGGGAGGGCAGCGAGGCTCGCCTGCTCACTCTGCGGGGCGAGGGCGTCGAGCGGATCCTCCTCTCTTACGACGCTCTCGCCAGATCAGTGAGGGTTCGCTGGAGGAACGGTGGCGGCGACGAAATCCTCGACCTGTTCCGCGAAGGCGCGACTCGTATGACGGTGCACGCGGAGTCGGGCGCCACCTACGTCTCGCTGGAGTTCGAGTCGGACGAGCAGTCCGGCAGGCTTGTCATCCGAGCGTTCCCGAGCCTGACCGTGACCGATCGGCTCCTCTTCGTCTGATCGGGGGCTACGGGGCAGCCGTACACCGGTGTCCTGGCCGGCAGCGGGTCGCTCGGCGAGGCGGCCCCGCCAGGGCGACCGCCCCCGCCCACACACCCCGGGCCGAGGCGGTCACCGCAGCCGCCGTTACGGCAGCGCGTGCACGTGCGGCCCCACCGTGTTGGACCACGCACCGCCCGCCGTCGCGTCCCAGTTCGTGGACCACGTCATCGCGCCCCGCAGGCCGGGGTACGTCTTGGACGGCTTGAACGAGCCGCAGCCCGTGCCCTTCGTCAGGCAGTCCAGGGCGTTGTTCACGACGGTCGGGGAGACGTAGCCGCTGCCCGCGCCGCTCGTGGAGGCCGGCAGGCCGAGGCCCACCTGGGACGGGGCGAGGCCGCCCTCCAGCTGGATGCAGGCCAGGGCGGTCAGGAAGTCCACCGAGCCCTGGCTGTAGACCTTGCCGTCGCAGCCGAGCATCGAACCGCTGTTGTAGTACTGCATGTTGACGACCGTGAGGATGTCCTTCACGTTCAGCGCGGTCTGGAAGTAGCCGTTGGACGTCGACTGCATGTCGATCGTCTGCGGAGCCATCGTCAGCACGAACGACGACCCGGCCTTCGCGGCGAGGGAGCGCAGCGCCTGCGTCATGTACGTCGGGTTGAGCCCGTTCTCCAGGTCGATGTCGACGCCGTCGAAGCCGTACGTCTGCATCAGGGAGTACACCGAGTTCGCGAAGTTCGTCGCCGACGTCGTGTCGTTGACGGAGACCGTGCCGTTCTGGCCGCCGACCGAGACGACGACCTTCTTCCCCGCCGACTGCTTCGCCTTGATGTCCGCCTTGAACTGGTCGACGGTGTAGCCGCCCAGCCCGGCCGAGTCCAGGTTGAAGGTCACGGCCCCCGGCGTCGTCGTGGCGTCCGCGAAGGCCACCGCGATGATGTCGTACTGGGAGGACACGGCCGAGATCTTCTGGACCGTCGCCCCGTTGTTGAAGTTCTGCCAGTAGCCGGTCACCGCGTGCTTGGGAACCGTCCCGCCGCCGCCCGTGCCGGTCGCGGTCGTCGTCCCCGTCACCGCGGCCGACTTCGCCGACTCACCGGCCGAGTTGGTCGCGGTGACCTGAAAGGAGTACGACGTGGACGCGGCGAGGCCGGTCACCGTCGCCGAGGTGCCCGACACGGCCGTCACCTTCGTGCCGTTGCGGTACACGTTGTACCCCGTGGCGCCCGAGACCGTGTTCCAGGCCAGGGAGACGGAGGAGGAGCCGGTGCCCGACACGTTCAGGCCGGCCGGGACCGCGGGGACCGTCGGCGCGGGGTCGCCGCCACCGCCGCCGTCGGGGCCGTACACCGACAGGTCGTCGGCGTAGTAGGCGGCCTGCCCGTACCAGCCGTGCGTGTAGACCGTCACCGACGTCGTGGAGGCGCCCGTGCTGAAGGTCGTCGTGAGCTGCTTCCAGGAGGAGGAGTCCGGGGTCCACGTCGACACGTCGGTCGTACCGGTGCCGGTCGCGCCCAGGTAGGCGTACCCGCCCTGCACCCACGCGCTCAGCGTGTACGTCGAGTTGGGCTTGACGGTCACCCTCTGGGTGCACTGGGCGTTGTCCTGTCCGGCCGGAGTCGCCTTCAGCGCGGCCGAGCCGCCGTGCACGGGCGAGGACACGGTCGCACCGCTGCCCGCGGTGCAGGTCCAGTTGCCCAGACCGGACTCGAAGCCGGCGTTCTTCGCGTTGTTGACGTCCGCGGCGGACGCCTGGCCCGTGCCGGCCACGGAGAGGGCGAGGGCGGCGGTGACCGCCCCGGCCCACATACGGGCGCGTCTGGGTATGCCTGGTGCGCGGTCCACAAGGGCCTCCGGAGGTGGGGGAGGGAACGAGGACGGTGGCCACCGCTGGCGTCATAGTTGGTCCAGACCAATTCCCTTGTCAAGAGGTCCAGTCCACCTCACTTGTCACCCCATCTGGGGTGTAATCCACCTCTTTCGAGTTTCCAGGACGGGGCAAGAGGCACAGGAAGTCAAACAAACGCTGTTCTCCGGTCACAGGGGCGTGGTTACAGTGCTGAGGTAGTCACGCAGTGAAGTCATCGGTGCGTGCCGGAGCGGAACCGGCGCGGACCGTCGGGCATGGAACGGGGAGCTGCGCGTGCCAACTGCCATTGCCGTGACCAGTGCCGACATGGCGCTGCCACCGCAGGACGAGCGAACGCTGCCCGCCGTCGTCCTGCGGGACCTCGACACGCAACCGCTCGAACAGTCGCTGGCGGCCGTCCAGTCGCTGATCGACCAGTACGGGTACGTGGTGGTCGTGTGCTCCCGTGCCGTTCCCGAGGCCGTGGGGCGGCGGCTGCACACCGTCCGCTCCCTCCTGGAGAGCGACCGGATCGCCCTGTTCCGCCCCGATCTGCCCCCGCTCGGACTCGCCGTCCTGGCCCGTCAGTTGAGGCAGCTCGCCTCCTGCGACCTCAGCCCGGGCGTCCTCGCCTCGGCCGGGCGGCTGCTCACCCACTACCTCCACGCCGGCGCGCTGCTGGGCTCGGTCGCCCGGCTCGACAGGGTCGCCGTCAACCTCAAGTCGCACGCCCGGTCGTGGGTGCCCGGCACCCAGTTCGGCGTGATCGCCCACCCGGAGCCGCAGTTGACGCGCATCGGGCCCGAAGCCGCCCTCGCCGGACCGGAGTTCGGCACGTCGATGCTGGTCGCGAAGGGCCAGTTGCAGTCCGACTGGATCACCGCGACCCTGGCCAAGACCTGGAACGTCCAGGGCCTGCGCGAGGTCCCGCTGCCGGCCGAGTCGGCCCTGTGGTGGGGGACCGGAAGGCTGATCGAGTTCTGCGCCTTCCTGCCCGATCTGCCCGTCCTCTACCAACTCGTCACCTCCGTGCGGCAGTCCGTATGCCACTGGTGCGGCCTCGATGTCATCGGCGACCGCTGCGTCTTCTGCTCCGCGACCGCCCCGGCGCCCGTGGCACCGCCCGCGTCCTCGGCGTCCTCCGCATCAGGATCCTCCACGTCATCCACGTCATCCACGTCATCCGTAGCGTCCGGGACCACCGTGTCCGCCGCGTCATCCGTGCACGAGGACCAGCTGCCCGCCGGTTGAGCCGGACCCCCTGCCGCTCTCGCACCCCCGACTCCGCTCGACCGAAACCCCCAATGAGGTTGTACGGTTCATGAACTCCCGTCAGCGCCGCGGCGTGATACTCCTGCTCCTGTCGGTCCTGTGCGCGCTGGGCGCGTTCGCCGGCGTGCTGTCCGTCATCGACGACGTGAAGTCCAAGGTCGGCCCCGAGGTCACGGCGTACCGGCTGAAGTCCGACGTGAAGCCGTACACCGGCCTGACCGCGGCCCAGTTCGAGAAGACGAGCATGCCGAAACGGTGGCTGCCGAAGACCGCCGTCACCGACCTCGCCGCGATCCGGGGCAAGATCGCCGTGACCACGCTGCGCGAGGGCTCCCTGCTGCAGAGCGACATGATCGTCGACCAGCCCGCCCTCCAGCCCGGGCAGCAGGAGGTGGCCATCATGATCGACGCGGCGACCGGCGTCGCCGGCAAGATCACACCGGGCTCCACGGTCAACGTGTACGCCACCTTCGAGGGCGCGCGGGAGGGCGACCCCGCCCAGTCGAAGATCATCGTCACGAACGCCAGGGTCATCGACGTCGGTGAACTGACCGCGCTCCAGCCCGACGCCGACAACCGCGCCCAGCAGGCCACCGAGGCCGTACCGATCACCTTCGCGCTCGCCACCATCGACGCCCAGCGCATCACGTACGCCGAGTCCTTCGCCAAGCGGGTCCGCCTCGCGCTGGTGGCCCCCGGCGGCGACACCACGGTGCCGGACAAGGACCGCACCTACGAACTCGTGACGGACAAGTGAGAGGCCGCCATGCCCACGAGGATCCTCCCGGCAGTCGGCGACGCGGACGCGGTCCGCTCCCTCACGACTCTGCTCAGCCAGCTCCCGGACGCCGAACCGGTGTCCGCGGTGACCGACTCCACCCAGCTCATCGACACCCTCGGCCGGCTCGCCGCCGACTCCATCGACGAACTGCCCGAGGTGGTGATCGTCCACGAGCGCATCGGCCCGGTCCCGGCCCTGGAGCTCATCCGTGAAGTCGCCCTGCGCTTCCCCGCGGTGGGCGTCATCCTCGTCACCTCCGACGTCAGCGCCGGCCTCTTCCAGGCCGCCATGGACTACGGCGCCCGCGGTCTGATCGCCCTCCCGCTCGGCTACGAGGAACTGGCCAGCCGCGTCCAGGCGGTCTCGCAGTGGTCGACGGGCGTACGCCGCCATCTGGGCCACGGCGGGGACGTGTTCACCGGCGTCGGCGGCACCGTCGTCACGGTCAGCGGCGCCAAGGGCGGCGTCGGAACCACCCTGACAGCCATCCAACTCGCCCTCGCCGCACAGGCGTCGGGCCGCCCCACCGCCCTGGTCGACATGGACCTCCAGACCGGGGACATCGCCTCCTACCTCGATGTGCAGTTCCGCCGCTCCGTCGTGGACCTGGCCGCCATCACCGACATCTCCCCGCGCGTCCTCGCCGACGCCGTCTTCCGCCACGACACCGGGCTCGCGCTGCTGCTGGCCCCCGGTGAGGGGGAGCGCGGCGAGGAGGTCACCGACCGGGCCGCCCGCCAGATCATCAGCGCCCTGCGCTCCCGCTACGAGGTCGTCGTCGTCGACTGCGGCGCCCAGCTCGGCGGCGCCGGCGCGGCCGCCGTGGAGATGGCCGACACGGCCCTGCTGCTGACCACCCCCGACGTCCTCGCCGTCCGGGGCGCCAAACGCACGGTCCGGATGTGGGACCGGCTCCAGATCCGCAAGGCCGAGGAGACGACCGTCGTCGTCAACCGCCACACGCGCGGTACGGAGATCCAGCCCGCGCTGATCCGGAAGATCACCGGCACGGCCGTCGCCGGCGTCGCGATCCCGGCCAACTTCAAGGAACTCCAGAGCACCGTCGACGCCGGCCGCATCCACGAACTGGACGGCAGGAGCACGGTGCGACAGGCCCTGTGGGGCCTCGCGGCCGAACTGGGCCTGGTCAAGGCCCCCGAGGGCGACCGCAGAAGCGGCCGGTTCCGCAGCGAACGCGGCGCGGGGAGCGGGCGGCGCCGCCGGGACGGAGGAGGGTAGCGATGACAGCGAGACGTACGGCTCCCGACGGACGGGACCGGGGCCAGGTCACCGTCGAGTTCCTCGGCATGACCCCGCTGATCCTGCTGACCCTGGTGCTGATGTGGCAGTTCGTCCTCGCGGGATACACCTTCACACTCGCGGGGCACGCCGCGGACGAGGCGGTGCGGGCGGGGACCGCCGCGGAGCCGGGAGCGCGACAGTCCGCATGTCAGCAGGCCGGCCTGGCCGATCTGCCGGGTGCGTGGAGCGGCACGGTGGCGTGCGGGGGCGGTGGCGGCTATGTCACAGCCGACGTCACGCTGAAGATCCCCGTCCTCTTCCCCGGCTCGATCGGCTTCCCCTTCGAGGTCAAGGGCCACGCGGGCGCCGTAGAGGAGGCGAAGGACTGAGATGTCGTACGACGGGAGAAGGCGCGTCCGGGACAGCGCCGGGGCCGGTGCCCGTGGCGTAGACCGCCGCGGGGCCGGTGCCCGTGGTGTAGACCGCCGCGGGGACGACGGTCGTCGCCCGAGGCGGGACGACGTCTGCGGCCGGCGCGGGGACGACGGTCGCGGCCGCGTGCGCCGCGCGGCCCGCGACCGGGGTCAGGTCGCCCTCGAATACCTCGGGTTCATCCCGATCCTGGTCCTCGTCGCCATGGCGGGCGTGCAAATCGGTCTGATCACCTACACCGCGCAGCAGGCCGGCACCGCCGCCCGGGCCGGCGCGCGCAGCGCCTCGCTCCAGCTCAGCGCCGAGCAGGGCTGCCAGGAGGCCGTCAGCAGTTGGCTGACCACCAGTTGCAGCCCGGCGTACGGCGGCGACGAGGTGACCGTCACCGCGACGCTGCCCATACCGTCCATCGTGCCCGGCTGGGACTTCGGTGACGCCCACAAGACCGCCACCATGCCGCTCGACCACTGAGGAACGCACCATGAGCCTGCGCGCACGCATCAACACCCCGGAGGAGAACGGCAGCCGGGGCGAGGACGGCCACCTGGTCGCCTCCTACCGGGCCAAACTCCTGGAGGAGATCGACCTCGCGGAGATGAGCGCGCTGGCGGCGGCCGAACGCAGGGCCCGCCTGGAGCGGGTGCTCGGCCACATCATCAGCCGCGAGGGCCCGGTCCTGTCCACGGCCGAACGCTCGCAGCTGATCCGCAGGGTCGTCGACGAGGCCCTCGGCCTCGGCATCCTGGAACCGCTGCTCGAAGACGCGTCGATCACCGAGATCATGGTGAACGGCCCCGACGCGATCTTCGTCGAACGCGGAGGCCGTGTCGAGCAGTTGCCGCTCCGCTTCCCCTCGCACGACCAGCTGATGCAGACCATCGAGCGGATCGTCTCCACGGTCAACCGCCGGGTCGACGAGTCCAACCCGATGGTCGACGCCCGACTGCCGTCCGGCGAACGCGTCAACGTGATCGTCCCGCCGCTGTCGCTCACCGGCGCCACGCTCACGATCCGCCGCTTCCCCCGCTCCTTCACGCTCAGCGAACTCGTCGGCTTCGGCTCGCTCGACGAGCAGATGCTGTACCTGCTGGCGGGCCTGGTGCAGGCCAAGTTCAACATCATCGTCTCCGGCGCCACCGGCACCGGGAAGACGACCCTGCTCAACGCCCTCTCCGGCCTGATCCCCGAACACGAGCGCATCATCACCATCGAGGACTCCGCCGAACTCCAGCTCCAGCAGGGGCACGTGATCCGACTGGAGTCACGGCCGCCGAACGTGGAGGGCAAGGGCCGGGTCACCATCCGCGACCTGGTCCGCAACTCGCTGCGGATGCGCCCCGACCGCATCGTGGTGGGCGAGGTCCGCGGCGGCGAGTCGCTGGACATGCTCCAGGCGATGTCCACCGGCCACGACGGCTCGCTCGCCACCGTCCACGCCAACAGCGCCGAGGACGCCCTGATGCGCCTCAAGACCCTCGCCTCCATGTCCGAGGTCGGGATCCCCTTCGAGGCACTGCACGACCAGATCAACAGCGCGGTCGACGTCATCATCCAGCTCACCCGCTTCCCCGACGGCGCCCGCCGTGTCACCGAGGTCGCCGTGCTCGACAGCCACGGCGGCGAGCCGTACCGCCTGGTCAGCGTCGCCCGCTTCGAAGCCCGGCCGATGGCCGCGGACGGCCTGATCCACGGCACCTTCCGCTACCACCCGCTCCCGCGCCGCAGCGCCGACCGCCTCTACATGGCGAGCCAGCCCATACCCCAGGCATTCGGCGTGGCCGACTCCGCGGACCAGCTCGCCATCCGAGAAGCCAGGTAGGACCGCCCCATGGAACTCGACAACCTCGTCACGCTCACCACCGGCGTCACCCTGCTGACCTGCGTCCTCGCCGTCGTGGGCGTCCACGTCTACGCCAAGGGCAGGGCACAGCGGGCAGCCCTGGTCGACCGGCTGTCGGCCGCCGGCCAGCTCCCGCCCGGCAGCGGACGCCGCCGCCGCTTCCGCAACCTGGACCGCAGGCTGCGCCGCACGGACCTCGGCCGCAGACTCGAACTGCGGCTGGCCGCCACCGGACTCGACGTGACCCCGGGGGAGTTCTTCGCCGCGATGCTCACCGTCACCGCCGGCCTGTGGCTGGTCGGCCAGGCGACCCTGGCGCCCTTCTTCGGGCCGATCGCCGGACTGCTCGGCATCTGGGCGGCGCTCCAGTTCCTCGCCTGGCAGCGCCAGAAACGCATCGAACGCTTCATCAACCAACTCCCCGAGCTGGCCCGCATCCTGGCCAACGCCACCCACGCGGGACTGGCGCTGCGTACCGCGATCGGGATGGCCGCGGAGGAACTGGAGGCGCCCGCCGGCGAGGAACTGGGCAAGGTGGCGAACCAGTTGGCGGTCGGCGCGTCCATGGACGAGGCCCTCGGCGAGCTCGCGGAACGCCTGCCGTCGCGCGAGCTGGTGGTCCTCGTGACGACCCTCGTGCTGTCGGCCCGGGCGGGCGGCCAGGTGGTGAGCGCGCTGCGGAACCTGACCGAGACCCTGGAGGAACGCAAGGAGACGCGACGGGAGGTGCGCACCCAGCTGTCGCAGGTGAACATGACGTCGTACGCCGTACCCGCCCTCGGCATCGGCTCGTTGTTCCTGATGAACGGCGTGAAGGACGGCGCCCTGGACCGTATGACGGGCTCCCCGGTCGGACAGGGCGCGGTGATCGTCGCGTTCGCCCTGTACGCGGTCGGCTTCCTCCTCATCCGCCGCCTGTCCCGCATCGACGTCTGAGAGCCGAGGAGGATCGAGACGATGGCACTCCTGCTGGCAACCGCGATGGGCCTCAGCGTGTGGGGCGTCTTCGCCGGCATCCGCATGTACCGGGCCGACGCCAAACTCCCCGGTGACCTGGTGCTGGCCCTGGAGGTCGGCGCGACCCGCACCGGCGCGGTCGACTCGCTGATCGACCGCATGGGCATGCGGTACGCGCCCGCCGTGCTGCGCCTCATGGGCCCCCGGCGGGTGGCACGCTACCGCCGCAGGATCGACCTGGCGGGCAACCCGGGCGGCCTCACGATCGACCGCTACGCGGCCCGCCGGGCGGTCTACGGCTTCCTCGGCGGCGTCGGCGGCCTGGTCTTCCTCTTCAAGGGCAACTTCCTGCTGGCGCTGCTGCTGTTCGCGTTCGGCGCGTTCTGGACGGAGGTCGGGATCTGGTCGGCGATCCGCATCCGCAAGGACGTCATCGAACGGACCCTGCCGGACTTCCTGGACGTCCTCGCGGTGGTGGTGAGCGCGGGCCTCGGCTTCCGCCAGGCCCTGGACCGGGTCGCCCTGAAGTACGAGGGGCCGTGGGCGGACGAACTCCGCATCACCCTGCGCCAGATGGACCTCGGCATGAGCCGCCGCCAGGCCTTCGCGGAACTGCGCCGCCGCAACGACTCCGAACAGGTCGCGATGTTCGTGACGGCGTTGCAGCAGGGGGAGGAACTGGGTGCCCCGATCGTGGACACGCTGGTCGCCCTGGCCAAGGACATGCGCCGCACCGACGCGCAGAACGCCCGCCGTAAGGCGGCCCGCGCGGTGCCCAAGGCCACGCTGATGATCACCACGTTCATGGTCCCGGCCACGATGATCCTGCTCGGCGCGGGACTCCTCCTCGGCTCCGGAACCGACTTCGGCTCCATCACGGGCAAGTAGGGGGCGGGGGAGGGCTCATGCCGACGACGACACGACTGCCGAGACCACCGAGGCGACCGCGACTGCTGTCCCCCACACCCCGCGACCCCGCCCCCGTCCCGGACCCGGTCCCGGTCCCCGTCCAGATCAACGCCCTGCAGGCGATGTGCCGCCAGGTCTTCGGCTTCCGCCTGGCGATGATCGCCGTAGCCGCCCCGGCCGCCCTCCTCAACGCCGCCCCCGGCCTCGGCACGCGCCTGGTCAGCGCGGCGGTGATCGTCACCTTCATGGCGTCCTACGCCCTCTTCAGGGACTGGGAGCGCTTCGGACCCCTCCTCCTGCGCCACCCCACCCTCCTGGCCGTGGACACCCTGTTCGGCTCCCTGCTCCTCGTCTCGGCGGGCCCCGACACCACCCTCGCCTACGTCAGCGTCTGCACCCCGCTGCTCGCCGGCATCGTCTACGGCTGGCGAGGCGCCGCCGTCTTCGCCTCCCTCCAGTCGCTGGTCCTCCTGCTCGTCCGCGCGACCCTCCAGGACCCGCACACCGGCCTCGCCGAGCTCCTGTTGCTGCCGGGCATCTGCGTCATCACGGGCGCCATCGGCTCGACGTCGCGCAACCTGGTGCTCCGCTTCGGCGCGGCGACGCAGGCACTGACGGCCGTACAGGCACGTCTGGCGGCCACGGAGGCCGTCGCCGCCGAACGGGCGCGTCTGGCCCGCGAGATGCACGACTCGGTGGCGAAGACCCTGCACGGGGTCGCCATGGCCGCGGACGGACTGGCCGCCTCCACGGACGCGGCCGGCCTCGATCCGGCGGTGGTGAGACGGCAGGCCGAACTGGTGGCCCGGGCCGCCCGCCGGGCCGCCGCGGAGTCCCGTGAACTCCTCACCGACCTGCGCCGCGAGCCGGACCGGGCCCAGGCGACAGACGTACTGGGCGAACTGGCCTCCCGAACGGCCGACTTCGGCACCCGGACCGGTCTGCCGACCACCTACACCCCCACAGGCGGGGGCGACGCGCCCCCGGTGCCTCCCGCGGTCGCCCGCCAGCTCCTCACGATCACCACCGAGGCCCTGGAGAACGCCCACCGCCACGCGCACGCCACCCGCGTCGACGTCAGCGCGGGCGTCCACGGCGAGCTGCTCAGCATCAGCGTGTACGACGACGGCTGCGGCCTGCCGGCCGACACCAGCCTCGAACACCTGCGCAGGACAGGTCACTTCGGCCTGGTCGGCATAGTCGAACGGGCCGCGTCGGTGGGCGCCCGCATCCGCATCGGCCGGGGAGCCCATCCCCAGGGGACGGAAATTCGCCTGGACGTACCTCTGAAGTCCCTGACGACGACGGCGTCGTATCCATGAACCTGTAACCGTCACAAGGGTTTCGTCGCACGACCCGAGAGGAGGCCGCCCCATGCAGCACCACCCCCCACACCCACCCCGGCCCTCGTCCGAGCCCTTCCCCACGGCGGCTCCCGCCGGTCCGGTACGTGTCCTGGTGGCCGACGACAACCCGGTGGTCCGTGCGGGCCTCACGGCGCTTCTGTCCGGCCGGCCGGACACGACGGTCGTGGCGGAGGCCGCCGACGGCCGCGCGGCCTGTGAGGCGGCCCGGCGACACCGCCCCGACGTGATCCTCCTGGACGTCCGCATGCCGGGCGTGGACGGCCTCGCGGCCCTCCCGCACCTCGTACGGATCGCCGCCGTCGTCATGCTGACGTACAGCGGCGAGCCGGAGACCGTCGAGAAGGCCCTGCGCGGAGGGGCGGGCGGATACCTGGTGCACGGAGAGTTCACCGCCGAACAGCTGGCGACCGCTGTGCAGGACGTCCGACAGGGCCGAGCCCACTTCACACCCACTGCGGCGGACGCCCTGCTGGCCCAACTCCGCCGGACCAGCACTTCGCAAGAGCAATTGGTCGGGCACGAGACGTCGACGCGCACCACCCTTTCCCAGATACCAAGTCCACCCACTTCGCCAGAAACCCTTTCACGAGTGCAACCGGATATGGGACAGTCTTCTCCAGGGTGGAGGAGCGGCCGTCCGGCCGCTCCCGACAGGTCGCTGTTCCAACTCAGCACGAGGGAGGCGGAGATCATGGACCACATCGCGTCGGGGATGACCAACCAGCAGATCGCCGCCATCTGTTTCATCAGCGAGAAGACGGTCAAGAACCACATCAACCGAATTTTCGCGAAGCTGGGGAGTACGAGCCGCACCGAGTCGGTCGCCAAGTGGCTGGGCACGGCCTCCAACGCGCCACGGGGTGTGCTGTGAACCGTGATCGGGCCCTGAATTGGGCCCTGAGGCCCTCCTCCGCACCAGGCCCCTCGGCGTACGGTGCGGGGGGCACCACAGAGACTTGCCGGCCACCCGGAGGGGAACACCATGAGCAACTGGATCAACACCACAGTCGCGTACCTTCAGACCCGGGCCGCCCGCGACGACAGGGGCCAGACCGCGGTGGAGTACCTGGGCATCATCGCGGTGGTGGTGGCGATCGTGCTGGCGATCACGGGCACGAGCATCGGGCAGACGATCTACGACGCGATCACCGCACAGATCGCCAAGGTGACCGGCTGACACGTCTCCACCGGCCCGGCGACGCAGGGCAGGCTTTCCCCATCTACATCATGGTGGTGGCGGGCCTGCTCTTTCTCGCGTTCGCCTACCTGGCCGTCGGCCAGGCCGCGGCCAACCGGAACGGTGCGCAGACGGCGGCCGACGCGGCGGCGCTCGCGGCGGCCCTCGACACACGGGACGCGCTCTGGGACGAGTGGGTCGACAAGATCGCCGACCCGACCGCCTGGCAGGCCATCTTCGACGGCGGCGGAGTGCCGTTCGACGGATGCGCGCGGGCGGCGCAGCTGGCCGCTCAGAACGAGGCCACCGCGCAGTGCGTGCCCAAGTACGGGCTGCCACCGGGCTACACGGTCGACGTCAAGGCGAACAAGTCCGTCGGCGACTCGATCGTGCCCGGCACCGAGGGCACCTACTCCAAGGCCACCGCCACCGCCGTGATCGAGCCGCGCTGTTCGTTCGAGCCGCCCGCGGACGGCTCGGACGGGAACACACTGCCGACGCTCACCTGCAAGGGCGGCGGGGAGTGGATCCTGAAGCCGGACGATCTCACCGATCTTCCGAAGCCCGAGGACCTCTTCGACGTCCATCTGGCCGACTGACGTGCGAAAGACGAGTGATGAAGGAGGCGGAGCGATGAGCATCCGGTGCACGGCGGAGGCCCGCAGGGGGATGGTCGCGCTGGCTGTGGCGGCCGGTCTGGCCCTCGGTGTGACCGGCTGCGGCGGTGGTGGCGCCGGCGACGACAAAAAGCCGGAAACGACTGCCTCCGCGTCCAAGGGAAGCGGGTCCGGGTCCGGTCCGAGCGCCCAGGAAGGCCAGTCGGACGAACCCCTGGCCGAGTTGAAGGGCTCGGGCGGACTGCTTCTTCAGATCACGTCCGCCCAACGGGACTCCGGTGGCTTCGTCACCGTGAACGGCAACCTGAAGAACGACGGCGCCCAGAGCGCGGTGGTACCAGCCGCCCTGAGCGGCAACGAGACCGAGATCATCAGGAACGGCAGGTCGCTCGGCGGAGCCACGCTCGTCGACTCGAAGGGCAAGAAGCGCTACTACGTGCTGCGCGACACGGACGGCCGCCCGCTGACGACGACAGGCTTCTCCACGATCAGGGCGGGCGACAGCGTGACCGTCTTCATGCAGTTCCCCTCCCCGCCCACCGACACCAGCGAAGTCAGCTTCCAGCTTCCGACGTTCGCCTCCGCCACCATCCAGATCTCGGGGTGAGGCGGACCATGACCCGCACCTCTCCCCGGGCCGCCGCCCCTCGCCTCACCCTGGCGCTCGCGGCGACCTCGGCCCTGGTCGCCGCCCAACTGGTCGGCGCCGTACCGGCCGGTGCCGACGACACCCCGAGCGTCCCCCCGGGCACCCAACCCACCGCCGCCGCCCCCGTGCAGGTCGACGCGAACGACCCCGACCTGAAGCTCCCCGAAGGAGCCACCCTGGCGGCCGCCAAGGTCCTCGACATCAAGCAGGTCGTGGAGGACCAGACCGGCGACGAACGCCGGGAGGACACCAACGCGGACGTGAAGTTCGCCCTCCAGGCGGAGGTGCTGTTCGGCAAGGACAGCGCCAAGCTCGGCTCGGAGGCAAGGGCCCGCATCGGGGGCATCGCCGACGAGATCAAGAACCAGCACGCGACGCAGATCCGGGTCTTCGGCTTCACGGACGACCTCGGCTCCTCGGCCCACGGCGACGTACTGTCCAAGCAGCGCGCCAACGCCGTACAGGACGTCCTGGACCAGGAACTGAACGACTCCGGCGTCACGTTCGAGGTGCGCGGATACGGCGAGCAGTACCCGATCTCGTCCAACGCGACGGAAGAGGGCCGTAAGAAGAACCGAAGGGTGGAGGTGTCCTTCCCCCGCTCGGACAACTGAGCCGACCGGGGGCGGCCCCTACTCCACGACGATGTCCACCCGCACCCCGGCCCGCACTCCCCACCCGTCCATCGCCCCCGCCTCCGCCTCCAGCACATGGCGGGACCGCAGACGGGGCAGCCCGAGGCGACCCGGCTTCATGGTGCGCACGGCGATGACATCGAGGTGACGATCGAGGTAGGCGACGTCGATGGGCATCCGCATACGGAAGGTGTGCACGCTGCCGGCGGGGGAGAGCAGCATCGCCCCGTCGAGATGATCGCGCCCCAACAGCCCCTTGGTGCGGGCCCGGTAGGAACTCGCGATCTCCAACGGCACGGAAATGTCGGCTTCCTCCCCCCGCACGACCAGACTCCCCCACCCGTCCCGCCACCGCCGCCTCATACCCATCCCTCCCGTAACGCCGCCCGCACGAACCGAACGTAGCGGGTGCGGGCGGGCCGAATTGATGCGGCCACGCCCCCTGACTAACGTGACGTCGCCCAAGCCCCGCCCCCCACGTCCGGGAGTTGCCCGTGCCCCGCCGCCGCCCCACCCTTCTCGCAACAATCGCCCTGACCACGACGGCGGCCGTGTCACTGTCGGCGTGCGGGGGCGCCGGCGATCCCGACGACAAGAGTGCGGCAGCCGCGTCGGCGAGCGAGACGTCTGCTTCCCCGAGTACGAGCCCGAGCGACTCCGCTCCCGCCTCAGCCGGCCGCCCGGAGATCACTCTCCCGTCCGACGCCAAGAACGTCTTCGAGTACCGGAAGACAGGGGACACGGCGAAGGACTCGGCACTCGCGGACAGCACGCGAAGCGTGAACTCCGTGGATGAGGCGATCCTGAAGGGCAGCACGGACACCAAGGCGCTCGGTTTCTACAACACGGGCAAAGCCCTGGAGTCGTCGATCGAATACGCCCAGCGGTACATCAAAGACGGTGACACGTGGGTCGGGTTGACCCGGTACTTCGATTTCAAGGTGACGCTCTCCGGAAGCGGAAAGGCGTACGTCACCTACTGCTCCGACGAGAGCAAGTCCTTCATCAGGGACGGGAAGACCAAAAAGGTCGACAATACGCCGACGACCTCGAAGGCCTACGTGCTCTACCACTCAAGTCTGGCCAAGGGCACCGAGGGCGTCTGGCGGACCACCTACATCGTGTCGCACAGGGGGGACAAGACGTGCCAGCCCTGAGGCTCTCGGCTGGACACCTCCTTTGCTTGTTCATAAGTGGAACCGTCTGCTCAGCGCACCATGCGATGAAGGCGGCGTCCAGTTACGGAACTGTTACGGGTCAAGCGGGGCCTCGAATGGTCGATTTGGTCCCATACACCCCTAGGTCGACCCGAGTCACCCTGGTGTCGTCCCGTGCCTCTGGATAGCGTTGGTTCGCTCAAGAGAAGCCTCGCCGACCGGGAGTTGACCGTGACCCGCCGCCCCACCCTCCTCGCAGCGATCGCGCTGACCGCCGCTGCGGCCCTGTCGCTGTCCGCGTGCGGTAGCGACCACGACTCCAAGGACAAGAGCAACGACAAGATCGCGGGAGCCGAAACGGCGGGCGCGGAGTCTGCGACGCCGACGGCTTCGGCCTCCACGACCGCCACCCGCCCGAAGATCGAGCTGCCGTCTGACGTCACCTACAAGTTCGAGTGGCGGAAGACGGGCGACTCGGCAAAGGATGCCGTCCTGAACGATGCTGAACAACGCATCAAGGCGGTGGACATGGCGATCGCGGAGCAGGACCCGCTTCATGCGGCTTACCGGTTCTATTCCGAGGGGACTGCGGCCGCCGGTAGCCAGGCGTACATCCAGGAGTTCGTCGACCACAAGGCGCGCACTACCGGTCTGACTCGTTATTACCAGGAAAACCTGACGGTCAGGGACAACGGCACGGCCGCCCTTGTGTACTGCGAGGATCAGAGCAAGTCCTTCAACAAGTTCCTGAAAACCGGCAAGACGGATGTCACGCCGGTGACGAAGGACAGCTACGTCATTTACGCCAGCACTCTGCGTAAGAACAAGAAGGGCGTCTGGGTGACCGAGCGCCTGGACTCACAGAGGGGAAGTGCAAAGTGCCAGCCTTGATGCGGCGAAACCATCTGGTCCTCCTTTCGGGACTGACGGTGCTCATTCTCACGGCTGCCGGCACTGCCCACGCTGAAAAAGGGTTCGGCGGAGGCACGGACGGCCAGAGCGCCAAGGCCGGCGACGACGGCACCGTCTCCGTGACCGTCGGCGGTGTCGTGTTCGATCGTTCGAAGAACGGCAGTGGCAACTCGACGGGGGCGTTGTCGTCGACCACGTCGTGGACGCCGCCGGCGTGCTGGTATGCGCCGAAATACACGCCTGAGGGGTTGCAGAAGTATCTGGAGCCGATCTGGGCGGCCGATTCGACGGGTTACGAATGGGACGCCGAGCAGCGGAAGAAGTACGTCAACAAGGACGAGCCCGACAAGGACTTCAACAAGGACAAGACCGGTAAGGGCTTCTGGTGGGGTCCGTACGTCAACAAGGACTTTCCGCCGGGTTGGGACGCCTGCACCGCGGACTATTTCTGGGTGGACAAGGGCGACCCCCCGCCGGCCGGCATAGCGAACGCCGTGACTCCGAAGGTCCTGGCCGAACTCGCCTACGCCGAGATCCGCGTCCCGGGCACCAAGGTGACGCTGGCGCCCGCAGCCGCGACCAAGGTGAACCTCCCGACGTGGGCCTGGCTGGACGGCGCCCAGTTCAAGCCGGTCTCCGTCACGGCGTCGGTTCCGGCGATCGGTATCGAGGCGACGGCGACCGCGGAGCCGGTCTCGCTGAAGATCGAGCCTGGTACCGGGGACGCCGTGACGTATCCGGCGTCCGGGGTCTGCCGTATCGACAACGGTCGCATCGGCGAGCCGTACGCCAAGGGCAAGGCCGACGAGACCCCGGCCTGCGGCGTCAAGTACCTGCGTTCCTCGGGCAAGGGCACGTATCCGCTCAGGGCGACGGTCACCTGGAAGATCGACTGGACCGGCAGCGGCGGCGCGGGCGGCGACCTGCCCGACGGCTCCTTCGGTGCCACGCAGGATGTCGTCGTACAGGAGATCCAGGCCATCAACCACTGACCGGGTTGTGGGGCCGGTGCCGCGGATACGCGAGCACCGGCCCGGCGAACGCACCCACCGGTCAGCCTGACCGACCGGTCCGAGGCCGCATCCGAAGCCGGTGGCGATGGGCGATGTCCGGGACATGACCGTCGCGGACGTCACGGCGACCGGGTCGCAGCGCCGGTTTCCCCGCCACCCTACGGAGTGAATTACCTGCGCTTCTCCGGCGCCCGCTTCTCCCCGTTCAGTGCTGCGGCCGCCTGGAAGATGTCCTGAGCCGGTGCCGGTAGCCATGGCGTTGTCCTCCCTGATAACCCTTTCGGTGCCACGCATGCTGTCGCCGTGCCGGAGATCCGCTCCCATGAAGGGGGCGCGCATCGTCACGACAGCAAAGCCGAAACGGCTAAAGTCCCCTACTCATGCCTGGGTGCAGGGTGAGAGGGGACTGGTGTATGGCTGATCGACTGGCCGTCGACGGGGATGAGCTCAAGCACTTCATGAAGTTGCTGAACAAGTCGAGCGAATCCCTGAAGGGGTTGCGCAGGGCGCTCGCCGACGCGACCGTCACCGGGCTCGGCACGGATGATCTGAACTCCGCGTGCGAGGACTTCCAGGAGGACTGGAAGTACGGCACCGAGCAGATCGGCGAACAGACCGAGGGGCTCGCCGAGATCATCGGGAAGAGCAAGGACAGCTACGCCGAGGTGGACAAGGCGCTGGAGGAAGCGCTGAGGAAGGCCGGCGACGGCCAGGGCGGCGGTACGAAGTGACGGTCACTTCGGGCTTGGAGCCCTCCTCCTTCCCTGATTCCGGCGCAGTTCGTAACAGCAACCTGCCCCAAGGGCTGAAGTCATCCCCGTCCATTCCGAACCCGAGCTATCCCCATCTGGGGTTCAACCCCACGCCGGGCAGCGTCGACACGGTCAGCGACCTGTACAAGAAGCTCGCGAACTGCGCCAAGACCCTGGAAGAGGCGCACGGCCTCGTCACCAAGCTGCTCGACGGCAGCTACTGGAAGGGCGACGCGGCTGTCGCCTTCCGGGAGCAGTTGGACGGTGGTCCGCTCCCTCTGAATCTGAAGAACGCCGCGCATTCTCTCCGCAAGGCGGCACGTCAACTCGACCGCTGGAAGGGCGAACTCGACGACTTCCAGCGCCGCGCCAGGAAGCTCGAATCCGACGCGAAGGACGCGCAAGCCGTCGTCGACGCGGCCAAGGGACGCGCGAGCAAAGCGAAGACCGACGCCGGCTCGGACAGGAAGAGCGGCCCCCATGACGACGCCCAGAAGGCACTGACACACGCGAACGCGAGCGTCGATGAAGCCCAGGCACAGCTCGACAAAGTCATCGGCAAGGCGAAGAGGCTGGCCGAGGAGCATGAGGAGAAGGCGCAGTACCGGGCGCAAAGGATTCGGGCCGCCACGGCCAAGCTGGCACCGCATGAGCCCGGCTTCTTCGACAACGCGCTCGACTGGATCACCGAGAATTTGCCGGACATCCTGAGTTGGACGGCTGCCGTCCTTGGCGTGATCGCATTGTTCGTGCTCTCGGGCGGGACCGCCGCGGCAGTGTTGCTGCTCGCGGCGGCGGCAATGAGCGCGGGAGCGGTGGCGTCGAGGCTGATGATGCAGCCTGAGGTGTGGGAGTCCCTCAAGGACGGGTTCACCAAGGGTGAGTTTGATGCCGACTTCTGGAGCAACGCGATCGGTCTGACAGCGGACAGCCTGGGCGCCCTGCCGGGTCTCGGCGCTGCCGTCAAGGGAGCTCCGGCGGCATTCCGCCTTGTCGGTGAGACGGGCGAGGCTCTGACGTTGAGTGAGAGGCTCGCTGCGAGTGGAGGCAAGACCGTGGCGGCAGCAAAAGACTTCGCGGAGCTCAAGAACCCGTTCACGGAGTGGGTCGTACTCAAAGCGCCTCGCTCGGAACCGACAGTCAAGGCTGCTGAAGCCGCAGCGCCTTGGGCGGGTCTGGCCTCCGCGACGTACGGGCTGTCGAGCAGTCTCGTTGACTCCTTGGACAACGACACGGTCGGCCAAGTCGCCACATCGGTCGACGGCGCCTTCCTGGGACCGATCGACGTCGCCGAGACCGCTGACCTGGTCCGGCGCATGTTCCAGTAGCAGCGAGTCTCCTGAACTTCCCCGAATAAGAGAGCAGCTGGTATGAATCCCTCTGATCGCACGGCCTGGGAGCACCAACCCACCCGCTCTGCCTGGGCGCGTCACATGGCGATGAATGTTCTGGGGCAGCTCGGATGGACCGTGGCATACCCGGGTGTTTTCTATGTCATGGTGGTATACACATCACAAGTTTTCGTTATCGTCTTTCTGCCCTTCATTCTCTACTCCCTCTACCGATTTATCGTCCAGTTCGCCTACTTTCGCTGGGCTTTCCGCATGCGCCGGATTCTGCGGGAGTATCCGTGGGAACTGATCGAGAAGGTGCCCAGCGGCCTCGGCAAGTACCCCGGTGCCCGGGACGACGGAATCTGGTTCGAGTTTCGGGATCCGGCCGACCGTGACAGGAAAGTCCCGTTGGTGTTCATCAAGCACCAGCGCTCCTACTGGTGGCTGAGGCGTCTGGACGGGCCCCGGACCAAGCCCGGGCGCCGGGCGCAGATCGAACCTCTCTGGTTCGCGGGGGACCCGCGTTTCCTCGCGGTCATCGCCGCTCCCGGCCGAGGTGGCAGGGCGCCCAAGCGGCTCCACCTGCTCTATCAGCGCCCGGTGTTCGACAGCCGCTGTGAGCCGGAGAGTTGGGGTGCCGATGCCGCGGACATCGCTCGCGCACGTTGCGCCGGTGCCCTCCATCTTCCGGACGTTTCACCATCCCGCGTGCAGGGATAGGGCGAACAGGCCATGACGTCACCCGCCTCGAACGTCACCGTTCACTCGAGTGCCTCGGAGCCTGGAGAGGGAATCTGGTTCGCCACTCCCGTCGGCTTCGTGTCCCTGCCCCTCGAAGCCCTTGCCTCGACGCTGTACTCGACCGATGCGGATCCGCTTCGGGAAGTCGTGGCTCCCGTACTCCTCGCCGCCCCCGATGAAGTGTCCCGGCAGCGGTTCGTCGAGACTCTGGCCCATGTCCGACGCATGCTCCACGGCGTGTACTGCGAGGGCACGGTGCATCTCTCCTTGGGGCTGCACCGCGATGACTCGGGCGGTGGTGACCGAGGCGCGGGCGCACTTTCCTCCCTGTTCTCCATCACCTGGCTTGGAACGGCCTGGTCGCCGAGGGGAGTCACCGCCGCCCGGGCTGTTGCGGGGGCGGAAGGACACGCCCATGTCGAATACACGGAAGTGCCGTGCGGTCCGGCGGCGTTCAGTGAGACCGTTCGCTTTCCCACTGCCGAATCAGGACTCCCGCAGGACCGATTGCTTCAGGTCTTCGCGCATCTTCCGCACCCGGACGGCACCAGCCTGGCCCTTCTCACCCTGAGCACGACCGCTGTGGCCCACCGCGAGCAGTACCGGGCCATCCTGCGCCGGATTGCCCACACCGTCAGCTTCGACGATCCATTCGCACGGCGCGACGCCGGGGCTCGACAAACGGTTGGCTGACACCTCACGGCGGGGTAGGAAGACCCCATGACTGCACTCGGTGCCGTGTTCCGGCCTCAACTTCCTCCCGAGCGGTTGCGTGACGTCGTTCGGCTTGCTGATGAGAGTGGGCTGGGGGAGCTGTGGCTGTGGGAGGACTGTTTTCGGGAGGGTGGGGTGTCCACCGCGGCCGCCGCGCTCGCGTGGAGTGAGCGGGTGCGGGTCGGGGTCGGTTTGTTGCCCGTGCCGTTGCGGAACGTCGCCGTGACCGCGATGGAGGCCGCCTCGCTGCACCGTATGTTTCCCGGGCGTGCCGTGCTCGCCGTCGGGCACGGGGTGCAGGACTGGATGGGGCAGGTCGGGGCGCGCGTCGAGTCGCCGCTGACTCTGCTGCGGGAGCATCTCGACGCGCTGCGCGGCCTGTTGGGCGGAGCGCGCGTCACCACCGACGGGCGGTACGTGAAGCTGGACGATGTCGCCCTCGACTGGCCGCCCGCGGGTCCCGTCGAGGTGCTGGCCGGTGCCACCGGGCCGCGCTCGCTGCGGCTGTCCGGCGAGGCCGCCGACGGGACCGTGCTGACCTCCTCCACCACGCCCGACGCTCTGCGCGAGGCGCGCCGGCTGATCGACGCGGGGCGCGCCGCGGCCGGCCGGACCGGCGAACCGCACCGGGTGGTCGTCTATCTCCTCGCGGCCACCGGCCCGGATGCCGCCGCCCGGCTGCGCGCCGAGCTCGTGGCCGAGGGAGTCGGTGCCGTCCCCGACCTCGGCGTCGCCGGGGACGCGGCTGCCGTGGCGAAGGCGGTGCAGCGGCTCGCGGAGGCCGGTGCCGACACCGTCATCCTCCAGCCGACCGGCGACGAACCGGACCCCGAGGGGTTCGTGCGCTTCGCGGCCGAGCAGGTCCGGCCGCTGGTGCCGTGACATGACCGACCACCCGGAGCGCGTACGGCTGCGCGGCGTGACCCACGCCGACCTCGAAGCCTTGCTCGTCTTCGAGCACGACGAGGAGGCCGTCCGGCGGTCCAGGTTCGACCCACGGCCCCGTGACGCCTTCCTCACCCACTGGAAGTCCGTGATCCTCGGTGACGACACCTGCCTCGTCCGCACGGTCACCGTGAACGACGAACCCGCCGGGCACATCGTCGCCTGGTGGGAGACCGAGCCGGGGAGCGAGCGGGGGAAAGGGGCGGACAGCCCTCGCCGTTTCGTCGGGTACTGGCTCGGGCGCGCCTACTGGGGGCGCGGCATCGGTGCCGAGGCCCTCGGCCTGTTCCTGGGCGAGGAGGTCAACCGGCCGCTGTACGCCGACCCCTTCGCCGGCAACACGGCCTCCGTACGACTCCTGGAGAAACTCGGCTTCCAGCGCTCCTGCACCGTGCGGCACGGCGAGGACGACCACCTCATGCTCGTTCTGCCGACGTCCCCACCCACACACGACCCGACGCCCCCACCCACGCAGGAGCCGACACCCCCGCCCCCGCACGCTCCCTGACCGCGCCCCCGGCAGCCCTCACTCCGCCCGTCGGTCTCCCACCGCCCCGTCCGCCAGTTCCCGCAGGATGTCCATGTGGCCCGCGTGTCTCGCCGTCTCCTCGATCATGTGGACCAGGACCCAGCGCAGGGACACGGGGTGTTCCCGCCAGGTGGGACGGCCCAGGTCGTCCAGGAACCGGGAGGCGATGAAGGCGTCGGCGGCGGCCCGCGCACGGCCGTAGAACTCGACGATCTGCGCGGTCGTCTCGCCCTGGTCCGCGCGCATGTCCTCGTCGCTCGTCGGGTCGAACCAGAAGGGCTCGACCTCGCCGCCGAAGCTCTCGACGAACCAGCCGTACTCGACGGACGCCAGGTGCTTGACCAGGCCGAGCAGGCTCGTTCCGGACGGCGTCATCGGGCGCCGGAGCGCCTCGTCGTCCAGCCCCTCCAGCTTCCACAGCACCACGTCCCGGTGGCGGTCGAGGCCGTCGAGCAGAATCTCCTTCTCGCCGCCCGTGTACGGCCTGGCAGACACTGCCGAAGGGGTGGGAGCAGGGGTCGGCGCGGGGTCGGGGGTGCCGGTCGTATCGGGTCGCGTCATGCTCCGAAAACTAGCAGCGGCCACTGACACCGCCCTGGGACGATCACACGCATGGCATCCGACCACGCGACCCACGAGCCGTCCGACCGAACACCCGACCACGCGACCCACGAGCCGTCCGACCGAACACCCGGCCACGCCGCGCACCGGACACCCGGCCGCGCTGCCCAAGCGGCACCCGGCCACGCCGCGCCCCCGGCCTCCCGCACCTTCGAGGACCTCGTGGCCGAGGGCGCCGCCGTGCCCACCGAGGGGTGGGACTTCTCGTGGTTCGAGGGGCGGGCCACCGAGGCGCGGCCCTCATGGGGATACGCGGTGTCGATGGCCGAGCGGCTGACCGGCGCGGATGCCGTGCTCGACATCCAGACCGGGGGAGGGGAGGTCCTGGACTTCGCCCTCGGCAGGCTCCCGCAGACGACCCCGCGCGCCCCCGCCACCGAGCTCGGGCTCCCGCCCACGCCCCTGCCTGCCCCCGCCACCGAGCGCGGGCTTCCGCACGCGCCACCCCTCCTCACCGTCGCCACCGAGGGCTGGCCGCCCAACGTGGCCAAGGCCACCGCCCTGCTGCGCCCGCGCGGGGTCGCGGTCGTCGCGTCGCCCGAGGACGCCGCGCTGCCGTTCGCGGACGGCGCCTTCGACCTCGTGGTCAGCCGTCATCCCGTGCGGCCCCACTGGCGGGAGATCGTCCGGGTGCTGCGGCCCGGCGGCACCTACTTCGCCCAGCACGTGGGCCCCGGCAGCGCCTTCGAGCTGGTCGAGCACTTCCTCGGTCCCCTGCCGGGCGGGCAGCACGGTGCCCGCCACCCCGACCGTGAGCGCGCGGAGGCGGAGGCGGCCGGACTGGAGATCGTGGACCTGCGTGCCGAACGGCTCCGCATGGAGTTCCACGACATCGCGGCCGTCGTGCACTTCCTGCGCAAGGTGATCTGGATGGTGCCCGGCTTCACCGTCGAGGCGTACGAGGCCCAACTCCGTTCGCTGCACGACCGGATCGAGTCAGAGGGCTGCTTCGTCGCGCACAGCTCCCGCCACCTGATCGAAGCCCGCCGGGCGGCGACCGCCGACTGACGAGCGCGCCCAAACCCTCTCCGCACGGCGGACGAGCGCCCTCGACCCTCCTGCGCAGGGCGGACGAGCGCCGCCCAAGTCCTCCGCGCAGGACGGTCGAGCGCCCCCGAGCCTCCTACGCACGGCGGACGAGCGCCGCCCAAGTCCTCCGCGCACGGCGGTCAAGCGCCGCCCAAGTCCTCTCCGCACGGCGGACGAGCGCCCGCCGCGCCTCTCCGCAAGCCGCTTGAATCAGACAATGCGTCAGCAAAGGGCCCACAGCCCGCCTTTCGCCACACCTCGGTTCTCCGGCATTCGAGGCATTTCGCCGAGCTGCGCGCAGGGTTTCCGCATCGTTATCCCCAAGGCTCGCGCCGGCGGTGAGCCGTCACGTAGGTTCGGACCAAGGTAATTCGCGTCAGCAAAGCTGCGCGGGCGGCACCGCGCGGTGGAGGGGGCTGCGCGGTGCCATGCCCCACCGTCGGAGGTCGGCGCACCGTCAAGTGGGCGTTCGCACTCCGGTTCACCCGGAGGGGGGATGCCGGGCTCAACCGCCGACTGAGGGTCAAGGTGTGGCAAACCCTCAGATTCCATCCCTATCTCTGGTAGATCGCCTGAGATTCCGTTGTGAACGGGACATGCGTCCAATTGAATCCGAGTCAAGGGTGACCACCGCCGCGTTGCCACACGACTGCGGAGAGTAGTTGTGGCACGCCGATGCGCGCAGCATCACTCACGAAGGGTTAGGGTGGAAACCCCCCCTCGGGCCGGTCCGTCTCCCCCCCCACGGACCGGCCCGTTTTTTGTACCCGGACAGGTCCCGGACGTCGCCCGAACCCCTTGCGCACGCCTTTGCATCCCTGACCCCGTGAGCCCCCGCCGGCCTCCGTCCGCGCACCCCCGCCGCCCCCCTCCGCGCACCCCCGACTCCCCGACCGCGCGCCCGCCCCGCCGCCCCGCCGCACGGCCCGCTTCACGGCCCCTGCGCGCGAACGACCCCCGCTGCCCCCGCCGCCCCGATCCGGCGCACAGGCCCGCAGGGGTAGGCTTCGCCCCTGGGGAACGCCATACGGAGCCCCCGGACCGCCATACGGACAGGGATCGCCCTCGGCCGCGCCAGAGCCGGTCGAAGCCGCGCCTGTCCGATCCGTACGGAGGGGCTGACAATCACGTGAACCTGCGCGACAAGCTGCGCGGCCTGCTGGTCAGGCTGTACGCACGCCGGGTGGAAGGCCACCTGGACCACGCTCAGGTGCCCAAGCACATCGGCGTCATCATGGACGGCAACCGGCGCTGGGCGAAGGCCGCGGGTTCGACCACGGTCCACGGTCACCGGGCGGGCGCCGAGAAGATCGAGGAGTTCCTCGGCTGGTGCTCCGAGACGGACGTCGAGGTCGTCACCCTCTGGCTGCTGTCGACGGACAACTTCGACCGGCCCCAGGACGAACTCGGCCCGCTGCTCGGGATCATCGAGGACGTCGTCCGGACCCTGGCGGCCGACGGCCGCTGGCGGGTGCACCACGTCGGCACGCCCGACCTGCTGCCGTCCCCGATGCAGACGGCGCTGAAGGAGGCCGAGGAGTCCACCGCGCACATCGACGGAATACTGGTGAACGTGGCCATCGGCTACGGCGGCCGTCAGGAGATCGTCGACGCGGTGCGCTCGATGATCCTCGACGCCGCCGACAGGCGCAGCTCGATGGAGGACCTCGCCGAGTCCGTCACCGTCGACGCCATCAGCCGTCACCTCTACACCGGCGCCCAGCCCGACCCCGACCTCGTCATCCGCACCAGCGGTGAGCAGCGGCTGTCCGGTTTCATGCTGTGGCAGACGGCCCACGCGGAGTACTACTTCTGTGAGGTCTTCTGGCCGGCCTTCCGCAAGGTCGACTTCCTGCGGGCCCTGCGCGACTACGCCGCCCGCCACCGCCGCTACGGCGGTTGACCCGCCAAACCCCTCGAAGGGGGCAACATCTGCCCCGCTCGGGACGGAAGTAACACGGAGTTCACCGGAGCGCCGTCATCGGCCGTGGCATGGCGGCGCGTGTTCGAGGGCATAACCCAAGCAGGTCGATGCCCGAACCACGGGTGTCGGATCTCAGCGGACGGCACGGGGCCGTCCGCCCGGGAGGCCCTTTGCACCAGCTCGACCGTGCGGTTCCAGCACGGAAGAAGCAGTGGAGGGCCGGTCCCCGGCCCGCGCATCGCGGCCGACGACCGGTCCAGCTCCACTCCGTCGCTCCCCGACCTCATCCGAGGGGGTACGTCCTTCCGTGGTGACCAGCACAAAGCGCCGTATGCCAGACCGGCGCACCTATGTTCTCGACACCAGCGTTCTGCTGGCCGACCCGAACGCCCTGAACCGCTTCGACGAGCACGAAGTCGTGCTCCCCATCGTCGTGGTCACGGAGCTGGAGGCCAAGCGGCACCATCCCGAGCTCGGCTACTTCGCCCGGCAGGCGCTGCGCCTGCTCGACGAGTTCCGGGTCCGGCACGGTCGCCTCGACGCCCCCATCCCGATCGGGGACCTCGGCGGGACCGTCCGTGTCGAGCTCAACCACTCGGACCCCAGCGTGCTGCCCAGCGGCTACCGCCTGGGGGACAACGACTCCCGCATCCTCGCGGTCGCCCGCAACCTGCAGGCCGAGGGGTACGACGTCACGGTCGTGTCGAAGGACCTCCCGCTCAGGATCAAGGCGTCCTCGGTCGGACTCCTCGCCGAGGAGTACCGCGCGGAGCTCGCCATCACGGGCTCGTCCGGCTGGACCGGCATGTCCGAGCTGACCCTGGCCGGCGAACAGGTGGACCTGCTCTTCGAGGAGGGGCACGTCCATGTGCCCGAGGCCGCCGAACTCCCCGTGCACACGGGCCTGATGATCCAGTCGGAGCGGGGCAGGGCGCTGGGGCGGGTCACGCCCGAGGGCGACGTCCGGCTGGTGCGCGGCGATCGTGAGGTGTTCGGCATCAAGGGCCGCAGCGCGGAACAGCGCATCGCGCTGGACATCCTCCTCGACCCGGACATCGGCATCGTGTCGATGGGCGGCCGGGCCGGCACCGGCAAGTCGGCGCTCGCGCTGTGCGCGGGCCTGGAGGCGGTCCTGGAGCGCCGCCAGCACCAGAAGGTGATGGTCTTCCGTCCGCTGTACGCGGTGGGCGGGCAGGAGCTGGGCTATCTGCCGGGCTCCGAGTCGGAGAAGATGAGCCCCTGGGCGCAGGCGGTGTTCGACACGCTGTCCGCGGTCACCAGCCGCGAGGTCATCGAGGAGGTCACCGCGCGCGGGATGCTGGAGGTCCTCCCGCTCACCCACATCCGCGGCCGCTCCCTGCACGACGCGTTCGTGATCGTGGACGAGGCCCAGTCCCTCGAACGGAACGTCCTACTGACCGTTCTGTCCCGGATCGGCGCGAATTCACGGGTCGTTCTGACCCACGACGTCGCGCAGCGGGACAATCTGCGGGTCGGCCGATACGACGGTGTCGTCGCCGTCGTGGAGAAACTGAAGGGGCATCCGCTCTTCGCGCACGTCACGCTGACGCGGTCCGAGAGGTCCCAGATCGCGGCGCTTGTGACCGAAATGCTGGAGGACGGGCACATCTGATCCGAGCGCTCAACTCGGCGCAGCGGTCCGTTGGTTGGCGCCGCCCGGTGAAAGGCCAAGAGCCTAGCCGGGCGGCGTCGGCGTGTGTGGGCGTTTCTTGAAATCCCCTGGGACAAACGCCATGTGAGCTTTCACACGCAACTCGGAATTGCCTTGCGGCGTCGCGTTACGGCTAGAGTCTCAGTCCTGTCAGGCCCCGCATACGACACATCTGTACCCCCAGCGGTACGGCACCACAGAGCCACCAGGTCCAACTCCATAGCGTCGTCGTATGCCGCCCGTGCACCACGCGGTGCTCCTCCAGGGGAGTCGCCCACCGGGTCCGTGCCTCCCGTGACCCTTAGGTGGGAGGCCAGCGTCAGGGGGCACGATTGCGTCCGCCAGGGTCACCGAAGCGGACGATGCTGGAAGGAAAACCGTGTGAGCCGGATTTCGGTCCGGGGATTCGCAGTGGCCTCGGCCACCGCGGTCACCGCTGTCGGTAGCGTCGTCGGAGTTGCCTCGGGCAGCACCGCCCAGTCCAACGACGCCGAGGCGACGGCAACCGACCTGACGCTCCTCGCGGACATGCCCACGGGCGCGCAGGCCCAGGTGCAGACCGCGTCCCTGACTCAGCAGGCGAACGTCCAGGCCATCGCGGCCGACGCGAGCGCCAAGAAGGACGCCGAGGAGGCGGCCCGCAAGGCCGCCGCGCAGACGGCGATCCAGAAGAAGGACGCTGCCGAGAAGGCCGCCGAAGCCGCCAGGAAGGCGGCCAAGGAGCGTGTCGAGACGAAGGCCGCGGCCAGCCGCAGCTCCGCCAGCTTCCCGGTCCAGACCTCGTACACCGTGGCGCAGGTCCAGGCCATGGCGGCGACGATCGTGGGCAGCGGCCAGTTCGGGTGCTTCAGCAACATCGTGAACCACGAGTCCACCTGGAACTACAAGGCCGTCAACGCCTCCTCCGGCGCCTACGGTCTCGTCCAGGCGCTGCCGGGTTCCAAGATGTCGTCCGTCGGCGCGGACTGGCAGACCAACCCGGCCACCCAGATCAAGTGGGGCCTGAACTACATGAACGAGCGGTACGGCAGCCCGTGTGACGCCTGGGCGTTCTGGCAGGCCAACAACTACTACTAGGCCGTCCGGACTCCGGTCCCGCTCAACCTCGCGAAGCCCCTCCCCGTCCTAGGGGGAGGGGCTTTGGCCATGTACGGTCGGACGCGACGACTCCAGGGGGAGTAGTGGGGAGAGACGGGGGAAGAGGACGGATCATGTCGCGAGTGCCAGGGTGGCTCGGCCGTATCGGCGCCGGACTGACCGAGATGGGTGAGAGGTTGGACGAGCGCCGCGCCGAGGCGGAGCGGGAGCACGGTGAGGACGGAACGCCAACCACCGAGGAGGTGGTGCTTCCCGACCACGTGACCGTCGTCGCGGCCCGGCCGGACCCCGCCCAGGCGGTGCCGTGGGGCATGCGGGTCGCGGCCGAGGCGGGCTGGCGGCTGCTGATCCTCGCGGGCACGGTCTGGGTGCTGATGCGGATGATCAGCGCCGTACAACTGGTGGTCCTCGCCTTCGTGGCCGCGCTGCTGATCACGGCGCTGCTCCAGCCGACGGTGGCGCGGCTGCGGCGGATCGGGTTCCCGCGCGGCCTGGCCACGGCGCTCACCGCGATCCTCGGGTTCGTCGTCATCGGGCTGATCGGCTGGTTCGTGACCTGGCAGGTCGCGGAGAACATCGACAACCTCTCCAGCCAGGTCCAGGACGGCGTCGACGAGCTGCGCAAGTGGCTGCTGAACAGCCCCTTCCACGTCACGGACAAGCAGATCAACGAGATCGCCAAGAACCTGCGCGAGGCGATCGGTTCCAACACGGACGCCATCACGTCGGTGGGCCTGGAGGGCGTGACGGTCGTGGTGGAGGCCCTGACCGGCATCCTCCTGACGATCTTCTCCACCCTCTTCCTGCTCTACGACGGCCGGCGCATCTGGGAGTGGACGCTGAACCTGGTGCCCGCCGCGGCCCGGCCCGGTGTCGCCGGAGCGGGTCCGCGGGCATGGCGCACGCTGACGGCGTACGTCCGCGGCACGGTGGTGGTCGCGCTGATCGACGCGATCTTCATCGGCCTGGGCATCTACTTCCTGGACGTGCCGATGGCCGTCCCGCTGGCCGTGTTCATCTTCCTGTTCGCGTTCATCCCGCTGGTCGGCGCCGTGGTGTCCGGCGCGCTCGCGGTGGTGGTCGCCCTGGTCACCCAGGGCGTCTTCACCGCGGTCATGACGCTGGCGGTCGTGCTGGCGGTACAGCAGATCGAGGGCCACATCCTCCAGCCGTTCATCCTCGGCCGGGCGGTGCGGGTGCACCCGCTGGCGGTGGTGCTGTCGGTGGCGGCGGGCGGCATGATCGCCGGCATCGGAGGCGCGGTGGTCGCGGTGCCGCTGGTCGCCGTGACCAACACGGTCGTGGGCTATCTGCGGGCGTATTCACGGGAGTCGGCGCTCCGGCAGTCGCCCAGGCCGCACGGCGCCACGGCGGTGGACTCGGCGCCCGCGGAGGCGGACGCGCAGGCGGCGGCACCGCCGGCGGACGCGCGGCCGGCGCGACCGGATCCGCAGCCGCCCGCTCCGACGGCGTAACCGTCGCGGCCGCCCCGGCCGGGGACGAAGAAGACGAGGGGAACGCGAAGGGGTCCCGTCCACCTGAGGGTGGAGGGGACCCTTTCGCGTGCGTCGCGGCGCGACCGCGTCACTCCGGCAGGGACGCCAGGACCGCTTCGGCGTCCAGCGTCGTGCCGACCGCCTGGATCACCGAGGCGATCTTGAAGGCCTCCTGGACCACCTCACGGTCGACGCCCGCCTTGCGGAGCACCTGCTCGTGGGAGTCGAGGCACAGACCGCAGCCGTTGACGGCGGACACGGCGAACGACCACAGCTCGAAGTCGACCTTGTCGACACCGGGGTTGCCGATGACGTTCATCCGCAGACCGGCCCGCAGGGTGCCGTACTCGTGGTCCGAGAGCAGGTGGCGGGTGCGGTAGAAGACGTTGTTCATCGCCATCACGGCGGCCGCGGCCTTGGCGGCGGTGAACGCCTCCGGCGACAGGTTCGCCTTCGCCTCCGGCGCCAGCTCGCGCAGCACGATCGGCGAGCGCGAGGCGATCGCGGTGGCCAGCACCGTGCCCCACAGCTGCTGCGCGGGCAGGTCGGAGTTGCCGATGACGGAACCGAGGTTGAGCCTCAGGTCCTTGGCGTAGTCCGGTACGGCGGACTTCAGGGCGTCCAGCGACATGTCAGGTCACTCCCCGGCCAGCAGCTTGACGGGGTCGAGGGTCTCGTCGCCCTGGCTCCAGTTGCACGGGCACAGTTCGTCCGTCTGGAGCGCGTCCAGGACCCGCAGGACCTCCTTGGGGTTACGGCCCACCGAACCCGCGGTCACCATGGAGAACTGGATCTCGTTGTTCTGGTCGACGATGAAGACGGCGCGCTTGGCGAAGCCGTCCTCGCCCTCGATGCCGAGGTCACGCATGAGTTCGTGACGGGAGTCGGCCATCATCGGGAAGGGCAGGTCACGCAGGTCGTCGTGGTCCTTGCGCCAGGCGTGGTGCACGAACTCGGAGTCGCCGGAGAAGCCGAGGACCTGGGCGTCACGGTCGGCGAACTCGTCGTTCAGCCTGCCGAAGGCGGCGATCTCGGTCGGGCACACGAAGGTGAAGTCCTTGGGCCACGCGAAGACGACCTTCCACTGACCCTCGTAGGTCTTGTGGTTGATCTGCTGGAACTCCCTGCCCTTCTCCAGCGAGACACAGGCGGTCAGATCGAACTCGGGGAACTTGTCACCGACAGTGAGCACATGCTCTCCTTGCAGCGAGGAAGCACCCCCGGAACAGGGGCGCGTCTCAGGGGTTGGACAGCTGCGATCCTGACACAAGGTGCATTGATACGAGAAATAGCTACACTCGGTCAGGTTGATCGACCACGGCTATCAGTGACTGCGAGTAAGAGGTACGGCCATGCTCCCCGCCCACTCCCACGGGCGCAGGCCCCCGAGCCTCGCGCAGCTCCGCGCCTTCGCCGCCGTGGCCGAGCACCTGCACTTCCGTGACGCGGCCGCCGCGATCGGCATGAGCCAGCCGGCCCTGTCCGGTGCCGTCTCCGCGCTGGAGGAGACCCTCGGCCTGACCCTGCTGGAGCGGACCACCCGCAAGGTGCTGCTGTCCCCCGCCGGCGGCCGGATCGCCGTACGCGCCAAGGCGGTGCTGGCCGAGGTCGGGGCGCTTCTCGAGGAGGCGGAGGCGGTCCGGGCGCCGTTCACCGGGACCCTGCGGCTCGGGGTCATCCCGACCGTCGCGCCCTACCTGCTGCCCACCGTGCTGCGGCTGGTCCACGACCGCTACCCCGACCTCGACCTCCAGGTGCACGAGGAACAGACTGCCAACCTGGTGGAGGGGCTCACCTCCGGCCGGCTCGACCTGCTGCTGCTCGCCGTCCCTCTCGGTGTCCCCGGAGTGGTCGAACTGCCGCTCTTCGACGAGGACTTCGTGCTCGTCACACCGCTCGACCACCCGCTCGGCGGCCGGACGGGCATCCCGCGCGAGGCGCTGCGCGAGCTGAAGCTGCTGCTCCTGGACGAGGGGCACTGCCTGCGCGACCAGGCCCTCGACATCTGCCGGGAGGCGGGCCGCGCGGACGCGCCCGTCACCACCACCGCCGCCGGTCTGGCCACCCTGGTCCAACTGGTCGCGGGCGGACTCGGGGTGACCCTGCTCCCGCGCACCGCCCTCAGGGTCGAGGCCACCCGCAGCGAGCGGCTGCGCACCGGATACTTCGCCGAGCCCGCCCCGGCCCGCCGGGTCGCCCTCGCCATGCGGACCGGCGCGGCGCGCGCCGCCGAGTACGGGGAACTGGCGGCCGCGCTGCGGGAGTCGCTGCGTCCGCTGCCCGTACGGGTGCTCGGCGCGGACGACTGAAAGCGGCCCCGATCGTTCAAATGGGCTCCGGACAAAGCCTTTTGGGGGACGTCGCGGTGCAACTTCCGTCAGCCGGGGACAGGTAAGGAGACCCCGCCCGGAATATGCGCCCCGACTGCTACACATTCCCTCCTCAGCGTTACGCGTCAGGCGTATGTGCGACAGGTCAAGGGGAGTGATGTCGGGCCTTCGCGATCCCCTCGACCGGGTCGGCCAGGACCTGCTGGCACCCACCCTGATCGCCTGCGGGCGGGCGGAGTTCACCGGGGAACTGCGGGTCTTCGGAGATCCCGGTGGCGTCTTCCATCTGCGCCGGGGTCTCGTCGTCGCGGTCGAGAGCCCCGGCGCGCCGGGGCCCGAGGCACTGCTGCTGCGGTCCGGCCGGGTCAGCGGAGAGGAGTGGGCCGGTCTCGTCCGGGAGTCGGGCGGTTCACGCTGGCCCGCCGCCGGGCTGATCACCCACGGGTACGCGGGCGCCGCGCAGTTGCGGGTGGTGTGCGCGATGGCCCTGCACGACGCGGCCTTCGCGATCGTCGCGGGCCGGGTGCGCAGCTGTGAACGCGTGCCCGACGACGAGCCGTTCACCCAGCTCGTCCTGGGGGAACCGGCCGCCCGGGTGCTCCAGGACGCGGTCCGCAAACTGTCCGCCGTCCTCGCCCTGCCCCAGCCCGTACGCCCGGACCGCGAACGCCCCCTGCCCGCCCCGGTGCCCGCCGGCACGCTCACCGGACTCCGGCGGGAACTGCTCGACCACGCCGACGGCCGCCGTACCGCCCGGGACCTCGCCTTCCGCACCGGACGCGGGGTCTACACGGTCACCGTCGAGGTCGCCCGGATGCTCGCCGAGGGCCTTCTGGTGTGCGCGTCCACCCCTCCGCCGATCCCGGTCCTCGCCCTGCCCGAGGGGCAGGGCGTGCACCACCGGAAGCCGGAACTCCCCGAACCCCGACCGCCCGCAGCGCCCCCGACACCCGCCCCGCTGCCCCGCCGTAAACCCGGCGGATTCTTCCGCATGCGGAACGGAGCCCCGAAATGAAAAAGCCGATCGGACCCGAACAGAAACAGGGAAGTTGACTGCATGGACCGCAAAGCCCTGGCCATGGAAATGCGCGGCCTGCGTGAGCAGGTCACCGGAATCACCGACACCGCCGTGGCGGCCGCCGACGGACTGCTGATCGCCGCCGACACCGCCGACTCGATCGATCCGGAGGGCCTCGCCGCCCTCGCCGCGGCCGGTCTCGGCCTCGCCCGTCGTACCGCCGAGGCGACCTCACGCGGCGCGCTGCGCCGGACCGTGGCGTACGGCAGCCACGGATGTGCCGCCTTCTACGCGGTCGGCGACACCGCGCTGATGGTGGTGCTGGGCGACGAGGGTATGGACGTGGACCGTCTGCACACCGCGAGTCAGCCGGCCCTGGACCGCATCGACGCGATCCTCACCGAGAAGGCCCCGGAAGGAGTGTGAAGGGATGGCGACCAAGCGTATGTCCGCCAATTTCTCAGATCAGGTGATGGGCCTGGTGAAGGCCCTGCGGTCCGACGCCCCCGAGTGCGTGGCCTCGGGCGCGGTCGACATGTCCACCGGCATGCTGCTGTCGTACGAGACCGTCGACAACCATCCGCCCGAGGTCCTGGACCTGCTGGCGGGAGCGACCCTCGACCTGTTCCAGGGCCGTACGGTCGTGATGATCGAGGACGTCTTCAAGGAGCGCCGGGGAGTGGCGAGCGACAACCACTTCTTCCAGGAGATCCTCGTCAACAGCGAGAACCTGACGCATCTGTTCGTGCGGATGAACGAGCAGCAGGACGTCGTCGCCGTCGTGGTGTGCCGCAAGTCGGTGAACGTCGGCATGCTGTTCGCCCAGGTGCGGCGCGTGGTGCGGGAGTACAGCCTCTGAACGCGCCCCCGCCCCCTCCCTCCCCGGGCGGGAAAGGGAGGGGGCGGGGCCGCCGGTTCACTCGGTGCGCAGTCCGTCCGGTCACTCGGTGCGCAGTCCGTCCGGCCGCATCAGCCGCAGCAGCGGAGGCAGGCTCAGCAGCGTCACCAGCAGGACGACGGCGGCGCCGAAGCCGGCCATCGCCAGCACGCTCGCCCAGTCCACGCTCACCGTGGTGCCCGTCATCTTCAGCAGCGTCGCGCCCAGGGTCAGCCCGACCGCGCCGGCCAGCACCAGGCCGAGCGCGATGGGGATCGCCGTCTGCCACAGCACCGACAGGCTCAGCGTCCGGCGCCGGGTGCCGAAGGCGACCAGCGCCGACAGCAGCCGCTTGCGCTCCCGCAGTTGCTCCAGCTGGGAGACCAGCAGGCTCACCCCGATCAGCGCCAGCACACAGGCGGCGCCGACGAACAGGCCGGTGCGGATGGAGGTGAACCGCGCGGACCGCTCGGTCTCCGTCCACGTCATCGGATCGATCAGCGGATCGATACGGGCCACCGTGTTGCGGACGTACTCGTGCGCCAGCGGGACGGCCGGGTCGAGGGAGACGTAGACCTGCGAGCGCAGCTGCGCCGTGGCCTTCGCGGGCAGGGCGGCCGAGGTGATCAGGAAGCCGCCGCGTTCGGCGCCGGCCGGGTCGTTGCGGGCCGCCGCCCGCTTCAGGTCCCGGGGCACCGGCCAGGCGAACGGGGCGTTGCCCTTCTCTCCGGTGTAGGCGGGGTCGAGGTACAGCGTCCTCCCGGCCCCCGCCAGGTCCCGCGTCTCGGTGTCACCCTCGGAACCGTTGATCGCGAAGGCGTCCCCCTCGCGGCACGAGGGCAGCGTCGCCACCTCGCGCAGGGCCGCGCAGTCGCCCACGGTGAGCTGGACGGTCACCTCCGGGTCCTTGCGGCGGGCGCCGACGAACCCCTCGGACATCGACACCACCCGCCGTACGCCCTTGGTGCGGGTCAGGTCGCCGGTCACCCGGGCCGCCGGGGTCTCGACCGGGACCTCGACCTCCATCTGCGCGCGGGTCAGGTCCTGCCCGGTGTCCCTGGAGTAGTCCGACTCCACCCCGGCGAACAGCATCTGCAGCGCGATCGCGCCGGCCACCGCCACGGCGATGCCGTTGACCATGCGGGCCGCGGTACCGCTGCTCAACTGGAGTCTGCGCACGGCCAGTTGCCAGGCCACTCCGCCGGCGCCGAGCCGGGCGACGACCGCCTCGACGGCCCAGGGCAGCAGCGCGGTGATGCCGACCAGCAGGAGCAGGACACCGCCGGTCACCAGGTACTCGTTGAACGTGCCGTCGTCGCGGCCCTGGCCGAGCATCGGGTAGAGCATCGCGAGCCCGGCCACCGGCAGCAGCAGCCGCCACCACAGCCGGCGCCGCGCCGGCTTCGCCGTACGCACCACGCCGAGCGGTTCGATGACCACCCCGCGCAGCGCGAACAGGGTGACCAGCACCGCGGCCGCCGGAACGGCGATGACGACCAGGGCGGCCAGGGCGGGCGAGGGGTTGAGGTAGCTCGGGAACACGCTGACCCGGAACACCTCGGCGGAGCCCGCGATCTCGCGGCCGATCAGGAAGAACCCGGTGCCGAAGACCAGCCCCAGCGCCGCGCCCGCGACCGCCTCGCCGGCCGCGATGCGCCGGACCATGCGGCTGTCGGAGCCGACCAGCCGCAGCGCCGCCAGCCGCCGGTCGCGCCGCTCGCCGCCGAAGCGCACGGCCGCGGCGATGAACACGCCGACCGGCATCAGCAGCACGATGAACACCACGAGGACCAGCAGGACAAGGACCGGGTCGGTGGTCTCCGGACTCGGGTGGGGGTTGCCGAAGTGGTCGATGCGGGCCACGGACGGCGGGTGGATCCTGCCCGCGAGGTCGTCGGAGCCCGCGTAGTAGGCGAGTTCGTGCGAGCCGATCAGCCCGCCCTCCCCGATGGTGCCGGTGATCCGGTACGGCAGCCGCTCGCGCAGCAGCCGGCCCCCGTCGGAGTCGAGCAGCTCCTTCAGCGCCGGGGAGACGACCATGTCACCGGGCGCCGGGAACTTCGCGAGGCCGGGAGGCAGCGGGGCACGGGCCCCTTCGGGCTGCATCAGCCGGCCGCGGACCTGCTCGTCGCGGTACGTCGTGTCCACGTCGGACACCACGAGGGTGTCGTCGGCCGCGGGCTTGGGGGTGAAGTCGTACGTGTAGTCCAGCCGCGCGTCCTCTCGCTCGCTGCGCACGTTCAGCGCGCTGGGGAGGGCGGTGGTGAGCAGCAGCAGCGCCACCCCCAGTCCCACCCCGACGGCCGTGAGCAGGGCCCGGACCCATCCCTCGCGCCCGCCGCTGAAGGCGAACCGGAATCCCATGGCCAGATCCCTGGACCACTGCCGCATGTTCATACGACGCGCTCCATGTCCCGGGACTTCCCGTCCCGTACGACGATCTCGCGGTCGGAGTAGGCGGCCACCCGAGCCTCGTGCGTCACGAGCACGACGGCCGTGTTGGCCGAGCGGGCGGCCTCGGTGAGCAGTTCCATGACCCGCTCGCCGTTGAGCGAGTCGAGGGCGCCGGTGGGTTCGTCGGCGAAGACCACGCGCGGGTCGGTGACCAGCGCCCGCGCCACGGCGACCCGCTGGCCCTGGCCGCCGGACACCTCGCCGGGCCGCTTGGCCCCGAGGTCGTCGACCTCCAGCCGTTCCATCCAGGTGAGGGCGGCGCGCTCGGCCCGCTTGCGGGGGGTCCCGTTGAGCCGCAGCGGCAGCGCCACGTTCTCCACGCAGGTGAGTTCGGGCACGAGCTGGCCGAACTGGAACACGAACCCGAACTCCGAGCGCCTGAGCGCGCTGCGCTGGGTGTCGTTCATCGTCGCCATCTCGCGTCCGTCGTAGGTGATGGACCCGGAGTCGGGCGGCACGATGCCGGCGAGACAGTGCAGCAGCGTCGACTTGCCCGACCCGGAGGGGCCCATCACGGCGACGACCTCGCCGGGGTGGATGGAGAAGTCGGCGCCGTCGAGGGCGACGGTGGGGCCGTAGGCCTTGCGCAGACCGTCGGCGGCGAGCAGGGAACCGGCCGGATGTGTCACGTGGCCACCGCCTCGGCGAGTTTGTCGAGGCGGGCCGCGGTCAGCTCCAGCCAGCGCAGGTCGGCCTCGAGATGGAACAGGGCATGGTCGCAGATCAGCTGGTCCGCCAGGTCGCCCCGGCGTTTGCGGTCGGTCAGGATGCGCATGCTGCGCAGGTGCTCGGCGCGCTGGGTGTCGAGGATGTCGGCGGCGTCGCGCCGGGTGAGCAGGGCGAGGACGACCTTGGTGTACAGCGTGGACTGGAGGTACGGCTCGGGCTTCTCCGGTGTGGCCAGCCACCGCTGTACGTCGGTGACGCCGGCCTCGGTGATCGCGTAGCGCTTCCGCTCCGGGCCGCCGCCCGCCTCGATGCCGTCGACTTCCACGAGGCCGTGCTTCAGCAGCCGCGACATCGTCGAGTAGACCTGGCCGTAGTGCAGCGGCCGGTCGTGACCGAACTTCTCGTCGAAGGCCCGCTTGAGGTCGTAACCGTGGCGGGGCCCGGACTCCAGGAGTCCCAGGAGGGTGTGACCGATGGACATGCGAGCACTGTACATACCGTGTATACGCGCTATGTATACGCGGAGTGTGCAGATCGTGGCGCGGGGTTCAGGACCGCAGGTGGCGGGTCATTGTCACGGTTTCGCTACACGGGCGCCCGCACGTCAGGAGGTGGTGGGCGGCCGTCCCCGGCGGGGCTGCGGACCGGCCTCACCGGGCAGCCGGCCCGCCTCCTTCAGGGCCCGCCGCAGCAGGAACTCGATCTGCGCGTTCGCCGACCGCAGTTCGTCCCCGGCCCAGCGTGCGAGCGCCTCGTGGACCAGCGGGTCCAGCCGCAGCAGCACCTGCTTGCGCTGCTGCGGCCGGCTCCGCGGGGTCCCGCCCTCGGGGGTGTCCGTCACTGGTAGAGGGTCCCGGTGTTGAGGACCGGCTGCGGCGCCCGGTCGCCGCACAGGACCACCATCAGGTTCGACACCATCGCCGCCTTCCGCTCACTGTCCAGTTCCACGATGTCCCGCTCGGCGATCCGGTCCAGAGCCGCCTCGACCATCCCCACCGCGCCGTCCACGATCTCCCGCCGGGCCGCGACGACCGCTCCGGCCTGCTGGCGCTGGAGCATCGCCGAGGCGATCTCGGGAGCGTACGCGAGGTGGGTGAACCGCGACTCGATGATCTGCACGCCGGCCGCTTCCACACGCGCGTGCAGTTCGACGGCGAGCTTCTCGGTGATCTCCTCGGCGTTGCCGCGCAGCGACAGACCGTCCTGCTCGTGCGCGTCGTAGGGGTACTCGATCGCGATGTGCCGTACGGCCGCCTCGGTCTGGGTGGCGACGAACTCCAGGAAGTCGTCCACCTCGAAGCTGGCCTGCGCGGTGTCCTCGACCTTCCACACCACGACCGCGGCGAGCTCGATCGGGTTGCCGTAGGCGTCGTTGACCTTGAGCACGGCGGTCTCGTGGTTGCGCACGCGGGTGGAGATCTTCGTGCGCGAGGTGAAGGGGTTCACCCAGCGCAGTCCGTCCTCGCGGATCGTCCCCCGGTAGCGGCCGAAGAGCTGGACGACCCGGGCCTCACCCGGCGCCACCGTGTTCAGCCCGCACATCGCGAGGAACGCGGCGATGCCGACCAGGACGCCGGCGACGATCAGCGCGGCCTTGGCGCCGGAGCCGGTCACCGTCGTCGCGGTGGCGATCATGCCCGCCCCGAGCAGCAGTCCGACCAGCCCGAGCAGCAGCGCGAGCCCGCCGCCGATGCTGCGCGCGGTGAACTCCCGCACCCGGGGTGCGGGCATCTGCGGTACGTCGGGTGCGTCCGCGGGCGCGGTGGATTCGTGTACGGACATGGAGGTCCCCCCGTTTCGTCGTCTGCGGAGCCGCTGCCGCCGGGGCGCGGCTCCGGGCGGAGCTCCGGCCCCGCTCGGGCCATAGCTCCGGTCTAGCTAAGTGATATCACTTTATCGCGGCGAGGCCCGTTCCGGGCAACCCTCGGACCGGTTTGTTCGTCGGTTCCGTTGACACGGGTGCTGATTCTCACCCCGGTGAAAGAGCGGATCGCGGCCCCTTTGTCATAGACAGCGGTGTTAGCTTTCTGAGCTGACCTGGGCCACGCACGGGCGTGACTGCCGAGTAGGAAGCGGAGCGAAGCGACTCATGGGGCGAGCGGAAGACAGACGAGCGCGGCAGCGCGGTGGTCGCCGCGCGGCGCCGAGGAGCCGTTCCGCGCAGGCGGTCGTGGAGCCGGAGCCGACCGTCGTGGGCCAGGGCCGGGCGGCCGCCAGGAAGGGCGCCAGAGCCGGCAGGAGTGACAAGAGCCTCATACGCAGGATGTTCACCTGGAAGAAGATCCTCGGGACGTTCTTCGGACTGTGCCTGCTCGGCATCGGCGCCTTCCTCCTGATGTACCTGATGATCGGCATCCCCGCCGGCAACGCCGACGCCAAGCTCCAGAGCAACGTCTACAAGTACAGCGACGGCACGACCCTCACCCGCGACGGAGACGTCAACCGCGAGGTCGTGGACCTCGCGCAGATCCCCAAGCCCGTCCAGCGGACCTTCGTCGCCGCCGAGAACAAGACCTTCTACAACGACGCCGGCATCGACCTCAAGGGCACCGCGCGCGGTCTGCTCAACACGCTGTCCGGCAAGGGCGCGCAGGGCGGCTCGACGATCACCCAGCAGTACGTCAAGAACTACTACCTGACCCAGGACCAGACCGTCACGCGCAAGCTGAAGGAAATGGTCATCTCGCTCAAGCTGGACCGCGAGAAGTCCAAGGACTACATCCTCGCCGGCTACATCAACACCAGCTACTACGGCCGCGGCTGCTACGGCATCCAGGCCGCCGCCCAGTGCTACTACCGCGTCGACGCCGGCAAGCTCACCGTCGAGCAGGGCGCCTACCTCGCCGCCCTGCTCCAGGCACCGAGCCAGTACGACTGGGCCGTCGCCACCGACACCGGCAAGAAGCTGGTCAAGGCGCGCTGGAACTACGTCCTGGACAACATGGTCGGACAGGGCTGGCTGGACAAGTCCGAGCGGGACGGCATGACGTTCCCCGTACCCAAGGGGCCCAAGCCCTCGGCCGGCAAGAAGGGCCAGATCGGCTACCTCGTCGACGCCGCCAACAACTCGCTGGCCCGCCAGCTCGTCGCACAGGGCAGCGCCGAGGACGCCAAGCAGGCCGAGGCGATGGTCGAGGCGGGCGGCTGGACCATCACGCTCAACATCGACCGGAAGAAGCAGGTGGCGCTGGAGGAGTCCGTCAAGGGCCAGCTGACCAGCAAGCTGGACAAGAAGAAGCGCAAGGTCGACGGCGACGTACAGGCCGGTGCCGTGTCGGTCGACCCGAAGACGGGCGCGGTCGTCGCGATGTACGGCGGCGTGGACTACCTCAAGCACTTCACGAACAACGCCACCCGCCGCGACTACCAGCCGGCCTCCACCTTCAAGCCGGTCATCCTCGCCGCCGCTCTCGACGAGGGCGCGAAGACGCAGGACGGCAGGAAGATCACGGCCAACACGCTCTACGACGGCACCAGCAAACGCCCCGTCAAGGGCAGCGACATCGCCTTCGCCCCGGAGAACGAGGACGACCAGGACTACGGCGAGGTCACCGTCCAGACGGCCATGAACAAGTCGATCAACTCCGTCTTCGCGCAGCTGGGCGTCGACGTCAGCATGGAGAAGGTGCTGAAGGTCGCGGCCGACCTGGGCATGGACACCAGCGGACTGAAGGCGGTGCCCGCGCAGACCCTGGGCACCATGGGCGCGAGCCCCCTGGAGATGGCCGGCGTCTACGCGACCCTCGACAACCACGGCAAGAAGGTCACGCCGACTCTCATCAAGTCGGTGCAGAACAGCAGCCGCGAGGTCCAGCTCCCGAATCCCGTCGGGGGCCAGGTCATCAGCCGTGAGGCCGCCGACTCGGTGACCTCGGTGCTCACCGGCGTGGTCGACGACGGTACGGCCCGGACCTCCGTGCGGGACAACCCCAAGCGCAACGGACAGAAGGTCGCCGGCAAGACCGGCACGTCCGACAACAACAAGTCGGCCTGGTTCACCGGCTTCACGCCGAGCCTGGTCACCTCCGTCGGCCTGTTCGGCGAGAACCCCAAGTCCCACGCCCAGGTGACCCTGACCGGCGCGACCGGCCTCATCCCGAGCCCCGGCCGCATCAACGGCGGCGGCTACCCGGCGCAGATCTGGGCGACGTACACCTTCGGGGTGCAGACCAAGGTCACGAAGTTCGACCTCGAGACCACCCAGGGCGCCGCGGTCCAGCCGCCCCGGACGGCGACGGCCTCGCAGTCCCCGACCTCGTCCCCGTCGCAGTCCCCGACCTCCGCGTCACCGACGGCCGAGCCCACGCCCACCGACACGCCCACGTCCGAGCCGCCCACGTCGTCGTCGTCGCCGTCGGCCCCGACGAGCAGCGCGGCACCGACGGACCCGGAGACCTCGCCCTCGGGCGACGTGTCCGAGGACCCCCTCGAACCGGACCTCGGGCAGTGAGGGCGAACCGCGGGCGGTGAACGCGCGAGAAGGGCGCCCGGCACACGCCGGGCGCCCTTCGTCGTCACGCCTGCCTCAGGCCCGGTTCACCTCGGACCATCCCACGCGCCTCAGGTCCGGTTCACCTCGGACCATCCCACGCGCCTCAGGCCCGGTTCACCTCGGACCATCCCACGCGCCTCAGGTCCGGTTCACCTCGAACCACACCACCTTGCCGGTGCTCAGCCGGGTCGCGCCCCACCGCCTGGCCAGCTTGTTCACCAGGTACAGCCCGCGCCCACCCTCGTCCGTGGCGCGCGCCTGGCGCAGCCGGGGCAGCTGCGGCACGTCGTCGCCGACCTCGCACCGCAGCACGTCCGTGCGCAGCAGCCGCAGCGTCACCGGCCGCGACGCGTACCGCACGGCGTTGGTCACGACCTCGCTGACCAGCAGCTCCATCGAGTCGCTGAGCTCCTCCAGACCCCAGCGGGACAGCGCCCGCCGCACCAGCCGCCGGGCCTGGCCGGGAGCCGCGTCCTCCGGCTCCAGGAACCAGTACGCCACGTCGCTCGGCGCGATCCCGTCGAAGCGGGCGGCGAGCAGCGCGATGTCGTCGTCCCGGTCACCCGGGCCGAGCATGTCGAGCACCTCGTCGCACAGCGCCTCCAGCGGCGGCGGATGGTCCGGCCCCGTCAGCTGCGCGGTCGCGGCGAGCTTCTCCCGCAGCTGCTCTATCCCCGTCCACACGTCCCGCAGCCGCGACTCGACCAGCCCGTCCGTGTACAGCAGCAGGGTCGCCCCCGCGGGCGCGTCCAGCTCGACGGCCTCGAAGTCGACGCCGCCGACACCGATCGGCGCGCCCGGCGGCACCCGCAGCACCTCCGCCCGGCCGCCCAGGTGCAGCAGGACCGGCGGGGGATGGCCGGCGTTGGCGATGGTGATGCGGTGCGAGACCGGGTCGTAGACGGCGTAGAGGCAGGTCGCCATGCGGTCGGTGCCCAGCCGCTGGGCCTGTTCGTCGAGGTGGTGCAGGACCTCCTGCGGAGGCAGGTCGAGACCGGCCAGGGTCTGCGCGGTGGTGCGCAGCTGCCCCATGATCGCGGCGGACGTCATGGAGTGCCCCATGACGTCACCGACCACCAGGGCCACCCGGCTGCCGGGCAGCGGGATGGCGTCGTACCAGTCGCCGCCGACCCGGGCGGTCTCGGCGGCCGGCAGATAGCGGGACGCGAGCCGCACCCCGGTCGGGCGCGGCAGCGTCTCGGGCAGCATCGTGCGCTGGAGCTCGTCGGCGATGTACGCCTCCCGCCCGTACAGGACGGCCTTGTCGATGCCGAGCGCGCTGTGCGTGGCGAGCTGCGCCGCCACCAGCAGGTCGTCGGCCTCGAACGGGATGCGCTCCGGACGGCGCAGGAACAGCGCGGCGCCGATCACCCGGCGCCGGCCGCGCAGCGGGGCGAGGATCGCCCGCTGACCGCCGGGTACGACGAACTCGCTGCCGTCGCCCAGCAGTTCGGGCAGGGCGGCGCGGGCGGCGGGCGTGTCCGTGAAGACCGGCCGAACACCCCGCAGCACCTCGGCGAGAGCACTGCCGGTACGCACCTCGCACAGCTCGGTGCCGATCGCGTCGAGCCCCGACGCCTCCAGCGGCTCCTGCTGGAGGACGCCGGCGTACCCCGACTCGGTGTCCCGCTCCTCCGGGATGCGGTCCGTGCGGCGCAGCCGCAGCACGAGCGGCCCCACCGGCCGCTCGTCGCCGACCGGCAGCGGGTCGCGCAGATACACCAGGATCGCGTCGGAGAAGGTCGGCACCGTCGCCCGGCACAACCCCATCACGATCTCGTCGAGGTCGATGCCGCGGGCGATCCGCCGGGTCGCGGCGCCCACGAACCGCAGCCGGTCCCCGTCCCGCCGCATCGGCGTCGGCCGCCCGGGCGCCAGCCCCTGCCCGGTCCGCCGCTCCTGGCCGGCCTGGCCCGCCGGGAGCCGGTGCTGCTCGGTGCCCGGCTGCTCGGGGATGCTCTCCGGCGCGGGCCGCGGCCGGTGGGTGTCGGGCTCGGCGCCGGAGGGCTGCGAGTGCTCGGGACCCTCGCCGCCGTCCGGGCCGCCCTTCACGCCCTTGCCGGACGCGGCGGGGCCGCCGCCCGGCCCCGGGGGCGTGACGGTGCCCGGTGCGGTCGTGCCGGGCCCTGACGGGCTCTCTCCGGTGCGCGCCTGTGCGGGTAAGGCGTTCACCCCAGGGTGCGGCGGGGGAGGCGGTGAGGAGGGCGTCGAGGCGTGCGCCGGGGAACGCAGGAGCGCCCCGCGGGGGTCCGCGGGGTCGGCGCCGGTCTCAGGGCGCTCGAAGGAGATGGGATGCTCCGTCACGCGTGTCGAATCCGTCCGTCCGGGGCTGCACGCCGCGCGCGCAGTTCGTCCCGCAGAAATGCCGATACCCGGAATACGCGTCCCCGGAACGGAATTCCCGCGTGGTCAGAGGCTGTTCCTGTGTCACCGCCGGGTCGTCGGCGGCCCGTACCGGCGTTGCCCTCGTACCCCTCGCTCACGTCCTGCCGCCCCTCGGTGACGATCGGTCAAGCCCAGCGCTTGTGAAGGCAGTTGCCGCAGCGTGCCTCGCGGAGGACGATCCTACGTTTGTTGCCCGGGGGCGCAGCAAGGGTCTCACGACGACATGTACGCGGGCGTGCGGTCCCAGTCCTCGGGCAGGGCTGGAACACTCCAGGACGGATCCGGGCGCCAGTGCTGCCAGCCGTCCGAGAACGGCGGGCCCCAGGCGCGGATCACCTCCACCGCGGACCGCCCCGCCTCCCGGACCTGCGCCGCGAGCCTGGCGTCCATCAGACCGTCGCGCTGGGCCTGCGCGAACTCGTCCTCGTCGCGCCAGTGCCAACTGCGGTCCGGGTGAACGGAGATGTCCAGAAAGTGATCCTCGGAGTCGACCCCGCCGGCCCAGCGGGTCAGTGGCTCCTCCAGGTTCACGTACCAGTTCTTGAACTGCCAGCCCGGGTCCCAGAACAGCCACACCGACCAGGGCCGGCCGGGCCGCGCCAGCTTCAGCACACCCGTCCCGAACCACCGGTCGCGCTGTACGGTCCGCGGCTTGGTGTAGCGCGACTCGAGCGGCTCCAGGTGCACGGGCGTGCCGTCGGCGAGGACGGGCCGCACGCACTCGGTGCCGGCCGCCATCCAGACGGCGAGCACCTCCTCGTCGTCCCGCACGACGGTGACGGGGCGCGCGATGTGGAAACGCTCACCGGCGTTCTCCCGGTACCGCCACAGGATCTGACTCCCGGGCTGCCAGAACGCCGTAGAACCGCCCGCTTCCGCTCGTCTCACCGCTCCACCGTCTGCCATGCAGAGATATTAGGTGCCATGGCCATACGACGCTGCGGCACGCGTCACGGTTCACGCCGGGGCGCGAACTGGTTACGGGTGCGTCATCCGCAGGACATCGAGCGCCTCGTCGAGCTGCTCCGCGGTCAGGTCCCCGCGCTCCACGTAGCCGCCCTCCAGCACGACCTGGCGGATGGTCCGCCGCTCGGCCAGCGCCTTCTTGGCGACCTTCGCGGCCTCCTCGTACCCGATGTACTTGTTGAGCGGCGTGACCACCGACGGCGAGGACTCGGCGTACTCGCGGGCGCGCTCCCGGTGGGCGACGACGCCGTCCACCGTCCGGTCGGCGAGCAGCCGGGAGACGTTGGCGAGCAGCCGGATCGACTCCAGGACGTTCCTGGCGATGACCGGCAGCATGACGTTGAGCTCGAAGTTGCCCGCCGCGCCGGCGGTGGCCACGGCCGCGTCGTTGCCGACGACCTGCGCGGCGACCATGAGCACGGCCTCGGGGATGACCGGGTTGACCTTGCCCGGCATGATCGACGAGCCGGGCTGGAGGTCCGGCAGACTGATCTCGGCGAGCCCGGTGCGCGGCCCCGACGCCATCCAGCGAAGGTCGTTGGAGATCTTCGTCAGCGAGACCGCGATGGTCCGCAGCTGCCCGCTGGTCTCCACGATGCCGTCCCGCGCGCCCTGCGCCTCGAAGTGGTCGCGGGCCTCGGTCAGGGGCAGCCCGGTGACGCGGGCGACCTCCTCGATGACGGCGGCCGAGAACCCGGGGGGCGTGTTGATGCCCGTCCCCACGGCGGTGCCGCCGAGAGGCAGCTCCGCGAGCCGAGGCAGGGAGGCGGTCAGCCGCTCCACGCCGTACCGCACCTGGGCCGCGTACCCGCCGAACTCCTGGCCCAGGGTCACGGGCGTGGCGTCCATGAGGTGCGTCCGCCCGGACTTCACCACGTCGGCGAACTCCCGCGACTTGCGGGCCAGGGAGTCGGCGAGGTGTTCGAGGGCGGGCACGAGGTCACGGATGACGGCGGCGGTGGCCGCCACGTGGACGGACGACGGGAACACGTCGTTGGACGACTGCGAGGCGTTGACGTGGTCGTTGGGGTGCACGTCACGGCCGAGCCGCTCGGTGGCGAGGGTGGCGATGACCTCGTTGGTGTTCATGTTGGACGAGGTGCCGGAACCGGTCTGGAACACGTCCACCGGGAAGTGCTCGTCCCACCGGCCCTCCGCGACCTCGGCCGCCGCCTCCTGGATCGCCTCGGCGATGTCCTTGTCGAGCACCCCGAGCCGGGCGTTCACCTTCGCCGCGGCCCCCTTGATCCGGGCCAGCGCCTCGATGTGCGCCCGCTCGATCCGCTGCCCGGAGACGGGGAAGTTCTCCACGGCCCGCTGGGTCTGGGCCCGCCACTTCGCGTCCACGGGCACCCGGACCTCACCCATGGAGTCGTGCTCGATCCGGTAGCGTTGGTCGCCGTCTTCGGCAGTCGTCGTCATCGTCGTCGTACCTCCGAGAAGTCAGAGCGCGGACCCACAGGGCCGTATTCCCCGTTCCCCTCAGTGTTCCCGCACCCGTCACGGGCGGGCGTCCGCCACCGGATCACACCAGCCCGGGACCCCGCACCGGGATCGACGTGAAGGTCGGCTGCGGGGCCGGGTCTTGGAAGAAGTCGTTGCCCTTGTCGTCGACGACGACGAACGCCGGGAAGTCCTCGACCTCGATCTTCCAGACGGCCTCCATGCCGAGTTCCTCGTACTCGACGACCTCGACCTTCTTGATGCAGTCCTGGGCGAGCCGGGCGGCCGGGCCGCCGATGGAGCCGAGGTAGAAGCCGCCGTGGGTGTCGCAGGCGGCGGTGACCTGCTTGCTGCGGTTGCCCTTGGCGAGCATGACCTTCGAGCCGCCCGCGGCCTGGAACTGCTCGACGTAGGAGTCCATGCGGCCGGCCGTCGTCGGGCCGAAGGAACCGGAGGCGTAGCCCTCGGGTGTCTTCGCCGGACCCGCGTAGTACACCGGGTGGTCCTTCAGGTACTGCGGCATCTCCTCGCCCGCGTCGAGACGTTCCTTGATCTTGGCGTGTGCGATGTCACGGGCCACGACCAGCGGACCGCTCAGCGAGAGGCGGGTCTTGACGGGGTACTTGGTCAGCTCGGCGAGGATGGCGTCCATCGGCTGGTTGAGGTCGATGCGCACCACGTCCGACGACTCGTCCAGGTGCTCGTCCGTGGTCTCCGGCAGGAAGCGCGCCGGGTCCGTCTCCAGCTGCTCCAGGAAGACGCCCTCCGCGGTGATCTTCGCGAGGGCCTGACGGTCGGCGGAGCAGGACACGGCGATGGCGACCGGGCAGGACGCGCCGTGCCGGGGAAGGCGGACGACCCGCACGTCGTGGCAGAAGTACTTGCCGCCGAACTGCGCTCCGATGCCGATCCGCTGCGTCAGCTCGAAGACCTTCTCCTCCAGCTCCTTGTCCCGGAAGCCGTGGCCCAGCTCTGAGCCCTCGGCCGGGATCTCGTCCAGGTAGTGCGCGGAGGCGTACTTCGCGGTCTTCAGCGCGTACTCGGCGGAGGTGCCGCCAACGACGATCGCCAGGTGGTACGGCGGGCAGGCGGCCGTGCCCAGCGAACGGATCTTCTCCTCCAGGAACCTCATCATGGAGCCCTCGTTCAGGACCGCCTTCGTCTCCTGGTAGAGGAACGACTTGTTGGCCGAGCCGCCGCCCTTGGCCATGAACAGGAACTTGTAGGCGCCGCCGTCCGTCGCGTACAGCTCGATCTGCGCGGGCAGGTTGGAGCCGGTGTTCCGCTCGTCCCACATGGTCAGCGGGGCCATCTGCGAGTAGCGCAGGTTCAGGTTGAGGTACGCGTCGTAGATGCCCCGGCTCAGGGCCGCCTCGTCGCCGCCCTCGGTGAGCACGTTCTGCCCGCGCTTGCCCATGACGATCGCCGTGCCGGTGTCCTGGCACATCGGCAGCACGCCCGCGGCCGCGATGTTCGCGTTCTTCAGCAGGTCCAGGGCGACGAACTTGTCGTTGGCGGACGCCTCCGGGTCGTCGATGATGCGGCGCAGCTGGGCCAGGTGGGCGGGACGCAGATAGTGCTGGATGTCGTGGACGGCCTCCTCGGCGAGCTTGCGCAGCGCCTCCGGCTCCACCTTGAGGAACGTCCGCCCGTCGGCCTCGAAGGTGGAGACACCCTCGCTGGTCACCAGCCGGTAGGGGGTGGTGTCCTCTCCCATGGGAAGCAGATCGGTGTACGCGAACTCAGGCATCGTCGCCCATTCCTCACTCGACGGGTGCTACGGCCGGCCCGGCACGGGCAGCGCCCACCAGCGTAGAACCTGCCACCGACAGGGAGCTTGTGAGGTAGGGCTCAGTTCGGGTCGCGCGCGTTGTCCACACCGGTCGTCCACACCCCCTGGTCGCGATCTATCGCGTTTCGGTACGCTGCTGCCGTGGACCTTCAGAAGCAGCCCGCGCCCGCCGTCTCCGACCTCCGTGCCTCGGACGCCGACCGCGACCGCATCGCGGACATCCTCCGCGAGGCCCTCGCCGAGGGCCGCCTCGACGCCGAAGAGCACGCCGAGCGCGTGGAGGGGGTGCTGAACGCGAAGACGGTCGGCGAACTCGACGTGTTCATACGGGACCTGCCGGCCGCCCACCAGCACCGGACCACGCCCGCCTACACCGGGGCCCCGAACCGTCCGGTCACCGACTCGCTGCCCCACGACCCCGACGACAACGTGGTGGCGGTCTTCAGCGCCGCCGTCCGCAAGGGCCGCTGGCGGGCGGGCCGCCGTATCCACGCGTACTCGGTGTTCGGCAGCATCGAGATCGACCTCAGCGAGGCGCTCTTCGAGTACCAGCAGGTCGTGATCAAGGCGATCTCGGTCTTCGGCAACATCGAGGTCCGCGTCCCGGAGAACGTGTCGCTGCGCGGCACCGGCGGCGGTGTCCTCGGTAACTTCGAGGTGGACACGCTGGACGCGCCCGACCCCGCGGCCCCCGTCGTCTACGTGGACGGCTGGGCGGTGCTGGGCAACATCGAGGGCAAGGCCAAGCGCGGCAAGCTCGTGGGGGACATCCTCGACCTGGTGCAGCGCAGGGTCGACCGGGGTTTGCGCAAGCACCTGGGGCGTTGACGGTCGTGAACTCGCCGCGCCCGTAAGGCGATCGGCCCCCGGGCCGCTCCCGCGCGGTGCGCCGGTGTGCCGCGGGAGCGGCGGATCGGAACTCAGTGCATAGGCGCGCGCACAGAGGGTAGGCCTTGCTGCATCGTCGCTCGCTCGCGAAGCCGTCGTCAGGAGTAGACCGTGCTGCAACCGCCGCATTCGTCCGTGCAGGTAGCTGCCGTTCCGGCCCAGCGGGTGCCAGTGCGTGACAGGGACCAAGACGCACCGTGGCACACCGAGGCGGTGTGCCGGCGCGACGAGGCCGGCCTGTTCTTCGCACCCTCCAAGGAACCCACCGCCGCCCGGCTCTCCCGTGAGGAGGCGGCCAAGCGGGTCTGCGCACGCTGTCCGGTCATGGTCGAGTGCCGCGAGCACGCGCTCCTGCAACCGGAGCCGTACGGCGTGTGGGGCGGGCTGACCGCCGCCGAGCGCCGGGTGGCGCTGGCCCGGCGCCGCCGCCGGGACCTCGAACTGAAGAAGGCCGCCCACGGGACGGACCGCATAGCCGCCGCGGGCTGAGCGGCCCGACGCGAGGAGAAGGGGCGCCCACAGGGGGCGCCCCTTCCTCGCGACGGACGCCGGGCCCGGGCGGCGGGCGGGCGCCCCGGGGAGCCGGGTCCGCCGCCGGCCGCGGCCTACCGGTTACTTGGCGCGGTCGAAGTCGATCGCGCTGTACGCGCGCAGCTTGCTGAGCCGGTGCTCGGAGTCGATGCGCCGTACCGTACCGGACTTCGACCGCATCACGATCGAGTCGGTCGTCGCGGTCTCGGACCGGTACCGCACGCCCCGCAGCAGCTCGCCGTCCGTGATGCCGGTGGCGACGAAGAAGACGTTCTCCCCGGAGACCAGGTCGTCCGTGGTCAGTACCCGGTCGAGGTCGTGCCCGGCGTCGACGGCTCGCTGCCGCTCCTCGTCGTCCTTCGGCCAGAGCTTGCCCTGGATGGTGCCGCCCAGGCACTTCACGGCGCAGGCCGAGATGATGCCCTCGGGCGTGCCGCCGATGCCGAGCAGCAGGTCGACGCCGGTGCTCTCGCGCAGCGCGAGGATCGAGCCGGCCACGTCACCGTCGGAGATCAGCTTGATGCGTGCCCCGGTGTCCCGGACCTCCTTGATCAGGCCCTGGTGCCGGGGCCGGTCGAGGATGACGACGGTGACGTCCTCGGGCATGGACCGCTTGGCCTTGGCGACCCGGCGGATGTTCACGGCCACGGGCGCGTCGATGTCGACGAAGTCGGCGGCCTCCGGGCCGGTGACCAGCTTGTCCATGTAGAACACGGCGGACGGGTCGAACATCGACCCGCGGTCGGCGGCGGCCAGCACGGCGATCGCGTTGGTCATGCCCCCGGCGGTCAGCGTGGTGCCGTCGATCGGGTCGACGGCGATGTCGCACTCCGGCCCGGTCCCGTCGCCGACGCGCTCCCCGTTGTAGAGCATCGGGGCCTCGTCCTTCTCGCCCTCACCGATGACGACGACGCCGTTCATCGAGACGGTCGAGACGAGAGTCCGCATGGCGCGCACCGCGGCACCGTCGGCGCCGTTCTTGTCGCCGCGCCCGACCCAGCGGCCCGCGGCCATCGCCGCGGCTTCGGTCACCCGGACGAGCTCCAGGGCGAGATTTCGGTCAGGGGCCTCGGAGGGAACTTCGAGTTCGGACGGCAGATGATGATGCTCGGTCATCGGAGCGCACCTTTCTGATACGACGACGGCCGGATGAGGGTATGGCCCCGACTCTATCGCCAGGCAGACAAAATGAGCAGGGGGCCCCACGGATGAGCGGACCGGGGTACCTGCGACGATGGGCGCGTGGCAGGTTCGAACGGCAAGCAGAAGACGGTCCGGGACATGATCCTCTCCCTGGCCCTGATCGGCATCGCGGCGGCGGTCATCTACGTCTTCGTCCCGCATGACGACTCCGCTCCCGAGGTGAAGCGGGTCGACTACCGCGTCGAGCTCCTGACGGCGCGCCGGGCCGCCTCCTATCCGGTGGCCGCCCCGGAGGGCCTGTCCCGGAACTGGAAGGCGACCTCGGTCCGCTTCCGGGGCGACCAGTTCGACGCCTGGCATCTGGGCTTCGACGCCCCCGGCGGTGAGTACGTGCAGATCGAGCAGTCGACTCAGAAGCCGTCGGCGTTCATCGACGAGGCCAGCCAGGGCGCGTCGGCGACCAAGGTCACCCAGCGGATCGACGGCCGGACGTGGACGCGCTACTCAGGCGGCCGGTACAGCGCCCTGGTGCTCTCCGGGAAGGACGCGACGACGGTCGTGGCCGGCACCGGACCGTTCTCGCAGCTGACGGAGATGGCCGAGGCGCTGAAGACGGCCTGAGGCGGGCGCACCCCGGGCACGGTGGACCACGCGGCCTGAGGCGCACCCGGCGCACGGCAGACCACGGCCTGAGGCGCACCCGGGACACGGCAGACCATGGCCTGAGGCGCACCCAAGGCGCGGCGGACCTCGCGCGGGACGCTTCCCGGGCGCGAAGAAGCACCCGGACAAGAGAATGGCCCCGGACAAGAGAATGGCCCCGGCGGAGTGCCGGGGCTTTCTCATGGGGTGGCTCAGACCGTGGTGACGACCTGGTCGAAGTCCAGGCGCGGGGAGCGCGGGTACGAGGCGTCCGGGCCCGGACGGCCGATGTTGACCACCATCAGCGGGGTGTGGTCGTCGTCGAGGAACTCCTTGCGCAGGCCCTCGAAGTCGACGCCGGTCATCGGGCCGGCGGCCAGGCCGGCGGCGCGGACGCCGATGATGAAGTACGCGGCCTGCAGGGCGGCGTTCAGCGTGGCGGCACCTTCACGGACCGGGCGCTCGGCGAAGAAGGCGTCCTTGGCCTGCGGGAAGGCCGGGAACAGGTGCGGCAGCTCCTCGTGGAACTCGTTGTCCGCGGAGAGGATCGCGACCAGCGGGGCCGTGGCGGTCTTGGCCCGGTTGCCCTCGGCCATGTGCTGGACCAGGCGCTCGCGGGCCTCGGCGGAGCGGACCAGGGTGATGCGCAGCGGGGTCTGGTTGAAGGCGGTGGGGCCGTACTTGACCAGGTCGTAGATCGCCTGGACCTGCTCCTCGGTGACCGGTTCGTCGGTGAAGGTGTTCGCGGTGCGGGCCTCGCGGAACAGCAGGTCCTGGGCGGCGGGGTCAAGAACGAGAGACATCGTGAACCTTTTCGGGGGGTGTGTCGGGTCCGAGCGGAGCGGCTGACGTCTGCGACAGTACGCCAGCAAAGTTTAACCTTCAACAAAAACCAGGGAGTGGTGACCCGCCTCACAGACTCCGCGCTCGTACGGACCACCGCTTCGGAGTCGTCCGGTCCGGGACCGCCCGCTTCAGGGGGCGGCCGCCGTGCCGTCCTACTCGGCGTCCCCGGTCCCCGCTCCTGCCGCGTCCTCCTCGGCCAGCGCCGCGTCCAGCCGCGCCCGGGCGCCGTCCAGCCACCGCCGGCACACCTTCGCCAGCTCCTCGCCCCGCTCCCACAGCGCGAGCGACTCCTCCAGCGTCGTACCGCCCGCCTCCAGCCGCCGTACGACCTCGATCAGCTCGTCCCGCGCCTGCTCGTACCCGAGGGCCTCGCTCACCGCGGTCCCGTCCACCTTGCCGGTCATGCGCCCACCCTATGCATCGACTCGTACGGAGAACTCGCCCTCGGCGACCCGCGCGCGCAGCGTCTCGTCCGCCGTGACCTCGCCCGGATCGCGGACCGCGTGGCCGTCGGCCCGCTGGAGCACGGCGTAGCCCCGCTTCAGGGTCGCCGCGGGGGAGAGGGCCACCACGCGCGCGTGCGTGTGCGTCAGCTCCGAGTCGGCGCGGTCCAGCAGATGTCCGAGGGTGCGCCGGGTGCGGTCGAGGAGGGACGCCACATGGTCGGCCCGCTCGTCGATCATCCGGTGCGGGTCCTGCATCGACGGCCGGCCCAGGGCGTGCGCGAGGCCCCGCTCCTCCCGCTCGACCAGCGCCCGCACGCAGCGCAGCGCGCGGTCGCCCAGCAGCCGGACGCGCTCGTACTCCTCGCCCACGTCGGGGACGACCTTCTTCGCCGCGTCGGTGGGCGTGGAGGCCCGCAGGTCGGCGACGTAGTCGAGAAGCGGGGTGTCGGGCTCGTGCCCGATGGCGGAGACCACGGGCGTACGGCAGGCCGCGACCGCCCGGACCAGCTGCTCGTCGGAGAACGGCAGCAGGTCCTCCACGCTCCCGCCGCCGCGCGCGACGACGATCACGTCCACGTCGTCGTGCGCGTCGAGTTCCTTGACGGCCTGGACGACCTGCGGCACCGCGTGCACGCCCTGCACGGGCACGTTGCGCACCTCGAAGCGGACGGCGGGCCAGCGGTGCCGGGCGTTCTCCAGCACGTCACGCTCCGCCGCCGAGGCCCGGCCGCAGACCAGCCCGACGAGCTGCGGCAGGAACGGCAGGGCCTTCTTGCGCTCGGGCGCGAACAGTCCCTCGGCGGCGAGCGACTTCTTCAGCTGCTCCAGGCGGGCGAGCAGTTCCCCCACGCCGACCGGCCTTATCTCGGTGGCCCGCAGGGACAGCTGGCCGCGCGGCGCGTACCACTCGGGTTTCGCGAGCACCACGACTCGCGCGCCCTCGCCGACCACGTCGGCGACCGCGTCGAACACCTGCCGGAAGCAGGTCACGCTCACCGAGATGTCGTGCGACGGGTCGCGCAGCGTCAGGAACACCACGCCCGCGCCCGGCCGCCGCGACAACTGGGTGATCTGCCCTTCGACCCACACCGCGCCGAGCCGGTCGATCCACCCGCCGATGAGCCGCGACACCTGACCGACGGGCAGGGCGGATTCGGGAGACGTGGTGAGAGCCATGCGCCCGAGCGTAGTGGCAGGGTGTGACATTCCCGCCGCGCCGCCGACCGTCCCCCGCGGGGTCCGGGCCGCTCGCGCGGCACCGCCCGCGGCCCACCGGCGCCCGCGACCCACCGGCGCCCGCCGCCCGTCGGGGACCGGCGCCCGGCGGCGACCGGCGCGCGATCTTCGACGCCCCTGACGCGGCCTTACGATGGGTGCCATGACTGCTTCGTCTGGCCGCCGTGTCCTGCTCGCCGCCCCCCGGGGCTACTGCGCGGGCGTGGACCGCGCCGTGATCGCCGTCGAGAAGGCCCTGGAGCAGTACGGCGCTCCGGTCTACGTCCGGCACGAGATCGTCCACAACAAGTACGTCGTGCAGACCCTGGAGAAGAAGGGCGCCGTCTTCGTCGAGCGGACCGAGGAGGTCCCGCCGGGGAACATCGTCATGTTCTCCGCGCACGGCGTCGCACCGGTCGTGCACGAGGAGGCCGAGCGCGGCCGGCTCGCCACCATCGACGCGACCTGCCCGCTGGTCACCAAGGTCCACAAGGAAGCCGTCCGCTTCGCGGGTGAGGACTACGACATCCTCCTCATCGGACACGAGGGCCACGAGGAGGTCATCGGCACCTCCGGCGAGGCCCCCGAGCACATCCAGCTGGTCGACGGCCCCGCGGACGTCGCCAAGGTCGAGGTCCGCGACCCCTCGCGGGTCGTCTGGCTCTCGCAGACCACCCTCTCCGTCGACGAGACCATGGAGACGGTCGACGCCCTCAAGGAGAAGTTCCCGCAGCTGATCTCGCCGCCCAGCGACGACATCTGCTACGCCACGCAGAACCGCCAGCTCGCGGTGAAGCAGATGGGCGCCGAGGCCGACCTGGTGATCGTGGTCGGCTCCCGCAACTCCTCCAACTCCAAGCGTCTCGTCGAGGTCGCCAAGCTCGCCGGTTCGCGCGCCGCCTACCTGGTGGACTTCGCCGACGAGATCGACGACGCCTGGCTGGAGGGCGTGACCACGGTCGGCGTGACCTCGGGCGCCTCGGTCCCGGAGCTGCTCGTGGAGCAGGTCCTGGAGTACCTGTCCGAGCGCGGCTTCGCGGACGTGGAGATCGTCAAGGCGGCCGAGGAGTCCATCACCTTCTCCCTGCCCAAGGAGCTCCGCCGGGACCTGCGCGAGGAGGCGGCGGCCCTGGTCGCCGAGCGCGGCGGCTCCGGCACGGCACAGGTCTGAAGGGGACCTCCCCGGTTGACTGTCCGTCGTCCGTCGTAACGTAGAGCCATGCAGATCTTCGGCGTGGACATCGGTGGATCCGGGATCAAGGGCGCCCCAGTGGACCTGGACAGGGGCGATCTGGCGGAGGAGCGCTTCAAGGTGCTCACTCCCCAGCCGGCCACACCCGACGGCGTGGCCGACGGCGTGAAGCAGGTCGTCGAGCACTACGGCTGGACCGGACCGGTCGGGCTCACCTTCCCAGGCGTGGTCACCGGCGGCTCCACCATCCGTACGGCGGCCAACGTCGACAAGAGCTGGATCGACACCGACGCGGGCGCCCTCTTCACCGACCGGCTGGGCGGTCTCCCGGTGACGGTCGTCAACGACGCGGACGCGGCCGGCGTCGCCGAGATGAACTTCGGCGCGGGCCGGGGCCGCCGGGGCACGGTGATCCTGCTCACCTTCGGCACCGGTGTCGGCAGCGCCCTGTTCGTCGACGGCACGCTCGTCCCCAACACCGAGCTGGGCCACCTGGAACTGCACGGGCACGACGCCGAGAAGCGCGCCTCCAGCAAGGCCAAGGACGACGAGGAACTGACGTGGGAGCACTGGGCCCACCGCGTCCAGAAGTACCTCGCGCACGTCGAGATGCTGTTCTCGCCCGAACTGTTCATCATCGGCGGCGGTGTCAGCCGCAAGTCCGAGAAGTTCCTGCACTTCATCGAGGGCATCAAGGCGGAGATCGTCCCGGCGCAGCTGCAGAACAACGCCGGGATCGTCGGAGCGGCGATGCACGCGGCGCACGAGGACTGAGGAGCCGAAAACCGGGCGGGGCCGCCCCTCACCCGGGCGGACGGCCCCGCGCGGGGCTGTGGCTCGCCAGGTGGGCCCGGCGCACGGTCGCCACGACCCCGGCGACCAGGGTCCCGCCGTACAGCCATCCGGCCTGGGTGGCCAGCGCGGTGAACAGCCCCATCAGCCGTCCCGCCAGGCCCCCGCCGCTGTCGGCCACGGGAAGCAGCCCCAGCGCGAAGGCGAGCGGCACGACGACCGGTGCCGTCAGCAGATCGCCCTTGCCCAGCCAGAGGGCGGTCACCGCGCACACCGGCAAAAACAGCACCCCGTACACCGTCGGCGACGCGTCGAACAGCGCGTCGTCCAGGCAGCCGATCAGGAACATCAGCGCCCCGCAGAAGAGACCGCTGCCGAGCCCCGTCAGCCGGGGGTTCGGCAGCCGCCGTGGCGGGCGGGCCGGTGACGGCGAGGGCCGCCGGGCAGCCGCCGGGCGGCGCTGCGCCTGCGGGGGCAGCGGCGGGGTGCCGTGCGGCGGCCGGTACTGCGGGGGTCGTGTCCTGTGTTGCTCCACTGCACCAACCTAGGTCGTTTTATGTGCCCATTCCCTCGTCGGACACGCCGTACGACAGGGCTTGGCCATGCGTTCGACATGTCGCCGGGGCGGGGCCGGGCACGCCGTAGACTGGTGGATCGCCCCTGGCGCCCGGTTCGCCCACGCCAGCCCTCTCACTCCGGGAAGTCGTAACGTGTCGCTCACGATCGGAATCGTCGGCCTGCCCAATGTCGGCAAGTCGACCCTGTTCAACGCCCTGACCAAGAACGACGTGCTGGCGGCCAACTACCCGTTCGCCACGATCGAGCCGAACGTCGGTGTCGTGGGCGTCCCGGACGAGCGCCTCACCATCCTGGCCGGGATCTTCGGTTCCCAGCGGATCCTCCCGGCCACCGTCGACTTCGTGGACATCGCGGGCATCGTGCGCGGCGCCAGCGAGGGCGAGGGCCTCGGCAACAAGTTCCTCGCCAACATCCGCGAGTCCGACGCGATCTGCCAGGTCATCCGCGCCTTCAAGGACGAGAACGTCGTCCACGTCGACGGCAAGGTATCGCCCAAGGACGACATCGAGACGATCAACACCGAGCTGATCCTCGCCGACCTCCAGACCATCGAGAAGGTCCTCCCGCGCCTCCAGAAGGAGTCCCGGATCAAGAAGGACATCGGTCCGAAGGTGAAGGCCGTCGAGGAGGCCAAGGAGATCCTGGAGAAGGGCGACACGCTCTACACCCACGGCATCCTCCAGGGCAGCGAGCGCGCCGAGCTCCTGCACGACCTGCACCTGCTGACCACCAAGCCGTTCCTCTACGTCTTCAACGTCGACGAGGACGAGCTGACCGACGACACCTTCAAGGACGAGCAGCGCGCCCTGGTCGCCCCCGCCGAGGCGATCTTCCTGAACGCCAAGCTGGAGTCGGAGCTCGTCGAACTCGACGAGGAGGACGCGATGGAACTCCTCCAGTCGGTCGGCGTCGAGGAACCGGGCCTGGCCACCCTCGCCCACGTCGGCTTCGACACCCTCGGCCTGCAGACCTACCTCACGGCCGGTCCCAAGGAGTCCCGCGCCTGGACCATCAGGAAGGGCGCGACGGCCCCCGAGGCCGCCGGTGTCATCCACACCGACTTCCAGAAGGGCTTCATCAAGGCCGAGGTCATCTCCTTCGCCGACCTGGTCGAGACCGGTTCGGTCGCCGAGGCCCGCGCCAAGGGCAAGGCCCGCATGGAGGGCAAGGAGTACGTCATGCAGGACGGGGACGTGGTGGAGTTCCGGTTCAACGTTTAATTGAAAGTTAAACTACTTTTTGGAACTTCAGAAAGTGCAGGTCAGAAGGGGTTCGTGGGTAGGGCGGGCCCCTTTTCTGATGGATCGAAAGGAGGTTGGGCGAGACAAAGCTTCGAGCGCTGGCTTGAGAGCGTGCGCGTGGCCGCCTATTGGCACCTCTTGTCACCTCTTGGATTCCGTACCGTCCGATCTCCAGGCCACATTGCAAGCTGACGCCAAATCGCCCGTCAGATCATTCGCTGAGAATCTCGAGTGCATCGTCGAGATCCTTGATGAAATCCTGCCACGATGGCAAGCAGGTCACTGGCCCCTCGGGGTCCAGGAGTTCGAGCATGCGCAGCCGGTGCTGCGCGAAACGCTTCTGGAACTGGGCGAGGCGGCGCCCTTTGTACTCGCTTGCCCGCGCGAGCGAGTCCTTGAGGAGCTGTTTAGGGTCGGCGATTCTTTCCGCCGCAGCTCCCTTGGGGAGGTCAAGGCTGACGCGGCCGCGCGGGTTCTCGGCGACCTGGCGCAGACATGCCTCATCAAGTAGGAGCCAGGCTTCCAACATACGGACCGGCACCACGGCGACGTGCCGAAGACCGGGCCACTCGGTACGCACTGCGTCCTCGATCTCGTCCCTGCGGTCCTGGGTGGGACCGCGGTCGGCGTCTCGTTGCACCACCGTCAGGTCGTAGGTCCCCCCTAGTGTGCGGGCTGCCCGCAGTTTATCCGGGACTGAATGGCCGGTCGGTGGGCGGAGCAGGCCGAAATCGGGGACGGTGATCGAGATGTCGAGGCCCTTGCGTGCCGCAATGGATTCGATGTGCGGTACGAGGCCGTTGTCGCTACTGCCCTCGCCGATGAACAGAATGCGAGCGGTCACGCGGCCCCCCAGTCCAGCGTGAGCTGCGCTCCCACGGGTGTGGTGAGATACGGCAGGACGTCGGCCTTCGTTACAAAGTCGCCGCCGGCCCTCGTGGCCCGCCACGTCTCGGCGAGTGGACGCAGACGTAGTACTCGGTTCAGGGAGCCGTTATCGGACTTGTAGACCGTGGTGTCCGCGAACAAGAGGTCTTCAGGATTGACGAGTTGCACGACTCCGGGTGAGTGCGTGTTGATCAGCACCTGGCGGAAGGGATTGTCCGTCCCAGGTTGCTCGGTCGGGTCGACGGCAAGGTCCTGGACAAGGGCGACCATGGCGTTGAGGTTCGCAGGATGGATACCGTTCTCCGGTTCCTCCATACAGATCAGACCGCGAACGGATGTGTCCTCGAGCAGGACGCACAATGCGAGGAAGCGCAGGGTGCCCTCGGAGAGACTGCGTGCGGGCAGTGTCATGCCGGCCACCTCGCGCACGTTGACTGTGAGGAGCTGCCGTACCTCGTCCTGATCCACATCCAGATCGCGGATATGGATACCGGTCAGGTCTGTGAGACGCCCGGCCACCCTGGCGTAGACCTGGCTGGCATCCGCGCCGGGAGTGTCGTGGGCCACACGGAAGAGTGTCGCGGGCAGATGGGAGCCGTCGGCGCCCATCACCTGCGGGTCGACGTACCGGTCGGATCTGCGTAGAGCCGACGGCTCAAGAGCTAGCCGTCGCCAGGACTGCATCTCACGGCGAGCCGCGAGGATGGTGGGGTCATCACTGCTGGTGATAGTGGAGACGACGGTTGCGGGTGCCCGGGAGGCTGCGGCGGGTTTGGGCTGACCTCGGCTGCCTCCATCCTGGTGGATCTTAACGACAGATTCGCCAGATTCCGTCGTCGTTGAGATGAAGGGGGCGCCACTGCGGTGGCCCTGAATGACGGTGTTGCGGAACTCCTTCGCCCGGTGGGGGAAAAGGAGGTGCCGGGGGGCCTTGCCCTTGGTGATGTGGCTCAGCGTCTCGTGGAGCAGGGTGAGGCGGCCGAAGCGGTCAAGTCCGGATGGCTCCTGGTAACCAATTTCAAGCTCGTACCGCAAAAACGTGGTCGTGGCCTTCGCGGCCCGGCCGAAGTCGTCTTGTGAGTTGAGCGGAACGATCATCTCGGCGGCGAACCGCATCCGGTGATGGCCAGGCTCGAAACCCTTCCAGAAAAGGTCACGGGGGTCCCCATGGCGCTCGCCGTGTACGCCCCGGACCTCTTGGGCCGCCTCCATCATCGACTGGTCGGCGAGCAGGGAGAGGAACTGGATGGCGTCAAACACATTCGACTTGCCGGTGCCGTTCGCCCCTGCGATGCAGGTGAAGGGGCCGAAGTCGATAGACAGGTTCAGGAGGTTCTTGAACCCGTGGACTTCGAGGCGGGTCAGCATGCTGTCTCCGGAGGGTTCGCCGGGCGGATCCGCCAAGCCTACTGGTGAGGAACGTCGTTATCCCGCGTGTGCGTTGGCGGCATCCGTGCTTTCGGCGTCCTCCTTGCCCGCTACTCTGGCGCAACGCCGAGAAGCAGCCGTGCGAACAGCGGTGTCGCGACGGTGAGCTGCCCGAGCGGATCAGGGAGAGCCACGCCGAGTCCGCCGTGAGCCGCAAGCGGGTCGAGCGCCTGATGTGCGAGGCCGACCTAGCGGGCATCAGCCCTCGCCTCAAAGGCTTCACACGTCGGGATCCCATGGCCATGCGCTGCGAGAGGTCAGAGGCAAGGGCCTGCGTAGCGGGTCCTTGTCACTTGGCTCGCCGTTCGTCAGCGGTGTCCCCACATAATCAGGCAACCATGCCTGTCTCTGCCTCGGCCATCTCCGGGTCCCCCCGCGGGCTGGTCGTCGGAGATCGTCGGTTGCTAGACGGTGCGGATGACGGGGGCGGGTTTGATGTCCTGGGCGTCGATGAGGGTGCGGATGTCGTCCGGGTCCGAGGTCCAGATGATGGCGCCGAGGCTGGCTGCCATGGTCACGACGGTGGCGTCGACGATGTCGGAGGTGCCGGCCTTGCCGCAGAGGATGCCTGCGGTTTTGGCGGTTTCGAGGCCGACGGGTACGACGTGGCACCCGGCGAGGAGCTTGCCGAGTCTGACCTGGCGGCGGGAGTCCCGCCATGCCTGGCTGACGACGACGGACGGGACGTGGATGTCCCTTCCGTCTTCCAGGGCCAGGCTGTGGCGGGCCCACATGCGTCGGTCGTCGTTGTCGATGGCGACGAGTACCCCGGCGTCGTACAGGTAGGGGATGTTCACGCGGCCGAGGCTCCCGGACTGCTGAGGTACTCGGCGTCGGCTGCGGCCAGGTCCGCGCGGGCGGCGGCGAGCTCTTCCGGGGTGAAGGCGCCGTGTTCGGCCTGCCACTCCTGGATGACGGCCCTGCCGGCCCGCAGGCGCAGCTCGCGTTCGGCTGCTCCGGCGACGAGGCGGGAGAGCGGGATGCCTTCTTCCTCGGCGGCTCCGGCCAGGGCTTCGACCAGGGCTTCGTCGAGAGTGATAGTCACCTTCTTGGTAGCCATATATCAACCATAGCGCGGTATGGCCTTCGGTGTGGATCTGCAGGTCATGTCGGCGAGCGGAGGGTGCGAGCGCATTCAGCGAGGAGGTCCCTCGTCGACTCGATGGCCCGCGGGGCTGCGGGTGAGGGTAGGTCCACCTTCCCTGGAATGGGCGGATTAGCGATGAATATCTTGCTCGGCCCTGAAGCGCTGGTGCACGGTTTCGAACAAAGGGCGAGGCGAAGGATCGGGGCTTGGGTGGCGAGCGTTTTTCAGAGGTGCAAGAGGGATGTCCGGGACCGGAACTTTCCCTGTGATCGTCCGCGGTGTCGGCATGGGTGGACGGTGCGGCGGCGAACCCGAAAACCGCGAACCCCGCAAGCACTCCCAGGTCCGCTGGGTCGACGCTAGCGCTATCCCCGAAGCCTTCGTCGACACCACAGCCGGTGCCCTGCACCACTACCTGACCAGCGGCGCGGACGTCTCCCTGGACGGCTGGCCAACCGCGTGAGCATCACGATGCCCCACCGGATGACGTTGGCCAGTTGGGTCTCAGACGGACCAGGTAGAAGTACGGGTAGTGAGCCTTTTCCAACCTCAGGCTGACGTGGCCGGGTGGAGGGCGAAGACGTGGCGAGAGTAGCGGTGGTAGAGGTGAGGTAGGACCGGTTGCAACCCAAGTGCCGATGTCTAAAACAGAAACAGACCTGTTTGCTGCCTACCGTCGCCGCTGGCAATCAACATCAGCGAAAGAACCGCGATGATCGAGCAGACCAGCGCCGCGCCGGAGGGCTACACCACCGTTGCGCCCTGGGTCGTTACCGACGGCACGGGGGCTTTCCTCGACTTCGTAGCCCAGGCGTTCGGGGGTGAGGAGTTCGGGCGGGTATCGACCGAGGACGGCGTGGTCGGTCGCGGTGAGATCCGCGTCGGCGACACCGTGGTGTTGGCCTTCGACCGACGCACGGACTGGCCCTGGTGGGTGGTCAGCCGCGTTGAGGACGTCTCCGAGGACTGCATGTGGAAGAGGCTGCAGGCCCCCGTATACGCCGAGTCCATGCGCGTGGCTCAGGAGACGCTCGACGCCAAGCTCAGCGGTCGGCCCCACGGACGCAGCAGCGCGCCCGTCAAGACAACCGGCTGACTCATGATGTCGAGATTCGCATAGGCCAGACCGGGGTCCAGCCAAGGTAAAGCCAAAAGCCGCAACGGGGATGTCAGAGAGGACCGTTCCCGGGACACGCCACAGGGGCGCCCGATCTTCATCCAGGGCAAGTTGCTACCCCTCCGAGGGGCAATGAGGTCCACGGCGGGTCGTGCGGAGCAGCACGCCTCCCGCACCCGGCAAAGGCCCGAGGCTCTCGGGGAGGCGTGCGTACTCCTCGGGGGTGGGGCTCAGCCCACCGCGTTCGCCCGCTCGGCCGCGCTCAGCGACGAGGGGGGTTCGGCGACAGACTTGGCGTGGACCGGGTTTGCGTGGGTGGCCGCAACGGGGTTTGCGTGGGTGGCGGCAACCGGGTTTGCGTGGGTGGCGGCAACCGGGTCCGCGTGGGTGGCGGCAACCGGGTCCGCCTGAGTGGCCGGGACCGGGTTCGCGTGAGTGGCCGGGGTCGCGGCGCTGGCGACGCTGACCATCCCCGCGGCGGCCAGAACGGTTCCGGCGGCCACGCTGAACATAGCGCGGCGGTTATGCGAGAACTTGCGGTGCTTCGACAACGGTGTGCCTCTTCCTCGGATCGCCGGACTCCCACCTGTGCGTGGAAGCCCTTTCGGGAGAGAGGTACGGAGTCGGGCGGCGGTCAGGTTGCACGGTGCGGCGGGAAAATCCTCCTGCCCGCACCGTGCAACCCCAGAGGGCCACTCCCCGTATGTATGACAGATGGAGTGGTCTGCAAGGGAGAGGCCGGCAAAGAGTGAGGGACACGGCCCGGGAACGAGAGTTCCGGGAATTTGCCGAGGCGCGGCAGGCGCAGCTCCGACGCAGCGCCTACCTGCTCTGCGGTGACTGGCACCAGGCACAGGACCTGACCCAGACGACTTTGATGAAGTTGTACGCGGCCTGGGGACGGGTCAGCCGGGACGGCAATGCGGATGCCTACGCTCGCACCATCCTCACCCGCACCTTCATCGACCAGTGGCGCAAGAGAGGCTGGCGTGAGGAGCCGGTGAGCGAGCCACCCGATCTTCCCTCGGGCGTGTCCGGCACACCGGAGTTGCGATTGATGATGCAAGAAGCCCTGATGGAGCTGGCGCCCCGCTACCGGGCCGTGTTGGTCCTGCGATTCTGGGAGGACTGGTCCGTTGAGCAGACCGCGCATGCACTGCGGGTGAGTCCGGGAACGGTAAAGAGCCAAAGCGCCCGCGGGCTCGCCCGGCTGCGCGAGATCGTCGAAGGCCTTGACAGTGAAGGGACCAGGAGGTGAAACCGGCCATGAATGAGCACGAGAACGACGCTCTGCACGCCGCCTTCCAGGCAGTCCTCAGCGCCGAGCCGGAGCCGACGCTACCCAGCGTTATCGACGCGGCCGTCGTCGGCGGCTTCCGGATCCGCCGCCGACGAGTTGCGCTCGCCACGGCCGGCGCACTGATCGTCGTGGCCTCCATGGCCGCCGTGGCCGTCAACCTGTCCTGGCTGGGCGGCGAACGGGCTCCGGTGCCCCTGGCCCCCGCCAGCACCGCCCACCCGACGCCTCACACACCCGAACCCGCTCGCACGGCAGCAGAGCCCCTTCCCTCCGGAGACTGACAGTCGCCGGGGCGCCCCGGCATCAGGCTGAGGAGTCCAGGTAGATCCACACTGCCTCCGAGTTCCACTTCCGCACGCGACTGGGACCTGTACCAGTTGACCGCCACAGCCTCAAGATCATCTCCGTTGAAGCTTCTGGCCCCACCTTGGCTGGACCCCGGACCGGTGGTCAACGAGGGCTTCCAGCCTGCTTCGGCAGTTCGCCAGTCGGCCTGACACAGGGGTGAAGCTCCTGGTAAATGGGTTTTCGACCAAGAGTTCAGTCTCTACCAGAGGCTTCATATGCTCGTTTACCCGTCCGGGCTGGACGTGTCCAGTTCTGCCCTCCGGTTCCTCTCCGCCCGCCTGCGGGAACACCACCGTGGTCTCGGCACCCGATGGCGGCGTCTGAGCGCAGGTCGGCAGGCCCTGCTCGCCCTCGCCCATCTCCGCAACGGTCATCCGTATGTCCAGCTCGCGGCCGGGTGCGCCCTTGACCCACTCGTCCCAGAGGCCGTCGGGCTCCGTGAAGCGGTCGGCGTGGCGGGTACCGAGGAGGGCGTCGAGGCGGAGGAGGGCGCCCAAGGCGGCGGGCTGGTCGCAGTGGAGGTCAGTGCGGGGGAGGTAGCGGTCGAGACAGGCGGTGAGGATCTCAGCGTCGGCGTGTGTGCCGAAGCGGGCCAAGGCGAAGCAGTAGGCGCCGCCGGAATAGCAGACCTCGCTGGCCAGGAGCAGGTCGCCGATGCGTGGTCGGAACCGATCGCGGCGGTCGACGCCGATCAGCCAGCCGGCGGTGAGACGCGAGCGCCATTCGTACCCGAGGAGAGCTTCCAGTTCCCCGTCGTTGATCGCGGCGGCGTCAGCGATCAGGTGCCGGGTAAAGCGTGGGGTGTGCCACCACCCGGGGCCCAGGAACCGCCCGCCATTCAGTACGAGATGGCGCGGGAGACCGCCGTACATCCTCGTCACGTAGCTCTCGACCACGTGGCCGTAGCCGACTTCCTTGGGGTGCTGGGACGGCATCGGTCACCTCTCCTGGTGCAGGTCGGTCCGATCGATCCAAGTGGGGGCGACGAAGATGTTGTCGCCGACGGGGGCTTCGGAGGCTTCCAGCAGGGACCAGGTGCGGGACTCTTCGACCAGGTGCTGCCAGGGCGCGGTCCAGTCGAGTTCCCAGTCCAGGCCGGGGTCGGAGACGCCGTACGTGCGGCCGGCGTCCACTCGCCAGAACTGGGAGTAGAGGATCACCTGGGCGTGGTCGGCCAGGTCGTTGATGATCTCGGTGAAGTGGGCCGAGGGCCAGCCAGGGGCGTCGTCCTCAGCGGTGGCTCGTAGGCGCGCGGTGAGCGGCGGGACTACAGGGGTGCGGGCGCTCAGTTCCGTCAGGGCCCAGCGGATGCCTTCCGGCTCGCTCCAGTCCGGTGGCGTCGCCCGTTCCAGGCAGGCGCGGTAGGCGCGGCGCACGGGCTCGACCGCGCCGTCGATCTTCAGGCTCGCCAGGGCCATTGCCGCCCATTCCCGGACGGTGGAGTCGTCGCTACCCAGGAGGGCGATCAGAGCGGGGCCGCAGCGAGGGTCCGCCACCTCTTCGAGGACCTCGATGGCGGTCAGCTGCCCGAAGCCGCCGAGGGAGGGCAGTCCGTCGATGATGGTGGGGATGGCTTCGGGGCCGATCCAGATCAGTTCGGCGCGGGCGTCGTACGACGGGCCGGTCGAGTCGTCGAGCTGCTGGATGAGTCTTTCGATGCGGGTTGTCATGACACCAGGTGGTCGCGGCGCCAGAAAGTGGGGAGCCACCAGCAGAGCATCGAGCGGTCCTCGGGCCAGGGGGCGCGGTCCTCGGCTGCCCGGTCCTCGAAGGAGTCGCGTGTCAGGTCGATGGGGCGCCAGGCGGGGTCGAGGGGCTCGTTTTCGGCCGGAGGGCGGACGTACCGGCGGCCGTGTTCGTCGCAGGCGCCGAAGTCCTGGTAGTTGTGCTGGGCCTCGATCAGGGAGACCTTGTTCGCCCCGCCGGCCATGGTCGGCCAGCGGAACTGGACCCCGTCGTCCTCCCAGAAGCAGACGGGGCAGATCTCGTAGGAGCCGGGCATGGCGTTGAGCACACGGTGCCCGCAGCAGGGACAGGGATAGCGGTCGCTCACCTGCGCAGTCTCGTTGCAGGCCCGGCCGCTGCGCCATGGATTTCCCGGCCTCCGCACGCGCCTGATTGTCCGTCAGGCGATTCAGGTGTCGTAGATCGTGGAGCGGTGTCCGACGCGGATGACCCACACGATCAGTCGACGGTTCCGGTCTGTCGTCCGCTCGTGGTCTTTCCCGTTCCGCGCCCCACGTTTCCGGATCTTTTCTGGAGCGCCGGACGTGGCCACTTGTCATCGATCGACGGCCACCGTATGGTCGTACGAATGTAAGGCATACGACCGTAAGTCAAACTCGAGGGAGTCTGTGATGGCGACAACTCGGCCGGTGGCGCTCGTGACGGGCGCCTCATCGGGGATCGGCAGGGAGGCGGCCCGCGCCTTCGTCGCGGCAGGTTTCGAGGTGGTCGGAACCGGCCGAAAGACCTCCGGGCTCACCCCGCCCGCCGGTGTGACCTACCTCGATCTCGACGTGGGCAGTGACGACTCGGCCACCGCCGCGGTCGCTGAGGTGGTCGACCGGTTCGGGCGCATCGACGTCCTGGTGAACAACGCGGGCATCGGCTCGGCTGGTGCCGTCGAGGAGAACTCCGTCGCCCAGGCCCAGAACGTCCTGAACGTCAACGTCCTCGGTGTCATCCGTATGACGAAGGCCGTCCTGCCGCACATGCGCGCCCAGGGCGGTGGCCGCGTCATCAACATCTCGTCCGTCCTGGGCCTGGTCCCCCAGCCCTACATGGCTCTCTACGCCGCGTCGAAGCACGCCATCGAGGGCTACTCCGAGTCCCTGGACCACGAGGTCCGCGAACACGGCATCCGGGTCCTGGTCGTCGAACCCGCCTATACCAGGACCAGCTTCGACACCAATGCCGCACAGCCCGACACCCCGCTGCCTCTGTACGCGGAGCGGCGGCGCATCTTCGACGGGGTGATCGCGGATGCGATGAAGGCCGGCGACGACCCCGCCGTCGTCGCCAAAGTGATCGTCACCGCGGCCACCGACAAGAAGCCGAAGCTGCGCTACACCGCCGGCCCCCTCGCCAGGCGCATGAGGACACTGCGCCGCTTCGCCCCCACCGCCACCTTCGACAAAGGCATCCGCAAATTCAACCGGATGCCCGCCTGACATCCCGGTCCGGCTTCAGAGGCGCCGATTCCGCCTGGAGGTCTCCGGTGTACCCGACATCACTGATGTCTCCGAAAGTCCATTGACCAGTCGCTCTGCCAACAAGGGAGCGCTGCTGCGGGTACCGGTCACCCCCGGCGCGGCCCCATCCGCCTGGTCACTAGCGGCCTGCCCGGCATCGACGACCTCAGCTTCCTGACCCCACGCTCCGATGTGGTGTTCGCCGCGCAGAACGGCTCCTCCTCGGACGACGGCCCGGACAGGGTCGTGGCCATCTACCCGAACGGCACCTAGAAGCCCGTCCTGACCAGCGCGGACGGTCTCGCCTCGCCCTCCGCGACCGCGGTTCGGGGCGACCGGCTGTACATCACCGACGGCGAGGTGTCCGAGCCCCATGACCCGAGACTGCAGACAGTGAGGATCGACTTCGCCGCTCTCCTTGCCCGCGCCGCACACTGACTCGACCAGGGCGGTAGCCGGAGCACAAGCGCAGGCTGTGATGGAGGAACGCATCGTGCGGTATGCGAAGGAACACAAGCAGGAGACAAGGCAGCGGATCGTCGAGACGGCCGGTCGCCGGCTCAAGCGGAACGGCATCGACGGCTCCGGAGTCGCCACGCTCATGAAGGACGCCGGCCTGACCAACGGCGCCTTCTACGCCTACTTCGCGTCCAAGGACGACCTCGTCGCCACCGCGGTCGCCGACCAGATGCGCGCACAGCACCAGAACATCGTCGCGCAGGCGGCGCCCGGCCGCGCCGGACTCGAACAGATGATTCGGTGGTACTTCTCCACCGAGCAGCGCGACAACATCGAGGACGGCTGTCCCAACGCCGCCCTGCTCGACGAGATCGGACGCTCCACGGGTCCTACCAGGCAGGCGTACACCGACGGCGTGCTGGTCCTCATCGACGGTTTCGCCGCCCGCCTGGCACCCCGTGATCCGCCGTCGGCGCGTCTGAAGGCACTCGGGCTCCTCGGCATGATGGCCGGAACCCTGCAACTCTCCCGTGCCCTGACCGACCCGCAACTCGCCGACCAACTCCTCGGACAGGGCATCCACAACGCACTCGCAGTGCTGGATGCCGAACAGCACGACTGAGACGCCATCCGTTCCTGACGCCCTCGCCGCCCGCGGGACCGGTACCCGTGAGGATCGGCTTGCGACTCCTCGCCGCAGGCCGAGTGCCTCCGCGAGGCTTCGAAGGCAACAACTCGGCGAGGGCCGGGCCTCGCCGATCAGTCCCGCGTCCGCCACGAGTACGGCGCCCCCGCCAGGAGCGGGTCCACTTGCGGGCCGCCGACCGACCACTTAGAATTACGTGCATAATTCAATTAGCTCTGCCCCTCGCCCACGAAACGGGCCGACGGCGGCGTCCATGACGCGAGGCGGTGCAGCCCCGGAAGGTTCTGCCGACCGGGGTGAACGTCGGGCACCACGCCCGGTGCGCTCCACGCGCGCTCGTCACCCCGGGCCCTCGGCCCTTCGCCGAAAGCCAGGACCAAGAGCCCCACCCCGCCACTGAAACCCATCCCACCAAAGCCCGCATGCCATCAAAAACCACCAATCATCCAAGGAAGTCCGGGATGAACAGCACCCGTCCGCTTGCGGGCGAGATGAGGAGCCGACGATGAGGGCCTTCACGGTAGAGCGCTACGGCGACAAGGCCGGAGTGCGTGTCGGCGACGTGCCGGACCCGGAGGTGGGCGCGGACGACGTGCTGGTCCGGATCCAGGCCGCGAGCGTCAACCCGCTCGACCGCATGATCCGGGACGGGGAGATGAAGGCGATCCTGCCGTACCGGGTCCCGTTCGTCCTGGGCAATGACCTGGCCGGGGTGGTGGTCGAAGTGGGTGCGGCCGTTACGCGGTTCGCGGTGGGCGACGAGGTCTTCGCGCGGCCCGACAAGGACCGGATCGGCACGTTCGCCGAACTCATCGCGGTGCACCAGGACGACGTGGCGATCAAGCCGGCCACGCTGACCATGGAGGAGGCGGCGTCCCTTCCCCTGGTCGCCCTGACCTCGTGGCAGGTGCTGGTCGAGCGGGCGCACCTTCAGCCGGGCCAGAAGGTCCTCATCCACGCGGGTTCCGGCGGCCTGGGCACCATCGCCATCCAGCTGGCGAAGCAGCTGGGTGCGCACGTGGCGACCACCACGAGCACGGCCAACGTCGACCTGGTGAAGCGTCTGGGCGCGGACGTCGTCGTCGACTACAAGAAGCAGGCGTTCGAGACGGTGCTGCACGACTATGACGTCGTCCTGGACTCGCTCGGCGGCGAGACGCTGAAGAAGTCCCTGGACGTGCTCAGGCCCGGCGGGAAGGTCATCAGCGTCGCGGGCCCTCCCGACGCCGCTCTGGCCAGGGAGCTGGGAGCGAATCCGGTCGTCCGGCTGGTGATGTCCGCACTGAGTTTCCGGATCCGGCGAAGCGCCCGGCGCCGCGACGTGACGTACTCGTTCCTGTTCATGAAGGCCAGCGGGGACCAGCTGCGCGAGCTCACCCCCCTCATCGAGGCCGGCGGGATCCGGCCCGTCGTGGACACCGTGTTCCCGTTCGAGTCGGCCCGAGAAGCGCTGGAGTACGTCGAAGCGGGGCGTGCGAAGGCCGGCAAGGTCGTCGTCAAGATGACGTGAGGGAACGACGCCGTCTGCGGCAACGAGGAGTGCCCTGAACCCGCCACGGAAGGACCTTGGCGACGTTGGAGCGGGAGCTCCAGAAGGTGACGGCGGGGCTCGGCGGCCGAACTGTCCGGCACACGCCTGCTGCGGGTCAACAGCCTCCACCAGCAGGCCGGCGCCCGCACCGCCCCGGCGCTGAGGGCGGTCGGCACGGCCGAGGACGGTGTCGTGGAAGCCGTCGAGGCGACCGACTCCGGTCGGTGGATCGCCGGAGTCCCGTACCACCCGGAGGAGTTGACCGACCGACCGGCACACCGCCGGCTCTTCGACGACTTCGTCCCGGTCCGCTGTCAGTGGCGCGTGCCACGATGGAGGCAGAGGGGACGGCTGGGGATTCCGGGGGAGACGGGGGTGTCATGGAGGGGGAGCTGCCGGCGGGGCGCGGGGCCAGAGAACTGTGGGCGCGGGGCGCGCGGCTCCACCGGGCGGCACGCACCCTGCGCGAGGACCACGACCGCGCCCTGGACGCCGTGCGCTCGGCACTCGAACCGATCCGGGACCGGCTCGTAGCCGAGGAACTCGAGTCCATCCCGGTCAGCCGGCTGAAGGACGTCACCGAGGGGCGGCTGCGGCTCGGCGCCGTGGAGGCGGCCGGGTTCGACTCGGTGCGCGCGGTGCACGAGGCCGGCCGGTACGAACTGCGGCAGGTCCCCGGTGTGGGCCCGCAGACCGCCGACCGGGCGCTCGCCGCCGCCCGGCAGATCGCGCGGGCCGTGGCCGAGACCGTCTCCGTCCGCATCGACGTCGACCACCCCGAGCCCCGCACCACCGCCCTGGTCGTCGCTCTCCAGCGGCTCGTCGAGGCGGGCCCCGAGCTGCGCCGCGCCCTGGACGCCGCCGCACTGCTCGACGAACGGCTCCGGGAACTGCTGCCCGCGGCGCGGCCGGCCGGCAGCAGGCTGCGCATGGCGCTCGCCGGACGCGGACGCAGGGAGAGCGCGCTCACGGCCGTCGCCGGACTGCGCGAGCTGCTGGCCGACGCGGACACGCGCGACCTCCGGCTGCTGATCGCCCAGGCATCCACCGACCTGCTGCGCCCGCCGGTCTCCGACATCGAGGCCTGGGTCGACTTCGAGCTGCGTTCCGCCGAGTACTACAGCCGGCTCGCCGACGTCTCCGAGGAGCGCCCCGACCTCGCGGCGAGCGAGGGCTTCGTGCCGGCGGAGATCGCCGAGCGCGTCCACGCCCAGCCGCTCGACGACACCCACCGCCGCGTGTCCCTGCGCGGCTACCAGGAGTTCGGCGCCCGTTTCGCGCTCGCCCAGCGCCGGGTGGTCCTCGGCGACGAGATGGGGCTCGGCAAGACCGTCCAGGCCATCGCGGCGCTGGCCCACCTCGCGAGCGAGGGCCACAGCCACTTCCTCGTGGTCTGCCCGGCCAGCGTGCTGATCAACTGGACCCGTGAGATCCGCGCCCGCAGCACCCTGCGCGCACTGGCGGTGCACGGCCCCGACCGACAGGACACGTACGCGCAGTGGTGCGAGCGCGGAGGCGTCGCGGTCACCACCTACGACACGCTGCACACGCTGCCCGTTCCCGACGGCCCGGCGCCGGGCATGCTCGTCGTGGACGAGGCCCACTACGTGAAGAACCCGGCCACCCGCCGTGCCGGATCCCTCGCCGCGTGGACCAGCCGCTGCGACCGCGTCCTGTTCCTGACGGGCACCCCGATGGAGAACCGCGTCGAGGAGTTCCGGGCGCTCGTCCACCAGCTCCGCCCCGATCTGCTGTCCGCGCTGACCGGCGCCGGCGCGGCCGTCGGACCGCGGGCCTTCCGCACCCTGGTCGCCCCCGCCTATCTGCGCCGCAACCAGGACGACGTCCTCACCGAACTCCCGGCTCTGCTCCAGGTCGACGAGTGGGAGGAACTCGGCGCCGCCGACCGCGAGGCCTACGACCGGGCGGTCGCCGACGGCAACTTCATGGCGATGCGCCGGGCCGCGTACGCCGACCCGGAGAAGTCGGCGAAGCTGCAACGGCTGTCCGAACTGGTCGCCGAGGCCGCCGACAACGGACTGAAGGTCGTCGTCTTCTCGTACTTCCGCGAGGTGCTCGGCACGGTCCGGCGGACACTGACCGAGCCGACGCCGACGCCGACGCCGACACCGGCACAGGACCCCGGCCCGGACCGGCCGACCGCCGAGCAGCGGGTGTTCGGTCCGATCACCGGGGCCGTCCCGGCGGCGCGGAGACAGCGGATGGTCGACGACTTCACGCGGGCGTCGGGGCACGCGGTGCTGCTCTCCCAGATCGAGGCCGGCGGTGTCGGCCTCAACCTCCAGGCGGCCTCCCTGGTGATCCTCTGCGAACCGCAGGTCAAACCGACGGTGGAGCACCAGGCGGTCGCCCGCGTGCATCGCATGGGCCAGACCCGCACAGTCCAGGTGCACCGCCTGCTCGCGGCGGACAGTGTGGACGATCGGCTCCTGGACATCCTCCGGAACAAGGCCCGCCTCTTCGACGCGTTCGCCCGGCGCAGCGACCTGGCGGACTCCACACCGGACGCCGTCGACATCTCCGACGCGGCGCTGGCCCGCCGCATCGTGGAGGAGGAACAGCGCAGGCTCGCGGCGAACACGAGCTGAGACGAAGGTGCGGCCCGGAGATCCTGCCGGGACGCCGGGACGCCGGGACGCCGGGACGCCGGGACGCCGGGTCCGGACCGGCCGAGTTCGGCGCGCGCCGAGATGTCCCGGGTCCACCGAACATCAGGCCCGCTGCCGGACCCCGCGTCCCTGTCGGGCGCGCTTACGATGCGCCCAGTCGTACGTCGGTCCCGTACGGCCTTCGCCCTGTCCCCGCGCCGGTCCCGTACGGCCTTCGCCCTGTCCCCGCGCCGGTCCCGTACGGCCCTCGCCCTGTCCCGCCGTCAGTTCCGCACGGACACCGCCGTCTCCCCGCATCCGCATCCGCACCCGCGGCCGCCCCGCCGTCCCTCATCACCCCGGCGCCCCCGCCTGAACCAGGAGCACGGTACTCGTGTCCATACCCCCGCCCTCCGGGCCGCACCAGCCCCAGGAGCCGTACGCGCAGGGCGACTTCCGGGTGCCCCCGCCGGGCTTCCCGTACCCCGGGCCCCCGCGGGCCCCCGGCGCCCACCCCCCGCCGCCCTATCAGCTCTGGGGCCAGGGCTACAGCCCGTACAACCGGCCCGTGCCCGTCAACGGGGTCGCCATCGCCTCGCTCGTCCTCGGCATCCTCTGCTTCATGCCGGGGGTGGGGCTGGTGCTGGGGCTGATCGCGCTGCGGCAGATCCGGCTGCGGGGCGAGCGGGGCAGGGGGATGGCGGTCGCCGGGTCCGTGCTGTCCTCCGTGGGACTGGCGCTGTGGGTGCTGACGTTGTCCACGGGGGCAGCGTCCGACGTCTGGGAGGGCGTCAGGGACGGCGCGACCGCGAGCGTGCCGATGGATGAGGGAACCTGCTTCGACTCGCCCACGGGGCTGAAGGGCGCGGCCTACGACTTCGACGAGGTGCCGTGCGCGGACGAGCACGATGGCGAGGTGTTCGCCGTCGTCACCCTGCCGGGCGGCTCCTACCCCGGCGACCGGGAGCTCACGGACACCGCCGACGACCGGTGCTACGGGCGGCGGACCGATTACGCGATGGACGCCTGGGCCGTGCCGGACGACGTCGACGTGTACTACCTCCTGCCGTCCCGGCAGAGCTGGCGCCTCGGTGACCGCGAGATCACCTGCGTGTTCGGCAACACCGACGAGAACGCCACGCTGACCGGGTCACTGCGCAACGACTCGACGATCCTCGACTCCGACCAGACCGCCTACCTGAAGGCGGCCAACACGCTGGAGGCCGCCCTCGACTCGGCGCCCGGTGCCACGCCGGAGGACGACCTGGCCGCGAACAGGCGGTGGGCCGCGCGGGTGGCGGGCGCGCTCGGCGAGGAGGCGGCGCTGCTGGAGCGGCACCGGTGGCCCGCGCGGGCCGAGGGGCCGGTCGCCGCCGTCGGCAGGGAAGTGCGGGCCCTGCGCGAGGAGTGGGCGTCGGCGGCCGGGGCCGCCGACGTGGACGCCTTCTACCGGCACTACGACCGGACCCTGACGATCGAGCACCCCGACCCGTCCGTCACCGCTCGCAAGGCTCTGGGCCTCGCCACCACACCGCCGTCCCCCGACGACGACCCCGGCGACTCGGGCGGCGGTGGAGACAAGGGCGGCGCCGAGGTGTGAGCGCGCCCATAGCGGGGAGAAAGTGCCTGCGTAAAGCCCTCACGGGCCACATGTCATCACATCGAGTGATTCTCTGGCCTTTACTTGCACCGCCCAACCTACGGTTGCCACGCTGTTGCTATCTGTACAACCTGATGGGAGCGGCCAGTGACATTCGGTGAGCAGCCGGCGTATCTGCGCGTCGCGGGTGATCTTCGCAAGAAGATCGTCAACGGTTCGCTGCCACCGCACACCCGTCTCCCGTCGCAGGCCAGAATCCGCGAGGAGTACGGCGTCTCGGACACCGTCGCGCTGGAGGCGCGCAAGGTGCTCATGGCCGAGGGGCTGGTCGAGGGCCGTTCCGGCTCCGGCACCTATGTGCGCGAGCGTCCGGTGCCCCGGCTCATCGCCCGCTCCGGTTACCGTCCGGCCGGCGGTGCCACCCCCTTCCGGCAGGAGCAGGCGGACGCCGACGCCCGCGGGACCTGGGAGTCGAGCAGCGCGCAGGTCGAGGCGGGCGGCGCCGTCGCCGACCGGCTGGACATCCGGCCCGGCGACCGCGTGATGCGCACGAAGTACGTCTTCCGGGACGCGGGCGAGGTGGTCATGCTCTCCACCTCCTGGGAGCCCCTCGCCGTCACCGGCCGTACGCCGGTGATGCTTCCCGAGGAGGGCCCGCTCGGCGGCATGGGCGTGGTCGAGCGCATGGCCGCCATCGACGTCATCGTGGACAACGTCACCGAGGAGGTCGGCGCCCGTCCCGGTCTCGCCGAGGAGTTGCACGCCCTGGGCGGAGTTCCGGGCCATGTCGTCGTCGTCGTCCAGCGCACCTACTACGCCTCCGGGCGCCCGGTCGAGACGGCCGACGTGGTGATCCCGGCCGACCGATACCGCGTCGCGTACCACCTCCCAGTGAAGTAGCGCACACCCTCGCACCACCTTGCACACCCCTCCGGCAGTTGCCGCCGGCGTGGGACCCCCTCCGCGCCCACCTCCACGGCGTTGGGATTCAGCCGTTCTCGCAGGTCGACCGGTATGTGGACGGTATGCCGCTGACCGGATACGTCGATGTGCGGGGGCGGCGCGTTCCACTTCGTGCGCCCCCGTGAGGCCCGTCCGACCTGGCTGGTTGCGTACCTCTTTGTGAAAAGCCGTATTCGCTGCGTGAAGGTTGGGCGTAGGCTCGGGCATATGCGGATTGCGGTTTCCTTATCTGGCGGGGCACGGCAGAGGCCGCGGGCGGGAAGTGGAGGGTCGCGATGAACGACGGCACGATCACTCTTCCCTGGCTCGTCATACGCCAGGACGACAACGGCAATCGCTACCGCGTGGGGCGGTACGCGACCCGCGCCGAGGCCCAGAAGATCGCCGACAGCCTCGACAGCCGCGGACACAAGCAGCTGTACTGGGTCGAGCGGATCGGCCCGAACGGCACGGGCGCCGACGCCTGACCGTTCGACCGGCGCCGCCCCACACCCGCCGTGCCCCGTCCCCGCAGCCGAGTTCACGCGGCCCCCGTCCGTGCGGCCGAGTTCACGGTTCACGAGAGCTCCGTCCCGTGGTCGAGTTCGTACGGCCCCGGCAGTCCGGGTGTGCGCGGCCGCCGTCCCGGCGCTCGCTTCCCGCCGCTCCCCGCTAGGCTCCGGCGCATGACGCCGATGAGCGAACGGATCGTGGTGGTGGGAGCCGCCCTGCTCGACGGAGGCCGGCTGCTCGCCGCGCGCCGCAGCGCTCCCCCCGAACTGGCCGGCCGCTGGGAACTGCCCGGCGGCAAGGTGGAGTCGGGCGAGACACCCGAGGCGGCCCTCGTGCGCGAACTGCGGGAGGAGCTCGGCGTCGACGCAGAGCCCGTCGAACGGATCCCGGGGGAGTGGCCCCTGCGGCCGCCGTACGTTCTCCGGGTGTGGACCGCCCGGCTGCTGCCCGGCTCCGCCGACCCCGAGCCCCTCCAGGACCACGACGAACTCCGCCGGCTGACCCCCGCCGACATCTGGAGCGTCGACTGGCTGGACCAGGACGTGCCCGCCGTACGCGAGGTACTGGCCCGCCTCCGGGCGGAAGCCGAAGCCGGGAGGCGGACGGAGACGGACACCCGGACGGACACCGGGGCCGGGGCGCGGGCGGGGGGCATCGGCGGCAACGCGGCCGGCGGGTGAGCCCGGGCGAGCGCCCTCGTACGCCGTTCGTGCCACAGTGCGCCCTCAAGGGCGGTACTCGTGCCTGGATATCGGGTATCTGCCCATTAACCCCATGAAACCGGACATGGGTGGGCTCGTTGGGCTGGGAAGTGATCGGCGTGATCGACAGCGAGGGCGACCGCGCCGAGTGGACCTTCCCCGCGGACCCGGGCGCCGTCCGTGACGCCCGGGCCGCCGTCCGTGGCCGGCTGCGCGACTGGGGCCTCGACAGCCTCGCCGATCTCACCGCGCTGCTGGTCAGCGAGCTGGTCACCAACGCGCTGCGGCACGCCACCGGCCCCATCGGGGTGAGCCTGGTGCGCCCGGCCGCTCTCGGCGACGTACTGCGGGTGGAGGTCTCCGACCCGATCCCGGACCCGCCGCGGGAGCGCGCCGCCCGGCCCGAGGACGAGAGCGGCCGCGGTCTCCAGCTGGTCGCCCACACGTCCCGGCGCTGGGGCACCCGGCCCGGAGGCGCGGGCAAGACCGTGTGGTTCGAGCTCGCGGTGCCAGGATGAACCGGGTGGCCCGGCAGCGCCGGCGCGGGGGCTGTACGGACCCGTCCGCGCTGTCGAGCGACTGGTTCAGGCCAGTGGCGGTTGTCGACGGGTGGGATTCGATGACGTGTCCGCTGGTTAGAAGACTGGAAGTGTTGTCGCGGCTCGGACCGAAAACCATCGGGACCGTGCTGTGATCGTGAACACCGTGTTGTGCGGAGCCGTAGTGCTGGATACTGCGGGCAGCCGCCGCCGGTGACCGGTGCCGGACGCGGTGAGCTGGAGGGGACGGTTCGCGTGAGCGAGATACCAGCGAAGGCCACGGAGTCCGAGGACCCGTCGGACGGTGCTGGAGCGGAGGTCGTGGATGCTGCCGCGATGGGAGTCCGCCCCGGCGAGACGCCGCCCGGCGACGCCCTGTGGCAGAGCAGCCCGCCCGGCTCGATCTACGACTACATCAAGGTCGCGTCCTTCTCCATCGGGCCCGACGGGCTCGTCGACCAGTGGAGCCTGCGCGCCGAGCAGCTCTTCGGCATCCCCGCCGGGCACGCGGTCGGCATGGACCCCATCGAGGCGTTCATCGACCCGCACCGCCGCGAGGAGGGCCAGCGCAAGATGGCCGAGATCCTCGACGGCCGCGAGTGGACCGGCGTGGTGCCCTTCCGGCTGCCGGACACCCCCGGGGGCGAGCCCGGCCACGAGGGCCTCGCCGAGGTGTACGTCATGCCGACGCGGACGGAGGAGGGCGAGAAGGCCGCCGTCTGTATCGTCGTCGACGTGCGTACCCTGCGCAGCATCGAGACGGACCTCGCCGCCTCGCAGGCGATATTCGGTCAATCTCCCTTCGGCTTCCTGCTGATCGACCCCGATCTGCGGGTGCGCCGCGCCAACCAGCGGTTCGCGTCGATCTTCGGCGGCACGCCCGACGACCACCGCGGTCGCGGTGTCCACGACTACCTGCCGCGCTCCGAGGCCGAGCGGGTCGCCGCGACCCTGCGCCGGGTCCTGGAGACCGGCGACTCCATCACGGACATGCACGTCACGGGCTTCGTGCCGGGCTCCGAGGAGCGCCGTCACTGGTCCGTCAACCTCTACCGCGTGCACAGCGGCACCGGCCGCCCCATCGGGGTCGCCTGGCTCGGGACCGACATCACCGCCCGCCGCGCCGCCGCCCGAGAGGCCGCCGCCGCCCGGCGCAACCTCGCCCTGCTGAACGACGCCGGGGCCCGCATAGGCAACTCCCTCGACCTGGAGACCACCGCCCGCGAACTCCTCGACGTCGTGGTGCCCGGCTTCTGCGACCTCGCCACCGTCGACCTGTACCAGGGTCTGCTGGCCGGCGACGAGACCCCGCCGGGCCTCGCCGACGGCAGTGCCGAACTGCGCCGCGTCGCATTCGCCAGCGCCGTCTCGGACGCGCCCTTCGTCGGTGGCGGCGCGCCCGTCGCGGTCGGCGCCGTCCACCACTACCCGTTCAACTCCTCCTGCGCGGACGCCCTGCGCACCGGCCGGCCGCAGTTCGTCCCCGCCGAGGAGGGCGGCGTCGTCCAGTCCACGCTGGCCGTGCCGATGGTCGCCCACGACACGGTCGTGGGACTGGCGCAGTTCGCGCGGACGAAGGGCAGCGAGCCGTTCGGCGACCGGGACCGCGACCTCGCGGTGGAGCTGGCCGCGCGGGCCGCCGTCTGTATCGACAACGCCCGCCTGTACCGGCGCGAGCACGAGCGGGCGCTGATCCTGCAGCGGTCCCTGCTCCCGCCCGGCGACCCGGTCGCCTCCGGCCTGGACATCGCCTGCCGCTACCTGCCCGGCAACTCCTCCTCCGACCGGCCCAGCGAGGTCGGCGGCGACTGGTTCGACGTCATCGAACTCCCCGGACACCGCACGGCGTTGGTCGTCGGTGACGTCATGGGGCGCGGACTGCGCGCGGCGGTCGCCATGGGTGAACTGCGGTCCGCCGTCCGCACGCTGGCCCTGCTCGACCTCGAACCGGCCGAGGTGCTCTCCGCGTTGGACGAGATCGCGCGCGGACTCGGCGCCCCCGGCGGTGTCCAGCAGGCCACCCGCTCGGCCCGCCGGCCCCGCGAGGCGGACCTGCTGGAGGTGTACCTCGCGACCTGCGTGTACGCCGTCTACGACTCGGTGACCCGCAGGTGCACCTTCGCCAACGCCGGCCACCTGCCGCCCGTCCTGGTCGAACCGGGCGAGGACGCGCTGATGCTCGACGTGCCCCCGGGCATGCCGCTCGGTGTCGGCGGCGAGCCGTTCGAGGAGGTCGAGGTCGAGCTGCCCGAGGGTGCGCTGCTGGCGCTCTACACGGATGGACTGGTCGAGTCGCGCGACCACCCGCTCGACGAGGGCCTCCAGGCGTTCGTGGGCGCACTCACCGACCCCTCCGCCCCGCTGGAGGACGTCTGCGACCACGTTCTCAACACCCTCGACACCCACCACGGCGAGGACGACATCGCCCTGCTGATGGCCCGCGTCCAGGGGCTGCCCGCCGGATCCGTCGGCGACTGGACGCTGCCGCGCGAGCCGCGCAGCGTGGGGCGCGCCCGCGAACAGGCCCGCCGGCAGCTGCTCGAATGGGACCTGGAACCCCTCGTCGACACGACGGAGCTGCTGGTCAGCGAGCTGGTGACGAACGCCCTGCGGTACGGCGAGGGCGAGATCAGACTGCGGCTGCTGCTGGACCGCACGCTGGTGTGCGAGGTCTGGGACTCGGGTCTGGTCCAGCCGCGCCGCCGCCGCGCCCGCGACACGGACGAGGGTGGACGCGGCCTGCAACTGGTCGGCCTGCTCAGCGCGGCCTGGGGTTCGCGCCGCACACCGCGCGGCAAGACGGTGTGGTTCGAACTCCCCCTGCCCGACGGCGAGAACGGCCTCGCGGACCCGGCGGAGGCGTTGCTGAGCCTGTTCTGAGCGCGCCGCGCGACGGTCGCCGGGGCCGGACGACGCGGGGAGGACGGACGCGCGTCACGGCGCGGGCTCCGGGCCGTCCGGCGGGTCAGCGGCCCGCGCGGTTCCGGTGCCACCGGGGGTCCTCGGCTCGGCCCGCCGCGCGCTGTCCGGGGTTCCCGTACCTTCCGGGGTTTCCGTACCTTCAGGGGGCTCAAGTGGCTGCGCGGATTCCGGTGTCCGCCGGTCGGTGAGCCCGCGCCGGGCCCGGGTGGCCGGCCCGCCGAAGCTCGCGGACGGGCCGCCGTCCGGCTCCCCGCCGAGAAGGATGCCGCCGAGGACGGCCCCGCCCACCCCGGTGGTGTGCTCCGCCGCGCCGACGGCCGGGGTGCCGTGCGTCCGCACGTCCTGTTCGGCGAGTGCGCGGGCCCGCCGGGCCAGGGCGTCCGCCGTCGGACACCGCTCGTGCTCCTCCGCGCCGAGCTGGCTGTACGGCGCCGAGGGGGCCGGGAGCGCGAGCAGCCGTTCCGCCTCAGCCAGCAGGGTGCGGGCCGCGCCGCCCACCGCACCCCGGTGCGTCCCGACGAACCCGGCCGTGAGGGCGGTGGCACTGCGGGCCGTGAGGGCGGCGGCCGCCGCCAGTACCCCGGTCCGCCCGGTGCCCACCGGCGCGACGGCCCGTTCGATCCGCCGGAGCGCGTCGAGCGGGTCGTAGGGCCCGGCGGTCAGCTCCTCCCGTACGGCGGCCAGGACGGCGTCCGCGTGCAGGACGCGGGAACGCAGCGCGGAGACGGGCGGATCCGTGTCGCCGCCGGGCGTACCGGCGGGCCCGTCCGGCGTGCCGGGAGCGCCGGCCGGCGGCATCGACTGCTCCCGGGCACCCGCGATCTCCGCCTCCGCGCCCGTGAGCGCGGCCGGCACCAGCCGTGCGGCCGCCGTCAGTTCGGCGGCGAGCCGGTCGACGCCGTCCAGGAACTCCGCGGCCTGCGCCACGGCACCCTCGGCGGCGCGCACCTGGCGGGCGGCGTCGGCCGGCTCGCCCAGATCGGCGGCCTGCCGGGCCTGGTTGAGCCGGAAGGTCGCGAACACCAGGCGGTCCCGGGCCTGTTCCACATGGCCGGTCACGGGGACGGTGGCGGCGGGGGTGAACCGGCCGGCCAGCCCGGCGAGGACGGCGTCCGCGGCCCCGGTGCGGCCCGCCAGCTCCCGGAAGCGGGACTCGGCGGCCTCCAGGGCCGGGGCGGCCGCCCGTTCCAGGCCGCGCAGTCGGTCGAAGTCTGCGGCCTCGGCGTCCAGCCGCCGCCCCGCCTCCTGACACCGCCCCACGATCCCGGTGAGCGCGTGCCGCCGCGACGGCTCGTCCGCCGGGACCCCTTCGTCGTACTGCCGGCGCATCCGGAAGGCGGCCGACAGCTCGGCCTCCGCGTCCCGTACGGCCCGGGCGAAGGGGGCCGCGGGGGGCGCCCCCGAACGGGCCTGGGCGAAGCCGAGTTCCTCACGGCTGGTGCGGAGGCAGTCGTCGGCCTCGGCGAGCAGTGCGAGGGCCCGCGCGTCGAGGTCGTCGAGCGGCGAGGGAGGCGGTACGGCGGGGGCGGCGCCCGGAGTCGTACGGGTGCGGGCCCGCCGGGTGCGCCGTACGTAGCCGTAGCCGGCGAGCGCGCCGACCGCCGCGACCACGACCAGGGGCAGGACGAGGTCGGCTGTGGACGTCTCGTCCTCCTGGGCCGCGGCGGCCACCGGGGTCCGCGCGGCCCGTACGGTCGCAACCGGAGCGTCGGTACTGATCGTCATCCAGGGCAGCACCAGCCACACGACCCCGGCCGCGACGCCGAGCAGGGCGTGCGCCACCCGCACGGATATGTGCGTGTTCGCGCGCCGCGGGCGGCCCCGGCTCATGGATGACGTCACGTTTCGGAGCGTATGAGCAGGAATCGACCGGCGCGACCGGGGCGCGTCCGGGGTGGGGTACGCGGGGCACGAGGACGCGGGAGAGGACGACGTGGGAGGGAACGGGGATGGGTGGGGACGGCGTGGGAGGGGACGGGGATGGGTGGGGACGGCGTGGGGGCGGAACGTACGGCGGCGACCGGCACGGGGGCCGGGGAGACGAGGGGGGATCCGCGGCAGGCGGACCCGCACGGCCCGGACGGACAGCAGCCCCACACTGAGGCCCCCGCCCCCGAGGCCCCCGACACCCAAGCCGCCCCACCCCTCAGCCGCCACCGCCCCCGCCCCAGCCCCCGCACCCCCTGGCCCCGCCGTCTCCGCCGTACCGCCTTCGTCCTGGTCCTCGTCCTCCTGCTGCCGGCGCTCGCCGCGGCCGTCGCCCTCCGGGTGAACTACGCGGGGGACCCGGCCGACGGGACGTACACACGTGACCGGGACGCGCTCTGGCTCGGGCACGCCTGGGTCGACGGGCGGAAGAAGGACGCGGATCTCGCCGCGCTGGCCCGCCGGCTCGGCGACACCGGCATCCACGACCTGTACGTGCACGCGGGTCCCCTGGAGCACGACGGCACGCTGCCCAGGTCGGCCTACTCCCACGCACGGTGGTTCATCGACGGGGTGCGCCGGGAGCTGCCCGGCGTCCGGGTGCAGGCCTGGCTGGGTGACGTGCTCGCGACGGAGGGCCCCGACGGCATGCGCCTCGAACGCGCGGCGACCCGTGCGGCCGTCGTCACCTCCACGCGCCAGATCCTCGCCGCCGGCTTCGGCGGCGCCCACTTCGACCTGGAGCCGCTGCACTCCGGCGACCGCGACTACCTCACGCTCCTCGACTCCCTGCACCGCGTGACGAAGGCGCACGGCGTGCCACTGTCCGTGGCGGCCCACCAGATCGACCCGCTCCCGGCGTTCCACTCCCTCGCGGGCGCGATCACCGCACACCCCAAGTGGTGGTCGCAGGCGTTCTTCGGCGAGGTCGCGCGCCGCGTCGACCAGATCGCCGTCATGTCGTACGACACGGCCCTGCCGCTGGAGAGTCTGTACGGCGGCTACGTCGCCGAGCAGACCTCCCTGGCCCTGGAGGTCACCCCGCCGTCGACCGGCCTGCTGATGGGGCTGCCGTTCTACTACGAGGACAACATGGACCACCACGGGAACGCCGAGACCGTGGCCGCCGCCGTCCGCGGAGTCCGCCTCGGCCTGTCCCGCACGGACGCCGGCCGCGCCCGCTTCGGCGTCGCGCTGTACGTCGACTTCGCGGCCACGGAGGCGGACTGGACGGCGTACCGGGAGGACTGGGCGCGCTGAGACCCGCCTGACGGCGGCCGGGCGGGGTGCGAGGATCCGGCGGGTGACCTCCACCCGAGCGCCCCTCACCCGCACCGACCTGTCCCCCCTCGCCCGGGCGGCCGCCGGCCCGGGCCCCGATCATGTCCTCCCGACCGCCGACGACCGGCCGGCGCTGATCGACATCGAAGGGCTCATGTACTTCGACGGGGCGGGGCCGGGGCAGCCCGGTGGCAGGGAGGCCGGTCCTAGGGGCGGCGTCTGGTGATCTTCGAGCCCAGCCACACCAGGGGGTCGTACTTGCGGTCGGCCGCTCGTTCCTTCAGGGGGATCAAGGCGTTGTCCGTGATCTTGATGCCCTCGGGGCAGACCTCGGTGCAGCACTTGGTGATGTTGCAGTAGCCGAGGCCGTGTTCGTCCTGCGCGGTGCGTTTGCGGTCCAGGCCGGACGCGTCGGCCTCGTCCAGGGGGTGCATGTCGAGCTCCGCGACCCGCATGAGGAAACGGGGGCCGGCGAACGCCGTCTTGTTCTCCTCGTGGTCGCGCACGACATGGCAGGTGTCCTGGCACAGGAAGCACTCGATGCACTTGCGGAACTCCTGCGGACGGTCCACGTCCTCCTGCATCATGCGGTACTCGCCGGGGCCCACACCCCGCGGCGGTACGAAGGCCGGGACCTCCCTGGCCTTCTGGTAGTTGAAGCCGACGTTCGTCACCAGGTCGCGGATCACCGGGAAGGCCCGCAGCGGGGTGACCGTGATGGTCTCCGCCCGGTCGAACACCGACATGCGGGTCATGCACAGCAGCCGGGGCCGTCCGTTGACCTCCGCGGAGCAGGAACCGCACTTGCCCGCCTTGCAGTTCCAGCGCACGGCGAGATCCGGCGCCTGGGTGGCCTGGAGGCGGTGGATGATGTCGAGGACGACCTCACCGTCGTTCACCTCGACCTCGAAGTCCTCCAGGCCGCCGCCCTTCACGTCGCCGCGCCACACCTTGAAGCGGGCCTCGTAGCTGCTCACTCGTAGAGCTCCTCTTCGGCGAGGTACTTGACCAGCTCCTCCTTCTCGAAGAGGGCGAGCAGGTCCGGGCGGACGGGTTCGGTGGTCTCACGGGAGAGGTCGATCTGGCCGCGCACCGGATCCAGCGCCGTCGGCTCGACCGCGGGGTCGACCAGCCGGCACAGCAGGTTGACGCGGCGCCACGCCCGGTCCATCGACGGGTGGTCCTCGCGCGTGTGGCCGCCGCGTGACTCGGTGCGCTCCAGTGCGGCCCGGGCCACGCACTCGCTGACCAGCAGCATGTTCCGCAGGTCCAGGGCCAGGTGCCAGCCGGGGTTGAACTGCCGGTGGCCCTCGACGCCGGCCCGCCGGGCCCGTACCCGCAGCTCCGCAAGTTTCTCCAGCGCCTGCTCCATCTCGGCCTCGCGGCGGATGATCCCGACGAGGTCGTTCATCGCCTGCTGGAGCTCCTGATGGAGGGTGTACGGGTTCTCCGGCGGGCGTCCGTCGTCCGCGCCGGGCGCCGGGCCCTCCGCGGAGAAGGGCCGCAGGGCCTCGGCGGCGGCCGCGTCGACCTCGACGTCGTCCACCGCCGGCCGGCCGGCGGCCGGACCGGTCGCGTACTCCGCCGCGTGCCGGCCCGCGCGCCGGCCGAACACCAGCAGGTCGGAGAGCGAGTTTCCGCCCAGGCGGTTGGAGCCGTGCATGCCGCCGGCCACCTCGCCGGCCGCGAACAGCCCGGGCACGCCGCGGGCCGCCGCCGACTCCGAGTCGACCGCGATGCCGCCCATCACGTAGTGACAGGTCGGGCCGACCTCCATCGCCTCCGCCGTGATGTCGACGTCGGCCAGCTCCTTGAACTGGTGGTACATCGACGGCAGTCGGCGCCGGATGACCTCGGCGGGCATGCGCGTCGACACGTCGAGGAAGACACCGCCGTGGGGGGAGCCACGGCCCGCCTTCACCTCGGAGTTGATCGCGCGGGCGACCTCGTCACGGGGGAGCAGTTCCGGTGGCCGCCGGTTGTGGTCCGGGTCCTCGTACCAGCGGTCGCCCTCCTCCTCCGACTGCGCGTACTTCTCCTTGAAGACGTCGGGGACGTAGTCGAACATGAACCGTTTCCCGTCGGAGTTCCGCAGCACCCCGCCGTCGCCGCGCACCGACTCGGTGACGAGGATGCCCTTCACCGACGGCGGCCAGACCATGCCGGTCGGGTGGAACTGCACGAACTCCATGTTCAGCAGGGGCGCTCCGGCGAGCAGCGCCAGCGCGTGCCCGTCGCCGGTGTACTCCCACGAGTTCGACGTCACCTTGAAGGACTTGCCGATGCCGCCGGTCGCGATCACCACGGCGGGCGCCTCCAGGACGAGGAAACGGCCCGACTCGCGCTCGTAGGCGAAGACACCGCTCACCCGGCCCGCGGCGGAGCCGCCGTCGGACGCCGTGTCCTTGAGGACCCGGGTGACCGTGCACTCCTGGTAGACCTTCAGCCGCGACTCGTAGTCCCCGGTCTCGCGGTGGTCCTCCTGCTGCAGTGAGACGATCTTCTGCTGGAGCGTCCGGATGAGTTCCAGGCCCGTGCGGTCCCCGACGTGCGCGAGACGCGGGTACTCGTGGCCGCCGAAGTTGCGCTGGGAGATCCGGCCGTCCTTCGTACGGTCGAACAGCGCTCCCCAGGTCTCCAGCTCCCACACCCGGTCCGGCGCCTCCCGGGCGTGCAGTTCGGCCATCCGCCACTGGTTGAGGAACTTGCCCCCGCGCATGGTGTCGCGGAAGTGGACCTCCCAGTTGTCGCCGGAGTTCACGTTGCCCATCGCGGCCGCGATGCCGCCCTCGGCCATCACGGTGTGCGCCTTGCCGAACAACGACTTGCAGATCACCGCCGTACGGGCGCCCCGTTCGCGCGCCTCGATCGCGGCGCGCAGCCCGGCACCGCCGGCCCCGACCACGACGACGTCCCACTCCTGCCGATCCACCACGGACATCAGAGGACCCCACTCAATCTAGAAGAAGCGCGGATCGTCGAAGGCACCGGACGCGACCAGGAAGACGTAGAAGTCGGCGGCCGCCACGCTCACCAGCGAGGCCCAGGCCAGCGCCATGTGACGGGCGTTCAGCCGGCCGACCCACTGCCACATCCGGTAGCGCACGGGATGTCTGGAGAAGTGCTTGAGCTTGCCGCCGACGATGTGCCGGCAGGAGTGGCAGGAGAGCGTGTACGCCCAGATCAGCCCGATGTTGACCAGGAAGACGAGGGTGCCGAGGCCCATGTGGCCCCAGTGGTAGTGCTCGTCGCGGAAGGAGAGCGCGGTGTCGTAGGTCAGCACACCGGCGACCAGGAGCGCCGCGTAGAAGAAGTACCGGTGGATGTTCTGCAGGATCAGCGGGAAGCGGGTCTCGCCGGTGTACTTCCTGTGCGGCTCGGCCACCGCGCAGGCCGGGGGCGAGGCCCAGAAGCCCCGGTAGTAGGCCTTGCGGTAGTAGTAGCAGGTCAGGCGGAAGCCGAGCGGGAAGACCAGGATGATGATCGCGGGGGAGATGCCCCACCAGCTGCCGAACAGGTCCCCGTTGGGGCCGGCGTGCATGGTCCGGCAGCGCTCCGCGAGACACGGCGAGTAGAACGGCGAGACGTACGGCGCCGCGTAGTAGTCGGTGTCGGCGAAGGCCCGCCAGGTCGAGTACACGATGAAGGCGAGCAGACCGGCGGCGGTGGCGGCCGGCGCCAGCCACCAGCGGTCGGTGCGCAGGTGCGGGGCGTCGATCGCGGCGCGCGTACCGCCGCGTACGCCGCCGCTGGGCGGATGGGACTCCGTGCCGGGGGGTTCCGTACCAGTGGCCAAGTCATGACTCCGGTCGGGTTCAGGGGGCGTGCCGGTCGCGGGCGCCGAGACCCTCGTCGTCCGAGTCCGTCCACAGGCTGTTGTCGTACGGGGTGTCGGGGATGGAGACGAGGTCCGGCCGCCGTGGTCCGCCGAGCGCGGGAGCGGCCTCGCGCAGCAGCGCGACGCTTTCGCGCAGGTGGTCGGTGTCGGCGCGGACGCGGCGCATCTCCAGGCCGCCCCTGCCGAGCTGCTGCTCCAGGCGCTTCACGGACCGGTTCAGGTCCTCGAGGCAGCGCTGGACTGATGTCAGGTCGTCGTGCACGGACATGACGTGACCTCGCTTCCGTGGGCCGTCGGCCCTTGGGTGGCAACGTTCATGCGCCTGCGAGTGTTGCGCGTCACACCTGCCGGTGGGAACCCGTGTGCACGGATTGGCGGATCGTGACCGTCCGGGCGCCCCGGCCGCACCCCGGCCGCACCCCGGCGCGCGCCGGGGCCCGGGTGTCCGGCGGTGCGTTCCGGTGGCGGGGCGCCGGGGTGTCGCGCGGTGCGTGGCCCAGGGGCCGGGTGTCGCGCGGTGCGTGGACCGTCCGGCCCGGGTGTCGCGCGGTGCGGTGCCTGCCGGGCCCGGGTGTCGCGCGGTGCGGTGCCTGCCGGGCCCGGGTGTCACGCGGCGCCTTCTCCGTCGGGCCGGGTGTCGCGCGGCGCGTCCCGTGGCGGACCTGTCGGGAGCGGTCCTACGACGAGTCGCGCGCCCCCTCCGCGCTCCGCCCGTATGCCCGCTCCCGCACGCCTCCCGACCGCCCCCGTTGCGCCGCACGGGTGGGTTTCGGGCCTGTCGCCGCCGTGTCGCCGCTCGCTGCTGAACCCTTTCCTCTTCAGTGGCCGCATACATCTGATCAGCTCCATATACCGCCAAACGTGATCCAAACCGGCGGTCCATCACCGGAGGTAGACGGGATGTCCCACGACGGCGTCGGACTGCGCGCGGTCATGCGCTCGGTCGCCTTCCTCACCGCGGGCGCGCTCGCGGTGCCCCTGCTGGCGGCCTGCAGCGCGAAGGACGAGGCGGGCAGGCCACTCGCCGGACAGGACCTCGCGCCCGCCGCGCGTGACCTGGTCACCGACGGCGGCACCCTCAACTGGGCGGTGGACGACGTACCGGAGACGCTGAACACCTTCCAGTCGGACGCCGACGCGGCCACCAGCCGGGTCGCGCAGGCGGTGCTGCCGTCCCTGTACCGGCTCGACGCGAGCGGCCGGCCGCAGCTGAACCCGGCGTACCTGGAGTCGGCGAAGGTCGTCGACACCGAGCCGAAGCAGGTCGTCCTGTACAAGCTCGACCAGCAGGCCGTCTGGAGCGACGGCCGCGAGATCGGCGCCGCCGACTTCGCCGCCCAGTGGCGGGCCCTGTCCGGCAAGGACAACGCCTACTGGACCGCGCGCAACGCCGGTTACGACCGGATCGAGAAGGTCGAGCGCGGCGCCAACGACCTGGAGGTCAGGGTCACCTTCAAACGGCCGTACGCCGACTGGCGTTCGCTGTTCTCGCCGCTGTACCCGAAGGACGTCATGGGCACCCCCGACTCCTTCAACGACGGGGCCCGGCGGAAGCTGAAGACCACCGCCGGGCCGTTCGCCGTGAAGAAGGTCGACCGCAAGGAGGGGCGGATCACCCTCGTCCGCAACCCGCGCTGGTGGGGCCGGCCGGCCAAGCTGTCCGAGATCGTGCTGCGTGCCGTACCGCGTGACAAGCGGACCGCCGCGCTGGCCGCGGGCACCGTCGACATGGCGGACGTCGACTCCACCGAGGCCCGGAGCATCGCCCTCGCCGGGCGCGCCGGCGGCAGCGGCACGAGCACCCCGCTCCAGGGCCCGGGCCACAAGCAGGCCGAGAAGGCCGAGAGAGCAGGAAAGGCCGAGAAGGCCGAGAAGGCCAAGGGTGCCGAAAAGTCCAAGAAGGACGAAAAGGGCGAAAAGGCCGAGCCCCTCACCAAAGCCGCGCGGCTCCGCAAGGAGTTGCGGGACTTCGAGGTCCGCAAGTCGCTGGAACCCGCCTACACCCAGCTCGCTCTCAACGGCGCCGGCGGTCCGCTCGCCGACGAGCGGGTCCGCCGGGCCGTGGCCCGCGCCCTGGACCGCGCGGAACTGGCCCGGGTCGTGCTGAAGCCGCTCGGTCTGCCCGCCGTGCCCGTCGGCAGCCACCTCGCGCTCTTTGGGCAGGCCGCGTACGCGGACGGCAGCGGGGCGCTGGGCGGCCAGGACACCGCGGAGGCTCAGGCACTGCTCGCCGACGCCGGCTGGGTGCCCGGCGGCCCGCTCAAGGAGGGAAAGAAGAAGGGCGAGAAGGCGGCCGGCGCCAAGGGCGAGAAGACCAAGAACGAGAAGACCAAGAAGGAGAAGGCCAAGGGCGACGAGGCCGAGGACGACTCCTCGGACGGCGACGACGGCACGTACATCGTCGGCGAGGACGACAAGGCGCGCGGCGAGGCCCCCGGGGAGCAGGACAGGGAGCCGGGGGACCACGCGAACAAGCACCGGCAGACGAGCGAGCGGGCCGGCGGCACGAGCGAGGAAGGCCCGCGGCACCTCGCGCAGGACGCCGGGCAGTACAGGCCGCTGGTGCCGCAGGGCGCCTACGCCCCGAAGGGCACCGCCGTCCCGGTGGGCGCCGTGGCCGGGCCGCTCGCCAAGGACGGCAAGCCCCTGACGCTCCGTTTCGTGCTCCCCTCAGGCCCCGGCTCCGACTCGCTGCGCGCGGTCGCCGCCCGCGTCAGCCGCATGCTGGAGCGCGTCGGCATCCGTACCGAGATCACCAAGGTCTCCGACGAGAGCTACTTCAAGGACCACATCGCGGCCGGCCAGTACGACCTCGCGCTGTACTCCTGGCCCGCGTCGGCCTTCCCCGCCACCGACGCCCGCCCCGTCTACGCCAAGCCGGTCCCGGCCGCCGACGGCTCGCTGAACGTCGAGCAGAACTACACCCGCGTCGGCACCGACCAGGTCGACCAGCTGTTCGACCGGGCGCTGGGCACGCTGGACGAGGACGAGAACCGCAGCCTGATCCGCAAGGCGGATTCCCGCATCTGGGCCGCGGCGGGCTCCATCCCCCTCTACCAGCGCCCGCAGCTGACGGCCGTCCGCAGGACCGTGGTCAACGCGGGTGCCTTCGGTTTCCAGACACCGGTGTACGAGGACATGGGCTTCCTCAAGAAGGGCGCGAAGCCCTCGGCGAGCCCGTCGGTGAGCTGACCGGCCGGATTCCGGATGGTGGCGGTCGCCGCCCGCGTCGCGCGGGGGGCGGCCGCACCCCTGTGCCCGGGCGGGTTTCCGGGCACAGGGAGACGTCTGACCGGGGGTGACGCGGTACGGGGGCCCGCGCCACCGAAGCCCGGCGCGCCCCAGTGTCGGCGGCCCCGTACCATGGGGTAAGGCCGTGGCGTGTCCAGCCCGGCAGGGTCCGCGTAGCACTGACGTACGCGCAGGCCGTCCACTCACTTCGGGAGAAGCGCCTCTATATGGCCACGCGCCACGACATCCGCAACGTTGCCATCGTCGCCCACGTCGACCATGGCAAGACCACCCTGGTCGACGCCATGCTCAAGCAGGCCGGTGCCTTCGCCGCGCACGCCGCCGAGTCGCTCGACGACCGCATGATGGACTCGAACGACCTGGAGCGTGAGAAGGGCATCACGATCCTGGCCAAGAACACGGCCGTGAAGTACCACCCCAAGGATGGCGGCGACGTCATCACGATCAACATCATCGACACCCCCGGCCACGCCGACTTCGGTGGTGAGGTCGAGCGCGGTCTGTCGATGGTGGACGCGGTCGTGCTGCTGGTCGACGCCTCCGAGGGCCCGCTGCCGCAGACCCGCTTCGTGCTGCGCAAGGCGCTGCAGGCCCGCCTGCCCGTCATCCTGTGCATCAACAAGACGGACCGCCCCGACTCGCGCATCGACGAGGTCGTGAACGAGGCGTACGACCTCTTCCTCGACCTCGACGCCGACGAGGAGCAGATCGAGTTCCCGATCGTCTACGCGTGTGCGCGTGACGGTGTCGCCTCGCTGACGAAGCCGGAGGACGGCACCGTCCCGGCCGACAGCGACAGCCTGGAGCCGTTCTTCTCCACGATCCTCTCGCACGTCCCGGCTCCGGAGTTCGACGAGGCCGCCCCGCTCCAGGCGCACGTCACCAACCTGGACGCCGACAACTTCCTCGGCCGTATCGCGCTGCTGCGCGTCGAGCAGGGTGAGCTGCGCAAGGGCCAGACCGTCACCTGGATCAAGCGCGACGGCACCATGTCCAACGTGCGTATCACCGAGCTGCTGATGACCGAGGCGCTCACCCGCAAGCCCGCGGAGAAGGCGGGCCCCGGTGACATCTGCGCGGTCGCCGGTATCCCGGACATCATGATCGGTGAGACGCTCGCCGACCCGGAGAACCCGATCCCGCTGCCGCTGATCACGGTCGACGAGCCGGCGATCTCGATGACCATCGGTACCAACACCTCGCCGCTGGTCGGCCGGGGCGGCACCGGCAAGGGCGCGGAGAACAAGGCCGCGGTCAAGGACCGCAAGGTCACCGCCCGTCAGGTGAAGGACCGTCTGGACCGCGAGCTGGTCGGCAACGTCTCGCTGCGCGTCCTGGACACCGAGCGTCCCGACGCCTGGGAGGTGCAGGGCCGCGGTGAGCTGGCGCTGGCCATCCTGGTCGAGCAGATGCGCCGTGAGGGCTTCGAGCTGACCATCGGCAAGCCGCAGGTCGTCACCAAGACCGTCGACGGCAAGGTGTACGAGCCGGTCGAGCGCATGACGATCGACGTGCCCGAGGAGCACATGGGCGCGGTCACGCAGCTCATGGGTGTCCGCAAGGGCCGGATGGACAACATGTCGAACCACGGCTCCGGCTGGGTCCGCATGGAGTTCGTGGTGCCCTCCCGCGGTCTCATCGGCTTCCGTACCGAGTTCCTGACCGGCACGCGCGGCACGGGCATCGCCCACTCCATCCACGAGGGCCACGAGCCGTGGTTCGGCACGCTGACGACCCGTAACAACGGCTCGCTGGTCGCCGACCGGGCAGGTGCCGTCACCGCGTTCGCGATGACGAACCTCCAGGAGCGCGGTGTGCTGTTCACCGACCCCGGCACCGAGGTGTACGAGGGCATGATCGTCGGCGAGAACTCGCGCTCCGACGACATGGACGTGAACATCACCAAGGAGAAGAAGCTCACGAACATGCGGTCGTCCTCGGCCGACTCGTTCGAGGCGATCGTCCCGCCGCGCAAGCTGTCGCTGGAGCAGTCGCTGGAGTTCTGCCGTGACGACGAGTGCGTCGAGGTGACCCCGGAGGCGGTTCGCATCCGCAAGGTGAACCTGGACGGCCGCGAGCGCGCCCGCGCCGCCAGCCGCGCCAAGAACGCCTGACCCGGCCCCGGGAGGCCGTCGGAGACACCCTGCCGACCCGGCCGTCCGCTGAGCGGACGGCCGGGCTTTCGGCGTGCTCGTGGAGGGTGAGTATTTTCACCCGGTCCGGGTGCGGGAGGGTCTGGCGAGGGGTGTTTCCGCGCCGGTTCACAGGGCCCTCATTGGCTGTTCGGTAATCGGTGATCCAGCGATCAAGTTTCGGACATGTAAACAGAAATCTCTTCCTGAATGCCCGATTTGACGGGTTGCCACGGCTCGTGTCAAGCGCGTACAGATGTCAATCTTTGCAATTTTTGCTCAAAATATGGACCGTAGGGAGATCCCTGTGTCTTCCGCCCTTGACGCGCGTTGACTCGCATGGCGAAAGTTCCCCCAAACCACAGAACCTGCCGGTATCTGTGCTGCGCACAACTCTCAACCCCCCGGGGGAAGAACAAACATGACCAGTCCAGCCAAGGCTGAGGGCACCGGGCCGTCGATCGCCTTGGACCCCGAGCTCGAGACGAACCCCGAGCCCGCCAAGGGCGAGAAGAAGCTCGAGGGCCGTTCTCCCGGCCAGTTGATGTGGCAGCGCTTCAAGCGTGACCGTACCGGTGTCATCTGCGCCGTGGTAGTGATTTTGTACTTCGCCGTGTCGCTGCTCGCGCCGCTGCTGGTCAAGCTGAGCGGCACCGACCCGTACACGCTGTACGGGCAGGACCCGACCTACGCGGACAAGCCGATCCTCGACCAGTTCGGACTCCCTCTCGGCTACTTCGGCGGGGTCTCGGGGGACCACTGGTTCGGTGTCGAGCCGCAGCTCGGCCGCGACCTGTTCGCCATGCTGGTCTACGGCATGCGGACGTCGCTGTTCATGGCGCTGGGCGTGACGGTCCTGCTGATGGTCACCGGCGTGATCATCGGTCTGATCGGCGGTTACTTCGGCGGCCGGACCGACTACTGGATCGGCCGGGTCACCGACTTCTTCCTCTCGTTCCCGCAGCAGCTGTTCTTCATCGCCTTCATGCCCGTGGTCACCGCGTTCTTCGTCGACCCGCGGGAGGAGACCCCCACGTACTTCCGCGCCCTGGCGATGCTGATCGTGCTGTGGCTGCTGGGCTGGATGGGCATGGCCCGGCTGGTGCGCTCGACCGTGCTGTCCCTGCGTGAGCGGGAGTTCGTCGAGGCCGCCAAGGTCTCCGGCGCCTCCCCGGCGCGGATCGTCCGCAAGGAGATCCTGCCGAACGTGGTGACGCCGATCCTGGTGCAGTTCACCTACACGCTGCCCAGCACCATCCTCACCATCGCCTTCCTCTCCTTCGCCGGCGTCGGGTTCGTCGAACCCACCCCGGACTGGGGACGACTGTTCGCCGCCGCTGCCAACTACACGCAGCAGGACCCGGCGTTCCTCTTCTTCCCCGGACTGGCGCTGGTGATCTTCGTCCTGGCCTTCAACCTCCTCGGAGACTCGGTCCGGGACGCTTTCGACCCCAAGTCCGGGCGCTGAACCGTCCATTGGTGGGGGGTGGCTGCCGCCCCCGCGTCGGCCTACCAGCCGCGTCAGGCAGTACTCATGGATAACAACCGACAGGTAGGTATTCGCCACATGAAGTCCATCAGCTCGCGCAGAGCGCGCTCCATCGTCATAGCGCTCGCAGCCGGTTCCCTCGCGCTCACGGCCTGCTCGAAGAACGAGGGCGGCAAGTCCAACGAGGACGCCAAGAAGGACCAGAAGCAGGCTTCGGTCCAGTCGAAGGCGGTCACCTACGCCGACGCCGCGGGCTCGACCGGTCCCGCCGAGGAGGTCACCGGTGCCAAGACCGGCGGCACCATCGGCGTGTACCAGGAGGCGGGCCTCTCCCACCTGGACCCGGGTCAGATCTACGTCTCCGACGCCGGCCAGGTCGCCAACCTGCTCTTCCGTCGCCTGACCCAGTTCAAGGAGGACGGCAAGGGCGGCGTCTCGGTCGTGGGTGACCTCGCGACCGACGCGGGCAAGTCCTCGGACGGCGGCAAGACCTGGACCTTCACGCTGAAGGACGGCATCAAGGACGAGAAGGGCGCGGCCATCACGTCCGCCGACGTCCGCCACACCGTCGAGCGCCTCTACGCGAAGTTCATCTTCGACGGCCCCACCTACCTGCAGACCTGGCTGAGCGGCGCCGACTACCGCAAGGCGCTGCCGGACGGCGGCTTCGGCAAGAAGCACCTGCCGGCCTCGGTCCTGGACACCCCGGACGCCAAGACGGTCGTCTTCCACTTCGACACCGCGCGCCCGGACCTGCCGCAGACGCTGGCCATGGCCGGCTACGGCATCGTCCCGGCGAAGACGGACACGAAGGAGAAGTACGACAAGGCCCCGGTCGCCACCGGTCCGTACAAGATCGTCTCGAACAAGGTCGGCAAGGAGCTCGTCCTCGAGAAGAACACGAACTGGGACCCGAAGACCGACTCCGTGCGCCACCAGTACGCGGACGGCTTCGACTTCCAGTTCGGCGTGACCGAGTCGACCCAGACCAAGCGTCTGATCGCCGACCAGGGCAAGGACAAGAACGCCATCCAGCTCACCGCCGGCGTCGAGGCCACGCAGATCCAGGACGTCATCGGCAACCCGAAGGTCAGCAGCCGCACGGTCAAGGGCTACCAGCCCTACGTCATGCAGCTGACGTTCAACCTCGACCGCGTCAAGGACCTGAAGGTCCGCCAGGCCATCACCTACGCGGTGAACTCCAAGTCGCTCATCGCCGGTGAGGGCGGTGTCTACGGCGGCGACGTGGCCCCGAACTACTTCGCCCCGACCCTGCCGGGCTACGAGGCCAAGTACGACCCCTACGGCCGTCTGAAGACCCCGCAGGGCAACATCGCGAAGGCCAAGGAGCTCCTCGCGGGCGTCCCCGCCGCCGAGAAGAAGGTCGTCTTCGCGTACTCCAACAGCGAGCCGGGCCAGAAGCGCAAGGTCGCCATCGAGGACGCCCTCACCAAGGTCGGCTTCGACGTCGTCTCCAAGGAGGTCGACGCGGCGAGCTACTACGAGCAGATCGGCAAGCTCGACAACCCGTACGACATGTACATCTCGGGCTGGGGCCAGGACTGGCCGTCGCCGTCCACGGTCGTCACGCCGGTCTACGACGGTGAGCAGGTCGCCGACGGTGCGCCGAACTACTCCCACGTCAAGGACCCGAAGGTCGACGCCCTCATCAAGAAGGCGCTGAGCGAGGACCCGACCGTGGCCGCCAAGACGTGGAAGGAAGCCCAGCACTACCTGCTGGAGAAGGTCGTCCCGGCCGCCCCGCTCTGGTACACCAAGCAGTTCCAGCTCTCCGGCTCCAACATCGGCGGTGCCCGCTACGGCTCGGTGTCCAGCCTCATCGACATCACCCGCCTGTACGTGAAGTCGTAACTCTCTACGGCTGATCGCGGGGGTGCGCACCAGGCGGAGCGCACCCCCGCACCTCCGTGAAACCTCCCACCGTCTCCGCAGAGAGCAGCCCTCCCGCCATGCTTCAGTTCATTCTTCGGCGCACGGTCGGTGCCGTCGTCACCCTGTTCCTCATCGGCGCCGCCACGTTCTTCCTGTTCGTCGCCACGCCCTCCGACTACGCCTCGCTGGCCTGTGGCAAGGACTGCTCGCCCACGAGACTGGAGGAGATCCGTCAGGCCCTCGGCCTGAACCTCCCGATACACCAGCAGTTCTGGGACTTCATGACCGGCATCTTCATGGGTCGTGACTACCCCACCGGGCACTGCAACGCGCCCTGCCTCGGCCAGTCGTTCTACTCGGGCGACATGGTCTGGTCGACCATCATGGACCGCTTCCCGACCACCCTCACGCTCACCGCGGGTGGCGCGATCGTGTTCGTCGTCGTCGGTGTCGGCGCCGGCATGATCGCCGCGTACCGGCGCGGGACGATGATCGACAAGGTCGCCACCGGTGTGTCGATGGTGCTCAGCTCGTTCCAGATCTACGTGCTCGGCCCGATCGTCCTGCTGATCTTCGTCTACAGCACGGGCTGGATGGACAACCCCCAGTACCACCCGATCACCGAGGACCCCTGGGCCTGGTTCACGGGCATGCTGCTGCCCGTGCTGGTGATGGCCACCATCTTCACCGCGCAGTACACCCGTATGGCGCGCTCCTCGATGATCGAGCAGCTCGCCGAGGAGCACGTGCGCACCGCCCGCGCCAAGGGCATGTCGCAGAAGTACGTGTTCTTCCGCTACGCCTGGCGCGGCTCGCTGATCCCGATCGTCACCGTCCTGGGCATCGACATCAGTTCCATGCTCGGCGGCGCCGTGGTCACCGAGCTCACCTTCTCGCTCCAGGGAATCGGCCGTCTCGCCGTGGACGGCGCGGTCCACAAGGACCTGCCGCTCACCATGGGCGTCATGCTGTTCGGTGCCTTCTTCATCCTGATCGTCAACATCCTCACCGACATCGCGTACGCCTACATCGACCCGCGCGTCCGGCTCTCCTAGGAAGAACGAACCACCGTGACCACACTGACCAAGACCGAGGACGCGCCGGCCCCGACCGGTCCGGAGAGCTTCCTCTCGGTGCGTGATCTGAAGGTGCAGTTCTCCACCGAGGACGGCATCGTCAAGGCGGTCGACGGCCTCTCCTTCGACGTCGAGCGCGGCAAGACCCTGGGCATCGTCGGCGAGTCGGGATCCGGCAAGTCGGTCACCAACCTGACCGTCCTCGGCCTGCACAACCCGCGGAACACCACCGTCGACGGCGAGATCGTCCTCGACGGCAAGGAACTCGTCACCGCCACCGAGCGGGAGCTGGAGCAGCTCCGCGGCAACAAGATGGCGATGATCTTCCAGGACCCGCTGACCGCCCTCTCGCCGTTCTACACGGTGGGCCGCCAGCTGTCCGAGCCGTTCATGAAGCACCGCGGCGCCTCCAAGAAGGAGGCGAAGGACCGTGCCGTCCAGATGCTGGAGAAGGTCGGCATCCCGCAGCCCAAGACGCGCTTCGACGACTACCCGCACCAGTTCTCCGGCGGCATGCGCCAGCGCGCGATGATCGCCATGGCGCTGATGTGCGACCCCGACCTGCTGATCGCCGACGAGCCGACCACCGCGCTCGACGTGACCGTGCAGGCGCAGATCCTCGACCTGCTCAAGGACCTCCAGCAGGAGTTCGGCTCCGCGATCGTCTTCATCACCCACGACCTCGGCGTCATCTCCAACATGGCCGACGACCTACTGGTGATGTACGCCGGCCGGGCCGTGGAACGCGGCTCCGTGCGAGAGGTCCTGGGCGAGCCCAAGCACCCGTACACGTGGGGTCTGCTGAGCTCGATGCCCCGCCTCGACGGCGACATCAACGAGGTGCTGGAGCCGATCCCCGGCTCGCCGCCCTCGCTGCTCAACCCGCCGTCCGGCTGCCCGTTCCACCCGCGGTGCGTCTTCCGGAGCGAGGTGCCGGGGACCCTGTGCACCGACGTCCGGCCGCCGCTGGGCGAGGGGCGCGCCTCCGCGTGCCACCTGACGCCCGAGCAGAAGCAGACCATCTTCATCGACAAGATCCAGCCCCGGCTGCGCTAGGGAGATCCGAGACATGAGCGACAACCTCACACTCCCCGCCCAGCAGGGTTCCACCGGTACGTCCCCCGAGGCGCTCCTCAAGGTGGAGGGGCTGACCAAGCACTTCCCGATCTACGGCGGCTTCCCGATCAAACGCAGGGTCGGTGCCGTGCAGGCCGTCGACGGGGTCGACCTGACGGTCGGCGTCGCCGAGAGCGTCGGCCTGGTCGGCGAGTCCGGCTGCGGCAAGTCGACCACCGGGCGGCTCATCACCCGCCTGCTGGAGCCGACCGGCGGCACCATCACGTACGCGGGCCAGGACATCACCCGGGCCTCGCGGCGGCAGCTCGCGCCGGTGCGGTCCGAGATCCAGATGATCTTCCAGGACCCGTACTCCTCGCTGAACCCGCGGCAGACGGTCGGCTCGATCATCAAGTCGCCCATGGAGGTCAACGGCATCGAGCCGGCGGGCGGCCGGGAGAAGCGCGTCCGGGAGCTGCTGGAGCTCGTCGGCCTCAACCCCGAGCACTACAACCGCTTCCCGCACGAGTTCTCCGGCGGCCAGCGCCAGCGCATCGGGGTGGCCCGCGCGCTGGCCCTCCAGCCGAAGCTGATCGTGGCGGACGAGCCGGTCTCCGCCCTCGACGTGTCGATCCAGGCGCAGGTAGTCAACCTGCTGCAGAAGGTGCAGCAGGAACTGGGCATCGCGTTCCTCTTCATCGCCCACGACCTGGCCGTCGTACGGCACTTCTCGCAGCGCGTCGCGGTGATGTACCTCGGCAAGGTGGTCGAGGTCGGCGACCGGGAGGCGATCTACAACCGCCCCCGGCACCCGTACACGCACGCCCTGCTGTCCGCGGTGCCCGAGGTCGACATCGACGGCACGGGCAGCGACCGGGAGCGCATCCGGCTCTCCGGTGACGTGCCCTCGCCGATCATGCCGCCGTCCGGCTGCCGCTTCCGCACCCGGTGCTGGAAGGCACAGGACAAGTGCGCGACGGAGGAGCCGCCGCTGGTCCAGATCTCCGGCAACCGCGCGGGCCACCTGACGGCCTGCCACTTCCCGGAGGACCCGACCACGGAGGCCCGCGACGAGGACGTCGTCCTCGACCCGGCCCTCAAGGCCCTGGAGGCGAACACGGACACCGTGTCCGCACCGAAGAAGTAACCCCGGCCCGGCCGCCGACGGCCACCGGACGAACCGCCCGACCGGGGCGGGGGCACACGCCCCCGCCCCGGTCGCGTGCGTTCGGGCAGGTGCGGGACGCCGGCCGCTGACCGTCCGTCGGTCAGCGGCCGCTCGCGCCGGGCGCGGGCCAGGTCGGCTACGCAGGCGGGGCGGGGCCCCCGCCTGGGCCGCGCGGGCGGACCACACCTCGCTGTCATGACGGCGGTCCGGCACCGCTGCCCTGGCGCGCCACGGGGCGGCCGCTGACCGGCCGTCGGCCGAAGCGGTCGTGTGCGCTGGGCGCGGGCCAGGTCGGCTACGCGTGGCCTGGGCCCCGGCCGGAGCCGCGAGGGTGGACCGCGGCTCGCTGTCATGACGGCGGTCCCGGCACCGCTGCCCTGGCGCGCCACGGGGCGGCCGCTGTCGCCCCTCGGCCGGTCGCCGGCCGGCGAGCGGCCGCTGACCGGCCGTCGGCCGAAGCGGTCGTGTGCGCAGGGCGGTGGCCGGGTCGGCGCGGGTGCCGGTGCCGATGGCCTGGCGGACCGGGGCGCGGTCGTGCGACCCCGCCCCGGTCGCGTGTTACCGATGCGCGGCGCCGACTGTGCTGGGCCCCGGCCAGGCCCCGGCGCGTGCGGCGCCGACTGTGCTGGGCCCCGGACGAGCCCCGTCCCGGCCTCCGTCCCGGCCTCAGCCCGGGCCCCCAGCCCGGCCGCGCAGGTAACCCTCCCGCCCGGCCTCGACCGTGAGGTGAGGGTGGACCGACCGGGCGAGTTGTGGGTGGGTTCCGCCACTCGAAAGAGTGGGGCGCCAGTGCGTTGTGCACCTTTTGGGTTGATATTGGCCCTTAACGCATCAGCGCCTCGGCGCTGGCGGCACAGCGCACTCACGAGGAGGAACTCCATGCGCGGAGCCACGCACGCCAAATGGGCCGCCTGCGCGGCGGCCACAGCCCTCGCGGCCACGGCCTGCGGAGGCGGGGGGAGCGACAGCGGCAGCGGCGGTGACAGCAGCGCGGTGGTCAGCGCCTCCTGGGGAGATCCACAGAACCCGCTGGAACCCGCCAACACCAACGAGGTGCAGGGCGGCAAGGTCCTCGACATGATCTTCCGCAGCCTGAAGCGGTACAACCCGGAGACGGGTGCCGCCGAGGACATGCTGGCCGACAAGATCGACACCAAGGACTCGCAGAACTTCACGATCACCATCAAGGACGGCTGGAAGTTCAGCAACGGCGAGGCGGTCACCGCCCAGTCCTTCGTGGACGCCTGGAACTACGGCGCCAGCCTGAAGAACAACCAGAAGAACGCGTACTTCTTCGGCTACATCGAGGGCTACGACAAGACGCACCCGGACACCGGCAGCCAGACCGCCGACACCCTCTCCGGGCTCAAGGTCGTCAACTCCAAGACCTTCACCGTCAAGCTGAGCCAGAAGTTCTCGACCTTCCCGGACACCCTCGGCTACCCCGCCTTCGCCCCGCTGCCCAAGGCGTTCTTCGACAACCACGGCGCCTGGGTGAAGAAGCCCGTCGGGAACGGGCCGTACGCCATCGACTCGTACACCAAGGGCTCGCAGATGGTCCTGAAGAAGTGGGACGCCTACCCCGGCTCGGACAAGGCGCAGAACGGCGGGGTGACCCTCAAGGTCTACACCGACAACAACACCGCCTACACCGACCTGCTGGCCGGCAACCTCGACCTCGTCGACGACATCCCGGCCGCCCAGCTGAAGAACGTCAAGAGCGACCTGGGCGACCGCTACATCAACACGCCCGCCGGCATCATCCAGACCCTCGCCTTCCCGTTCTACGACGCCCAGTGGAACAAGTCCGGCTCGGAGAAGGTCCGCAAGGGCCTGTCGATGGCGATCAACCGCAAGCAGATCACCGAGACGATCTTCCAGAAGACCCGTACCCCGGCCACCGACTGGACCTCCCCGGTGCTCGGCAAGGAGGGCGGTTTCCAGGACGGCCTGTGCGGTGCGGGCTGCGACTACAACCCGACCGAGGCCAAGAAGCTCGTCCAGGAGGGCGGCGGCCTGCCCGGCGGCCAGGTGAAGATCACGTACAACGCGGACACCGGCTCGCACAAGGAGTGGGTCGACGCGGTGTGCAACTCCATCAACAACGCGCTCGGCAACGACAAGGCGTGCGTCGGCAACCCGGTCGGCACCTTCGCCGACTTCCGCAACCAGATCACCGAGAAGAAGATGAGCGGGCCGTTCCGGGCCGGGTGGCAGATGGACTACCCCCTGATCCAGAACTTCCTCCAGCCGCTGTACTACACCAACGCCTCCTCCAACGACGGCAAGTGGTCCAACAAGGACTTCGACAAGCTCGTCAACGAGGCCAACGCCGAGACGGACACCGCGAAGGCGGTCCAGACGTTCCAGAAGGCCGAGGGGGTCGTCCGGGACAACATGGCCGCCATCCCGCTCTGGTACCAGAACGGCAGCGCCGGCTACTCCTCACGGCTCTCCGCGGTCAAGCTCAACCCCTTCAGCGTCCCCGTCTACAACGAGATCAAGGTGGGCTGAGCGCCATGGGACGCTACGTCCTGCGGCGGCTGCTCCAGATGATCCCGGTCTTCATCGGCGCCACGCTGCTGATCTTCCTGATGGTGAACGTGATGGGCGACCCCATCGCGGGGCTGTGCGGCGACCGGCAGTGCGACCCCGCCACCGCCGCCCAGCTGGAGAAGGAGTTCGGCCTCGACAAGCCGGTGTGGCAGCAGTACCTGACCTACATGGGCAACGTCTTCACCGGCGACTTCGGCACCGCGTTCAACGGGCAGAAGGTCACCGAGCTGATGGCGTCGTCCTTCCCGGTCACCATCCGGCTGACGATCGTGGCGATCCTCTTCGAGATCGTCATCGGCATCACGCTGGGCGTCGTCACCGGCCTGCGCCGCGGCCGGCCGGTCGACACGAGCGTGCTGCTGCTGACCCTCGTCGTGATCTCCGTCCCCACCTTCGTCACCGGCCTGCTGCTGCAGCTCCTGCTGGGCGTCGAGTGGGGCTGGATCAAGCCGTCGGTGTCGACGGACGCCACGTTCGGCGAGCTGATCGTGCCGGGTCTGGTCCTCGCCTCCGTCTCGCTCGCCTACGTGACCCGGCTGACCCGCACCTCCATCGCCGAGAACAAGCGCTCCGACTACGTCCGTACGGCCGTCGCCAAGGGGCTGCCGCGACGGCGGGTCATCACCCGGCACCTGCTGCGCAACTCGCTGATCCCCGTGGTCACGTTCATCGGTACGGACATCGGGGCCCTGATGGGCGGCGCCATCGTCACCGAGCGGATCTTCAACATCCACGGCGTCGGCTTCCAGCTCTACCAGGGCATCCTGCGCCAGAACACCCAGACGGTCGTCGGCTTCGTGACGGTGCTCGTCCTGGTGTTCCTGATCGCCAACCTGCTCGTCGACCTGCTGTACGCCGTCCTCGACCCCAGGATCCGCTATGCCTGAACCGCAGCCGCCGGAGCGGCACCTGCCGGGCCCGGGCCGCACCCCGGAGGACGGCGCCATCGCCGCGACCGGCATGGGCGGCGCGATGGACCTCGCCACGAGCGAGGGCGAGACACTGGAGCGGACCCCGGGCGCGGACGGCACCGACCCCCAGGGCAAGCCCCGGTCCCTCTGGTCCGACGCCTGGCGCGACCTGCGCCGCAACCCCGTCTTCGTCATCTCGACGCTGGTGATCATCTTCCTCGTCGTGATCTCGATCTGGCCGTCCCTGATCGCCACCCAGAACCCGCTCAAGTGCGACCTCGCCAAGGCCCAGGAGGGCTCGCAGCCCGGCCACCCCTTCGGCTTCGACGGCCAGGGCTGCGACGTCTACACGCGGACCGTCTACGGCGCCCGTACGTCCGTCACGGTCGGCGTGTGCGCCACGCTCGGCGTGGCGATTTTCGGGTCCGTCCTGGGCGGACTGGCGGGCTTCTTCGCCGGGTTCTGGGACTCGATCCTGTCCCGGATCACCGACGTCTTCTTCGCCATCCCGGTCGTCCTCGGCGGCCTGGTCCTGCTCTCCGTGGTCACCACCAACACCGTCTGGCCGGTGATCGGGTTCATGGTGCTGCTCGGCTGGCCGCAGATCTCCCGCATCGCCCGCGGCGCGGTCATCACCGCGAAGCAGAACGACTACGTCCAGGCCGCGCGGGCGCTCGGCGCCTCCAACTCGCGGCTGATGCTGCGCCACATCACGCCCAACGCGGTCGCGCCGGTGATCGTGGTGGCGACCATCGCGCTCGGCACGTACATCGCGCTGGAGGCGACCCTGTCGTATCTCGGCGTCGGTCTGAAGCCGCCGACGATCAGCTGGGGCATCGCCATCTCCGCCGCGTCCCCGTACATCCGGCAGGCGCCGCACATGCTGCTGTGGCCGGCCGGGGCGCTGGCGCTGACCGTGCTCGCGTTCATCATGCTCGGCGACGCGGTGCGCGACGCCCTCGACCCGAAGCTGAGGTGAACCCCCGTCATGCTGCTCGAAGTGCGTGACCTGCACGTGGAGTTCCGGACCCGGGACGGCGTCGCCAAGGCCGTCAACGGCGTCGACTACGCCGTGGACGAGGGTGAGACCCTCGCGGTGCTCGGCGAGTCCGGCTCGGGCAAGTCGGTGACCGCGCAGGCCGTGATGGGCATCCTCGACATCCCGCCCGGACGGATCACCGGCGGCGAGATCCTCTTCCAGGGCCGGGACCTGCTGAAGCTGAAGGAGGAGGAGCGGCGCAGGGTCCGCGGCGCCGAGATGGCGATGATCTTCCAGGACGCGCTGTCGTCCCTGAACCCGGTGCTCTCCGTCGGCGACCAGCTCGGCGAGATGTTCGTGGTGCACCGCGGCATGTCCAGGAAGGACGCCCGGACCAGGGCCGTCGAGCTGATGGACCACGTCCGTATCCCGGCCGCAGCGCAGCGCGTGCGGGACTACCCGCACCAGTTCTCCGGCGGCATGCGCCAGCGCATCATGATCGCGATGGCGCTGGCCCTCGAACCGGCGCTGATCATCGCCGACGAACCGACCACCGCCCTCGACGTCACCGTCCAGGCCCAGGTCATGGAGTTGCTCGCGGAGCTGCAGCGCGAGCTCAGCATGGGGCTCATCCTCATCACCCACGACCTCGGCGTGGTCGCCGACGTGGCGGACCGGATCGCGGTCATGTACGCGGGCCGGATCGTCGAGACCGCACCCGTGCACGACATCTACAAGGCGCCCGCCCACCCGTACACCAAGGGCCTGCTGAAGTCGATCCCGCGGCTGGACCAGAAGGGCCGCGAGCTCTACGCCATCAAGGGCCTGCCCCCCAACCTCACGAACATCCCGCCCGGCTGCGCCTTCAACCCGCGCTGCCCGATGGCCCAGGACGTGTGCCGCGCCGACGTACCGCCCCTGTACGAGGTGGACGAGGACCGTCGCAGCGCCTGCCACTTCTGGAGGGAGTGCCTGCATGGCTGAGCCGATTCTCGAGGTGAGCGGGCTGGTCAAGCACTACCCGCTCACCCGGGGCATCCTGTTCAAGAAGCAGATCGGTGCGGTGAAGGCCGTCGACGGGGTCGACTTCAGCCTCGCCCGGGGCGAGACCCTCGGCATCGTCGGCGAGTCCGGCTGCGGCAAGTCGACCGTCGCCAAGATGCTGGTCAACCTGGAGCGGCCGACGGCCGGGGTGATCAAGTACAGGGGCCAGGACATCACCGCGCTGTCCGGCCGCGCCCTCAAGGCCGTACGGCGCAACATCCAGATGGTCTTCCAGGACCCGTACACCTCCCTCAACCCGCGGATGACGGTCGGCGACATCATCGGGGAGCCGTACGACATCCACCCGGAGGTGGCGCCCAAGGGGGACCGGCGCAAGCGGGTCCGCGATCTCCTCGACGTCGTCGGCCTCAACCCGGAGTACATCAACCGCTATCCGCACCAGTTCTCCGGCGGGCAGCGCCAGCGCATCGGCATCGCCCGGGGCCTCGCGCTGCGCCCCGAGGTCATCGTCGCCGACGAGCCGGTCTCCGCGCTCGACGTGTCCGTGCAGGCCCAGGTGATCAACCTGATGGACCGGCTCCAGGGCGAGTTCGACCTGTCGTACATCTTCATCGCGCACGACCTGTCGATCGTGCGGCACATCTCGGACCGGGTCGGGGTGATGTACCTCGGCCGGATCGTGGAGACCGGCAAAGACGAGGAGATCTACGAGCACCCGACCCACCCCTACACCCAGGCCCTGCTCTCCGCGGTGCCGGTGCCCGACCCGGAGGCGCGCGAGCACCGGGAGCGGATCATCCTCACCGGCGACGTGCCGTCCCCGACGAACATCCCCTCCGGATGCCGCTTCCGCACCCGCTGCTGGAAGGCGCGGGAGCGCTGCGCGCTGGAGGTGCCCGCGCTCGCGGTACCCGCCGAGTTCCGGCTCGTGCCGGGCCCCGCCGCACACGACTCGGCCTGCCACTTCGCGGAGGAGAAGCAGGTCGTGCCGCCGGAGGAGACCACGAACGATCACCCCGGGGGTACGCCATAGCCGCACAAACACCCATCAACCGCGTTTACACGCAGGCAACTCGGCCGACCCGGTCTCGATATACGGACAGGCCAGTCTGAACGACGTACGGCCGTGCGGGTGCCGTAAACGGGCCGGGAGCGCCATGTCTCCCGGCCCGTTGCCGTGCTTTCGCGCCTGAACCGGCGCCGCTCTCGCGGAGGTGGCCGGGGCTTCGCCGGGGTTGCCCGGCTGATGGTCGCGGGTGTTGCCGCTCAGGTCAGACGGAGTGCGCGGCGGAGGAAGTCGACCTGGAGCAGCAGGAGGTTCTCCGCGACCTGTTCCTGGGGGGTCATGTGGGTCACGCCCGACAGGGGGAGGACCTCGTGCGGGCGGCCCGCGGCCAGCAGGGCTGAGGACAGCCGCAGGGAGTGCGCGACCACCACGTTGTCGTCGGCCAGCCCGTGCACGATCATCAGCGGGCGGTGCGGCTCGGCGGGGAAGGCCAGGCCGTCGTCCGTGACCAGGGAACTCCTCGCGTACGACGCCGGGTCGGCGGCCGGGTCGCCCAGGTACCGCTCCGTGTAGTGGGTGTCGTACAGCCGCCAGTCCGTGACCGGGGCGCCCGCGATGGCCGCGTGGAAGACGTCCGGGCGGCGCAGCACCGCCAGCGCCGCGAGCCAGCCGCCGTAGGACCAGCCGCGGATCGCCACCCGGGAGAGGTCGAGGGGGTGGTTCCTCGCGAGGTCCTGAAGGGCCTCGATCTGGTCGTCCAGGGAGACCGTGAGGTCGTGGTGCACGGCCTTCTCCCAGGCAGGGGAGCGGCCGGGGGTGCCGCGACCGTCGGCGACGACCACCGCGAACCCCTGGTCGGCGAACCACTGCGAGGTCAGGTGCGCGTTGTGCGCGGCGACCACCCGCGGACCGTGCGGGCCGCCGTAGGGATCCATCAGGACGGGCAGGGGAGTGTCGCCGGAGTAGTCCGCAGGCATAAGCAGGGCGCACGGGATTCGGCGTGCGCCCCCCTGGGTGAGCGTCACGCGCGGGGACAGACCGGGATCTTCGGCGTACGACGTGACAGTCGCCACCGGCTTCCCTCCGCGCAGCACCCGCGCCCGCGTGCCCGGCCGGTCGAGGGTGGCGGAGACCAGCACCGTCACGCCCCCCGCGCGCACCGCCGCGTGCACGCCCGGCTCCTGCGAGACGCGCTCCACTCCGAGCTCGTTGACGCGGTACACATGCACCTCGCCCGTCTCCGGTTCTGCCGCGCCCGCACCCGCGGACGCCGAGACCAGCACGTCGTCGGCGCCCACGTCCAGCACCGCACGGATGTGCAACTGCCGCCCGGTGAGCGGTCGTTCGCCTACCGCGAGGACGCGCGCACCGCCCTCGTCGGCGATCCGCACGAGCTGTCCCGAAGGGCTCCAGCACGGCACACCGGCGAACAGTTCCAGCCAAGTTGGATCTTCGTCGGCGTGCACCATCCGGGTCGCGCCGGTCTCCGGGTCGACGGCCAGGAACAGCTGGCTGCGCTGGTCGCGCGCCTGTACGAGCAGCAGCGGGGCACCCGCCGCTGACCAGTGCACATGCGCCAGATACGGGAAGCGCGCCCGGTCCCAGACCACCTCCGTGCGCACCCCGTCCAGGCCGAACACGAACAGCCGTACCTCCGCGTTCGCCGTGCCCGCCGCCGGATACGGGACGTGCTGTGGGTCACGCTCCGGGTGGGCCGGGTCGGAGATCCACCAGCGTCGCACCGGGCTGTCGTCCACCCGCGCGACCAGCAGCCGGTCCGACTCCGGAGCCCACCAGAAGCCCCGAGATCGGCCCATCTCCTCGGCCGCGACGAACTCCGCCAGACCGTAGGTGACCTGGCCCGCACCCGTCGCGGCCTCCGGCACGGCCAGCGCCCGGTCGTCCTCGCCGCCGGCGCCCACGACGCGCAGGGCGCCCCGCGCGACATACGCGACCTGTCGGCCGTCGGGGGAGGGACGCGGGTCGATCACCGGTCCGGGAGTGCGGAGTTCACGTGCCGTGCCGGCCCGCAGCTCCGCCGTGAAAAGCCGCCCCGACAAGGCGAAAGAGGCCAACTCGACGGCCGCGTCGGTGGCGTAGCCGACGATGCCCGCGCCGCCCTCGCGACTGCGTTCCCGGCGGGCCCGCTCCTCCGGCGAGAGGTGCTCCACGGCACCGCCCAGCAGGGCGCGCGGGTCGGCCGCCACGCGCTCTCCGGCCGCCTCCGGGTCGAGCACCCACAGGGCGTTCGCCCGGTCCGTACCGGAAGCGGAGCGCAGGAACACGACACGGGAGCCGTCGGGCGCCACGGTGAACGCGCGGGGCGCGCCCAGGGTGAAGCGCTGGGTGCGGGCGTGCCGCCGGGGGAAGGAGTCGGACGTCGTCGTCATGCCCCGACCATATTGGCCATGCGCCCCCTTGTGCGGCCGTGCGCCGAGCGATGCGCGAGTGCGGATAGTTATGATCACTACCGCATGGTGGGTATGAACCCGCTGGCTGCTGTATGGATTTATCTGACCCCTCGGTCCGACCCCCCGTGCTCCTGGGATCTTTGGAGGTGAGCCGCCGTGGCACTCTCGATTTCGGCGGTGGTGCTGCTGGCGATCATCGTCTTCCTGCTGGTCAAGAAGTCAGGGTTGAAGGGTGGACACGCCGTTGTGTGCATCCTCCTCGGCTTCTATCTGGCCTCGTCGACGATCGCTCCGACGATCAACGATGTGACGACGAACATCGCGGGCATGATCGGCGACCTCAAGTTCTGACCCGAGCGGCCGGCCCGCCGGGTCAGCCCACGGACGCGTACGGCACGAAGTCGGCCCAGGCCTCCGGCGAGAGCTGGAGGCGGGGGCCGTCGGTGTGCTCGGAGTCACAAACGTGGACGGTGGCGGGGCAGATGCTCGATGAAGGCCATCGAAGCCTTGGTGGCCTCACCCACGACACCACCCGCTTCACCGTGATCGGCAACCACCTCGCCCAGCACCCGCACCTGTCGGGGCTCGCGATCGGGCCGGCCGTGCACATCCAGTCCCTCCTCGCCGGCGCAGGGCCTTGCGGGGTGCCCGCCTCTCTCGTTGTCCGCCGGGTTCCGGCGTCGTGGGCCGCTTGACCGCCGGGTCCTCACGGCGGGCCGCGTCGACATCAAGACCCTCGCCGCCCGCTCTCCGGAGGGCGTGACCCGGATCGCCGCAGCCCTGCGGGAACGGGAGCACCATCGCAGCGGACAACGCGCGACAGGGCGCCTCCCAGGGGCAGGGCCGGTGCCTCGTAGGGTGGCCCCATGACGGAACCATCCGGCCGGCGTCTGCTGCTGGTGCACGCGCACCCGGACGACGAGTCGATCAACAACGGCGCCACCATGGCCAGGTACGCGGCCGAGGGCGCCCGAGTGACCCTGGTCACCTGCACCCTCGGCGAGCGGGGCGAGGTCATCCCGCCCGAGTCGCGGCATCTCAGCGGTGCCGCCCTCGGCGCACACCGCCTCGGTGAACTCACGGCCGCGATGCGCGAGCTCGGCGTCGAGGACTTCCGTCTGCTCGGCGGCGCGGGCCGCCACCGGGACTCCGGGATGATGGGCCTCGCCGACAACGACGACCCCGCCTGTTTCTGGCAGGCCGACGTGGACGAGGCCGCCCGGCCCCTCGTGGACGTGATCCTGGAGGTCCGCCCCCAGGTCCTCGTCACCTACGACCCCGACGGCGGCTACGGCCACCCCGACCACATCCAGGCCCACCGGGTCGCCACCCGCGCCGCCGAACTGGCCGCCGCGGCGGGCTGGAAGATCGCCAGGACCTACTGGAACCGCGTCCCGCGCTCGGTCGGCGAGGAGAGCTTCGCCCGGCTCCGCGCGGACCTCCCCGGGCTGCCCTTCACCGAGGCGGCCGCCCTGGAGGACGTACCGGGGGTGGTGGACGACGAGCGGATCACCACCGAGATCGACGGCACCGCGTTCGCCGCCGCGAAGACCGCCGCGATGCGCGCGCACGCCACCCAGATCGAAGTGGCCCCCGGCCGACCGTACTTCGCGCTCTCCAACGCACGCGCGCAACCCCTGTTCACCACCGAGTACTACGAGCTGGTGCGTCCCGCGCGCGCTCCCGGTCCCCGGGAGACGGACCTGTTCGCCGGGATCGAGGAGGCGTCATGAACGACCGGACCCCGGTGCTCGCCCAGCCGTTGCAACGCCCCTCCCTCGGCCGGGCCGCCGCCTACCTGGGGCTCCTGGTGCTCGGCGCGCTGGTCGGCGCGGCCGGGGCGCTGGTGCAGGCCGGCTGGTTCCCGGCCGGGCTGCTGCTGGCTCTCGCCGGTGAGGCCGGGCTGTGCCTGGGCGCGGCGCGGGCCGCCGCCAGCCGGGCCGCCGGTGTCGCCTGCGCCGCCGGCTGGATGGTCGCCGTCGTCCTGCTCACCGCCAGCCGCCCGGAGGGCGACTTCGTGTTCGCCGCGGGAGCGGGCTCCTACCTCTTCCTGCTCGGCGGCATGGCCGTGGCTGTGATCTGCGCCACCCTTGGGCCGGGGCGGCAACCAGGCGGCGAAGCCGTCCGACTTCGCAAGTGACGTACCACTTCGCCGGATCTGACGCGTGCGAGTCCGGTGTGGGTTTCCCCGGCGGTCGTGGGATACACGCCTGAAGTGGCCAGTATGGTGGTGCGCGCCGCCGAGCCGCCCGAGAGAGGTCGTACCGCGGGCGGCGGAGCCAACCGGGAGAACCTGCCTTGAGTCGTGAAACTGACACTCCGTCCTCCGGGCCCAACGGGCGCGGCGGAGCCGCCTACCCTTCGGGGACGCCGCCGTACGGGACCCCCGTGGCTTCCGACGACGGCGCGCAAGCTGCCCGTTCGGCCGCGCAGCCGGAGGAACGCAAGACCGAGACCACGCTGACGACCCGCATCCGGATCAACATCCCCGGATCACGGCCGATTCCGCCGGTCGTCGTCCGCACACCCGTCGCGGACACCGAGGGCGCCGACGGCCCCGCCGACAGCGAGACGACGTCGTCGGGCATGCCGATGCCGACGTCCCCCGGCGCGACCGAGCCGCCGCCCGCCGACCCCCCGACCGGGGGCGCCCCCGGAGCCGGGGAGAAGGCGAGCAACTGGTTCGCCCCGCGCAAGTCCCCTCCGGGCGGCCCCGGTCCGGGCGGCGGTGCCCCCAACGGGGCCGGACTTCCCGGCGCTTCGGGGGCGCCCGGCGCCCCCGGCGGCGCGGGCGCTCCGGCCGCCCCCGGCGTCGCGCGCCCCGAGGCCGCCCGTCCAAACACCGGCCGTCCCGGCGGCGTGGTCGGCTCCATGGGCATCCCGGCCGGCTCCCGGCCCGGCGGTACGAACGGGGCCGGACTGCCGAGCGGCGCCACCGGCGGGCCCGTGGCCCCCGGCCACGGCGGCGGCACCGGCTCCTTCGACGTCACCGATGCCCTGGCCGCGGGACCGCTGGGCAGCGGCCCGCGCCCCGGCGCGGGCGGCGGCGAACCGCGCCGCGACGACCTGCCGTACTTCGCGGAGAACGGCCAGGGCACCCCGAACGGCCCCGGCACCCCCAACGGTCAGGGCACCCCCAACGGTCCCGGCGGCCAGGCCGGTCCCGGTGGCCGGAGGGGCCCCGGTGGCCGGAAGGGCCTGGCCGGTCCGGCCGGACCCGGCGGCCCCGGCGCCCAGACCGGCCCCAACGGGCAGGGCGGCTACGGCGGACCCAACGGCCCAGGCGGTCAGGGCGGCCCCAACGGCCCCGGCGGTCAGGGCGGCTTCAACGGGCCGAACGGCCAGGGACGTCCGGGCGGCCCGCAGGGCCCCGCGGGCCCGACCGGCGGTCCGGTCACCGGAGACAGCCCGCTGGTGCCCCCGGCCGGCGGCGCCCCCGGTGCCCCCCGCACCGGCCGCGGCCCTGGCGCCCCCGGCGGCGGCCTGAGCGACGACACCGCGATCCTCACCCCGCAGAAGCAGGCCCCCGGACCCGGCACGCCCGGCCACCGCCCGATGGACAACGTCTCCGGACACACCGTCACCAGCGGTATCCCCGTCGTGCCGCCGGCCGGCCAGAACTCGCCGTTCGGGCCGGGCGCCCACACCGACGGGCCGCTGCCGCACACGCCCCCGAAGCTGCCCGAGCCGGTCACCACGAACGCGCCCGCTGCCGCCTCGTCCAAGAAGAAGAAAAAGAAGAAGGGCCGCAGCAAGCTGGTGCTGCTGCTCGTCGCCGTGTTCGTCATCGGGGGCCTCGCCTACGGCGCCGGGCTGCTGATGAACCACTCCGACGTGCCCAAGGGCACCACCGTGCTCGGCGTGGACATCGGCGGCGGCACCCGCGACGACGCCGTCAAGAAGCTCGACGACGCCTTCGGCGGCCGGGTGAACAAGGCGCTGAAGCTGTCCGTCGACGGCGACACCGTCGCCCTCAAGCCGGACCAGGCGGGCCTCCAGTTCGACACCCAGGCCACCGTGCGGGCGGCCGCGCAGAGCGACTACAACCCCGTCTCCGTCATCGGCTCGCTGTTCGGCAACCACCGAGTCGTCGACCCGGTCATGCCGGTCGACGAGGAGAAGCTGCACGCCGCCCTGGAGGACGCCGCCGGCGGCTCCGGCTCGGCGACCGACGGCACGATCGAGTTCAAGTCCGGCAAGGCCGTCGCCGTGTACGGCAAGGCGGGCAAGACCATCGACGTCGGCAAGTCGACCCTCGCGGTCGAGGAGGCCTACCGCACCCAGGTGAAGACCGACGCCTCCACGCCGGTGGCGGTCGCGACGACCACCCGGAAGCCGACGGTCTCCGACGCCGAGGTCGACCGGATGATGAAGAAGTTCGCCGAGCCCGCCATGTCGGCCAACGTCACCGTGCAGACGGACGCCGTGCACTCGGTCGCCTTCAGCCCGCAGAACTCCCTGTGGAAGTTCCTCAAGGTGAAGGCCGTCGACGGCAAACTGGTCGACTCCTACGACCCGGCCGCGCTCAAGACGCTCTACGGCCAGACCTTCGACGGCGTGCTGATCACCCGGGGCACCGGGCAGAAGACGGCCGTCACCGTCCAGGACGTCTACGGCGCCCTGCGCCTGGCCCTGATGAGCCGGACCGACCGGGTGGCCGTCATCGACACCGACCCCAGCTAGTCCGACCGCGCTCGACCGAGAGGGGGGACCCGGCGCAGGCCGGGTGCCCCCTCTCGGCGCGGCGCCCTCCCCGTATGACATCTGTCATGCGCCCCTCAGGACCGTCGACACTGCCCGGCGGTGGGCCCGCCCCGCCACGATGGTGCCCATGACGACATCAACGACGGCCACCACCGAGGTGGTCGGGTTCGAGCAGGTGAGCAAGAGCTACGGGGACGTCCGGGCCGTGGACGGTCTGACGCTGCGCCTGCACCCGGGGGAGACCGTGGCGCTGCTGGGCCCCAACGGGGCCGGCAAGTCGACCACACTGGACCTGCTGCTCGGCCTCAAGCAGGCCGACAGCGGCACCGTACGGATCTTCGGCACCGGTCCGCGCGAGGCGATCGTCGCCGGACGCGTCGGTGCCATGCTGCAGAGCGGCGGCCTGATGGACGAGGTCACCGTCCGCGAACTGGTCACGCTGGCCTGCTCGCTGCACCCCAGGGCCTACCCGGTGGCCGACGTGCTGGCCCGGGCCGGCGTCACCCAGATCGCCGACCGCAAGGTCAACAAGCTCTCCGGCGGCCAGGCCCAGCGCGTCCGCTTCGCCCTCGCCACCGCCGGCGACAGCGACCTGATCGTCCTGGACGAGCCGACGACCGGCATGGACGTCTCCGCCCGCCAGGCATTCTGGGCCACCATGCGCGAACAGGCCGACCAGGGCCGTACGGTGCTGTTCGCCACCCACTACCTCGAAGAGGCCGACGCCATCGCCGACCGCGTGCTCGTCCTGCACCGGGGCCGGCTCCTCGCCGACGGCACCGCCGCCGAGATCAAGGCGAAGGCCGGTGCCCGCCGGATCTCCTTCGACCTGGCGGACCCGGTCGACGACACCGCGCTGCGCGCCCTGCCGTCCCTCACCACGATCGACGTGTCCGGACAGACCGTCCGCATGCAGTCGACCGACGCCGACGCCACCGTGCACGCCCTGTACGGCCTCGGCGTCTACCCCCGCAACCTGGAGGTCGCCGGGCTCGGTCTGGAGCAGGCCTTCGTCGCCATCACGTCCGCCGAGGAGGCGAAGTCGCTGTGAACAGCCTCATCAAGCTGGAACTGGTCCGCGCCCTGCGCAACCGCAAGTTCCTGTTCTTCTCGGTGATCTACCCCTCGGCCCTGTTCCTGCTCATCGCGGGCAACGCCGACACCACCACCAGGGTCGACGGCACGGGCCTGACCCTCCCGACGTACATGATGGTCTCCATGGCCTCCTTCGGCGCCCTGACGGCCGTCCTGATGGGCAACAGCGAGCGCATAGCCAAGGAACGGGAGAGCGGCTGGGTACGGCAGTTGCGGCTGACGCCGCTGCCGGGCCGCGGTTACGTCCTGGCGAAGACCGCGAGCGCCGCCGTGGTGAGCCTGCCGTCCATCGTCATCGTGTTCGTCGTCGCCGCGGTCGTGAAGGACGTACGGCTGGACGCCTGGCAGTGGCTCGCCCTCACCGGCGCGATCTGGGCCGGCAGCCTCGTCTTCGCCGCGCTCGGCGTCGCCATCGGCTACCTGGCGTCCGGGGACGCGGTCCGCCCGATCACGATGATCACCTACTTCGGCCTGTCGATGCTCGGCGGCCTGTGGATGCCGTCGACGACGTTCCCGCAGTGGCTCCAGGACATCGCCCAGTGGCTGCCCACGCACGCGTACGCTGCCCTGGGGCGGGCGATCGAGCAGAGCCAGGCCCCGCACGCCAAGGACATCGCCATCCTCGCCGTGTTCTTCGCCCTCTTCGCGGGCGGCGCGGCCTGGCTGTACCGGAAGGACACGCTGAAGGCGTGAGCAGCAACCCCGACGAGGCCGGTCCGGCCCCTCTGACGCGCATGGGACAGGCGCCCCGCAACCTCCGCGAGGCGCTGCGCAAGACCGTGTGGATCGCCGTCTGGCTCGTCTTCCTCAGTTCGCCGGTCCACGACCTGGTGTCCGGCCACCACACCACGGGTGCCACCGTGGCCGGCTGGCTGGGCCTGCTGGCCTTCGTCGCGGGCTATCTGTCGCTGGTCTTCCGGAACATGGGCGGCCGGGCGTACTCCGGGCGGACGCTCGGCGCCCTGATTTTCGGCCTCGCGGTACTCGCCACCGTCCTGTGCCTCACCCTCGGCAGGGAATGGCTCGGCCTCTACGTGTACGTCTCCGTCGCGTGCGGGGCGGCCCTGCCGCTGCGCATGGCGTACTGGACGATCCCGCTGACCGCCGCGACCATGCTGCTCGTCGGCCTGCGGGTCGGCGAACGGGACGCCATGGACCTGGTCGTGCTGGTGGTGCTGATCGGGTTCGCGATGCACGGCGTCAGCCAACTGGTGCGGACGACCATAGAGTTGCGCAAGGCCCGGGCCACCGTCGCCCAGCTCGCCGCCAACGAGGAGCGGCTGCGGCTGGCCCGCGACCTGCACGACCTGCTCGGCCACTCGCTGTCCCTGATCACGCTGAAGAGCGAACTCGCCGGCCGGATGCTCCCCGGCCACCCCGACAAGGCGGCCCAGCAGGTCGCCGACATCGAACAGGTCAGCCGCCAGGCCCTCGTCGACGTCCGCGAGGCCGTCAGCGGGTACCGCCGACCACGCCTGCGCGAGGAACTCGCGGGCGCCCACGTCGCGTTGACGGCGGCCGGCGTCACGGCCGCGCTGCCCGCGGAGCCGGACCTCACCGGCGTCCCCGAGGAGAACGAGTCGGCCCTCGCCTGGTCGCTGCGCGAGGCGGTCACCAACGTCGTACGGCACAGCGGCGCCGGGCGCTGCACGGTCGAGCTGCTGCACCGCCAGACCCTCGACGGGCCGGTGTGCGAACTGTCCGTCGAGGACGACGGCTCCGGCGGCGCCGGGAAGGGGCCGGGCAACGGTCTCACCGGCCTCACCGAGCGCCTGGAGAAGGCGGGCGGCTCCCTGGAGGCGGGCCGCACCAGGCACGGCTTCCGGCTCGTCGCCCGCGTGCCGGCCGGCGCCCGGGCCGACGTAGGATCCGGCGCATGAGCCGCACGATCAAGGTCCTGCTCGCCGAGGACCAGTCGATGGTCCGCGAGGCGCTGGCCGCACTGCTCGGCCTGGAGGACGACATCGAGGTCGTTGTCCAGGTGGCGCGCGGCGACGAGGTACTGGCCGCCGCCCGCGCGCACGACGTGGACGTGGCCCTGCTGGACATAGAGATGCCGGGCGCGACCGGCATCGAGGCCGCGGGGCAGGTGCACCGCGCGCTCCCCGGCGTGAAGCTGGTCGTCCTCACCACCTTCGGCCGGCCCGGCTACCTCCGCAGCGCGATGGAGGCCGGCGCCGACGCGTTCCTCGTCAAGGACGCCCCCGCCGCCCAACTCGCCGCCGCCGTACGACGGGTGCTGGCCGGCGAACGGGTCATCGACCCCACGCTCGCGGCGGCGGCCCTCGCGGAGGGCGCCAACCCCCTGACGGACCGCGAACGCGAAGTGCTCAGGGCGGCGGCGGACGGCTCCACCAACGCCGAACTCGCCGCGGCCCTGCACCTGTCCCAGGGCACCGTCCGCAACTACCTCTCCACGGCGATCCAGAAACTGGCGGTCCGCAACCGCGCGGAAGCGGTCCGCACGGCCCGGGAGAAGGGCTGGCTCTAACCGCGCCCGAGGGCGGGAGCCCCGGCGCGAGCCCCGGCGCGAGCCGGTCAGTTCAGCATCGCCCGGGCTGCGTGTGCCTGGCCGCGCACCCGCGCCGCGGCCGGTTCGTCCACCGCGCCCACCACCTCGGCGTAGGCGTCGAGTTCGGCCGCGCCCTCGACGAACTCGCCGCGCTGCACGAGCAGCTGGGCCCGTTCGTAGCGCAGGCGCGCGGGATGCGACGGCAGCAGCAGCGACAGGTCGACCGCCCACAGCGACACGTCGGAGCGTTCGGGCCGGGCCGCTGCCCACGCCCGTACGTTGTTCAGGACGCGCACCACCACCTCCAGCGGCTCCGCGGGACCGAGCATCGACGGATGCAGCGGCGCCCCCGTCGCCCCCGCCACCAGCAACTCCGCGTCGGACCCGCTGAGCACCCGACCCCCGTCGAACGGATCGGCGAGCACCTGCTCCTGCGCGCCGAACCCGACCACGAAGTGCCCCGGCAGGGCCACCCCGTACACCGGCGCCCCGGCCCGTCTCGCGACCTCCATCCACAGCACCGACAACAGGATCGGCAGCCCCCGCCGCCGGGCCAGCACCTGGTGCAGCAGCGACGACTCCAGCCGCTGGTAGTCCGCGGGCGACCCGCGGAACCCGCACCGCTCGCCCAGCAGTTCCCGCAGCGCGACCGCCCACGAGCGCGGCCCGCCCGGCCGGAAGGGCAGCCGGCCGGCCAGCTTGTCCAGTTCGATCTGGGCGGCGTCCACACCGGCGTCGTCGAGCTCCCCGTCGGCCTGCGCGCCGAGCAGCAGGCACAGCGTGGACAGGTCGGGACGCTCGGACCGCGCCTCTTCGGCGAACCGCTGCCGCAGTTCGGCGGAGCGCTCGGGCGGCGGGGGGCAGGGAGGACGCATAGCTGGCTCGTGCCCCCTCACGGCGATCGGTACCGGCCGGTGCGGGCACTTCCGGGTCCGGCACTTCCGGGCCCGGCGCTCACCGGTTCGCGGTAGTGGTGGTAGGCGTGGTGCGCGGTGAAACCCAGCTGGTCGTACAGCGCCTGCGCGCCCACGTTGCCCGTCTCGACCTGGAGCCACCCCGCCGACGCGCCCTCGTCCAGCGCGCGCCGGGCCAACGCGGTCATCACGGCACCGGCCAGCCCCCGCCGCCGCAGCGCGGGATCGACCTCGACGGCGGCGAAGCCCGCCCACCGGCCGTCGACCACGCACCGCCCGATCGCGGCGGGCGCGGCGCCCGGCCCGTCGCCCGGCACGGTCGCGAACCACACGGAGGGGCCGCTGCCCAGCACCTTCAGGGCCACCTCGCTGACCCCCTTGCGCTGGTAGCGCGCGAGCCACGCCTCGTCCGCCGTCCGGGACAGCGCGACCCGTGGTGTCTCGTCCCGGTCGGCCACCGGCGAGAGCGCGCCCGTCCACAGCTCGGCGGTCACCTCACGCGTCCAGCCCCGCCGCTCCAGCTCCGCGCTCAGCAGCTCCTGCGTGCCGGCGGCACCGGTGGCGGTCTGCACGTAGGCGGGCAGGCCGCGCTCGGCGTACCAGCGCCGTACGGCGGTCAGCGCCGCGTCGAGCGGCAGCCCGGGGTGGCCGAGCGGCAGCACCGAGTTCGCCCGCCGGGTGAACCCCTCGGCCGCCCGGAGCTCCCACTCGCCCAGCGGCTCGCTCTCCAGCGGCCGCCACGCGCGGGAGGAGACCCGCGCCAGCTCCTCGTAGGAGGAGGCGGGACCACGCCGGCGGGCCGGTGCGGGCGGCACGACCTTGCCCGCCACCAGCGCCGATTCCGGAATCCGGACGCTTCTGCCGTCCTTCTGGGTGATGCGCAGCACACCCCTGTCCCATGATGTGAGAACACCGACCGTGTCGGTGAACTTCTCACCCGTCGCCGGATGTTCGATCATGGACCGTACGGACACTCGTTTGCCCACGTCAGCAGTGGTGACACGGACCACGAGACGTCCGGCCGCAGAGATTTCCACAGGTCGGTTCACCCCTCCTGTTCGGATCATGCCCCGGAACGGAGATACTAGAGGCGGGCATCGACGACGCCGCGCTCCCGCGCGCCAGGCGGCGGAGCCTGTGGAGGCCCGCCAGCGCCCTATCGAGGAGGAACGACAGCGTGACTTACGTCATCGCGCAGCCTTGTGTCGACGTCAAGGACAAGGCGTGCATCGAGGAGTGCCCGGTCGACTGCATCTACGAGGGCCAGCGGTCCTTGTACATCCACCCGGACGAATGCGTCGACTGCGGCGCCTGTGAGCCGGTCTGCCCGGTCGAGGCGATCTTCTACGAGGACGACACTCCGGAGGAGTGGAAGGACTACTACAAGGCGAACGTCGAGTTCTTCGACGAGCTGGGCTCTCCCGGCGGCGCCAGCAAGCTGGGCCTGATCGAGCGCGACCACCCCTTCGTCGCCGCGCTCCCGCCGCAGAACCAGTAAGCGCGGCCCGCGCCCTTCCCGGTGTCCGGGCCTCGCCCGAGCCGGCGGACCCCATCGCCTCGGTCCCGTACGGCCTGATCGCCTTCGATCGCCGCACGGGGCCGGGGCGTTTGCCGTCCGCACGCGTCCGCACGCGTCCGTGCGAGAAAGTGAGCCAGATCCCGTGTCCGCAGTCTCCGACCGTCTCCCCACCTTCCCCTGGGACAAGCTGACGCCGTACAGGGCGACGGCCGAGGCCCATCCGGACGGCATCGTCGACCTGTCCGTCGGCACTCCGGTCGACCCGGTCCCCGAGCTGGTGCAGAAGGCGCTGATCGGCGCGGCAGACTCGCCGGGCTACCCGACCGTCTGGGGCACGCCCGAACTGCGTGACGCGATCACCGGCTGGGTGCAGCGCCGGCTCGGCGCCCGCGAGGTCACGCACCGGCACGTCCTGCCGGTCGTCGGCTCCAAGGAACTGGTCGCCTGGCTGCCCACGCAGCTGGGCCTCGGCCCCGGCGACCGCGTCGCCCACCCCCGGCTGGCCTACCCGACCTACGAGGTCGGCGCCCGGCTGGCGCGCGCGGAGTACGAGGTCTACGACGACCCGACGGACCTGGACCCGGCCGGCCTGAAGCTGCTGTGGCTCAACTCGCCGTCGAACCCGACCGGGAAGGTGCTGGCCCGGGAGGAACTGACACGGATCGTCGCCTGGGCCCGCGAGCACGGCGTCCTGGTCTTCTCCGACGAGTGCTACTTCGAGCTGGGCTGGGAGGCCGAGCCCGTCTCGGTCCTGCACCCCGACGTGAACGGCGGCTCCTTCGACGGCATCGTCTCGGTGCACTCCCTCTCCAAGCGCTCGAACCTCGCCGGCTACCGCGCGGCCTTCCTGGCCGGTGACCCGGCGGTCCTCGGCCCGCTGCTGGAGATCCGCAAGCACGGCGGAATGATGACGTCCGCGCCGACCCAGGCCGCCGTGATCGCGGCCCTCGGCGACGACACCCACGTGCGCGAGCAGCGCGAGCGGTACGCGGCCCGCCGCACCGCCCTGCGCGAGGCCCTGCTGCGGCACGGCTTCCGCATCGAGCACAGCGAGGCCAGCCTCTACCTCTGGGCCACCCGGGACGAGTCCTGCTGGAGCACGGTCGCCCACCTCGCCGACCTCGGCATCCTGGTGGCCCCCGGCGACTTCTACGGCACGGCGGGCGAACACTTCGTACGCGTGGCACTGACGGCCACCGACGAGCGGGTCAGGGCCGCGGTGGGGCGCCTCTAGCGCCGCGACGGGGCGACCGTCGGCTGTCGCGGCACCGGCCACTCGGGCCGCCCTGGCCGGGGGCCGGCGGGATGGGCTGGGGCCGGCGGGTTCGCGGTGGCCGCGGGGGGGGGGGGGGGGGGGGGGGGGGGGGGGGGGGGGGGGGGGGGGAGTGTGTGGGGGGGGGGGGGGGGGGGAGGGCGCAAGGTAGAGGGCAGCCGGCGCGGGGGAGGGGGTGCGC